>REAB01000065.1 GCA_004293645.1 Cytophagia bacterium | reverse complement strand
TGATGATTGGATACTTGAACCAATCATCAAAGAGCAGCAAAAACTACTGCAAAGTATTGGATTATCTATTCCGTAAAAATAAAGTTACAGATTAAATGTGTTGTTTCGTCAATGAATAAGCATTTGTCATTATTTATGTAATCTCCTTCAAGACATTCTATTTTTACAAATTTTACTCCATTTTCAACAAATTTACTCGGTGTTGTTCCTTTGGTGATAAGACTTGTAATTTTCCCTAACTTTTTCTCGACCCATTCATCAGAAAACTCTGGAAAGCGTAATTTTGGTGTATGTATGTGCATAATAGACGAAGTATAGACTAAGTATAGACTAAGTTATGAATTAAGTTTTTGATTCGATTTTTTTAATGATTCGTTCAAAACGAATGCTACTTTTTTACCAAAACGGCTCAAAATATATTCTTGATAAACACTATTTGGGCGGTCTTTGATGGTTTGGTTTACAATACCACTCTTTAATAGTGGTTCGAGGTAGCGTTTTGTATTAATCGTATTATTTGCCAACTGAATATGTTGCATAATTTCTCGGCGTTTGAGGTGGGTGTGTGTCTCTAAAACCGTTATAATTATCAAAGATTTTTGTTCAAGTGTTTCGAGGGTCGCAACTATCTTCTCTAATTCAGCAGAACTAAGTTCATATTGTTTCGATTGACTGAGCATATTTTCGATGTGAGCCAATAAATAAGCAAAACCACTTCGACTACTTTGACTAATTTGCTTTTGGTTAAAAGTTATTTGTAAGCCTTCAAAATCGAAATTAAATTCGGGTTTTGGCAAGCCAAATTTTTCTGATTCGCTCAAAATTATCTGCACACCTCGCCCCCAAGATTCTATAAAACCCGCTCTAAAAAAAGTATTGGCTATATCGGGATTGGCAGGGATTGACGGATGTACGCCTAAGAATTTCTCGGGCGTAAGTTCAATAGGCAGCTTGCCCATATTAAAAATTATGAGTTTATTGGCAAACACTTTTATCTGAATCGGCACGCCTGTGCTATAATCTTTATGAATAATGGCATTTAAAAGAGCCTCTCTAAGTGCTTTCTCGGGATACGGAAAAGTTTCTATTCGTTGAATACCCTCGTATTTGATAAGGGCTTCTGTATATTTTGTTTTCAGAAGCTCAATGGTTTTTTCAGCTTGCAGAATTAAAGGCCCACGTATTTCGTCATGAAAAACCACATCAGTATCATCTCTAAAATATCCAATTTTTATGATAGTACCCGTAATAAACTTTTCGGGTACTGCATGAAACAACAAAGCTGCTGCACGCTTGGGCTGAGTATCATTAATGAGGTGTAAAAGCTCAAGAATTTCGGAAGCGTTAAGCATCAAATCACTTTCATTAATACGAGTAGCTAAAAGTGCTTTGTTTTTAAAATATTCAATGGCTGTGCTATCTAAATCGGCAATTTGTACATAAGATATAGGCTGAGAGTCCCATTTAATACCTGTTTTATCTAATAAAAATTTATTGAGAGCCAAACCTTTTAAGACCTGCTTCGTGCTACCTGTACGATAATGATATTCGCCCTTGTAATTGATTGGCGTAGGGTATTGCTCTACTTTTATTTCTAAATAATTGAGGTTATTTTCTGTTTTTATGTCAATATCAGCGATTATCCCTAAAATGTCACGAATTTTGTTGGGTAAATCTTCTAAAAGTTTCTCTGCTTTCTCAATACCGACAATAACGCCATTGTCGTTTTTACCTATACATAAAGTTCCTCCTTTGGCATTTGCATATCCACAAATCCAACCTAAATATTCGTCCCGCCACGACTCTTTCCATTCAATCGTTTGTTTCTCTATATCCATTTCAAAAAGGTGTTTCAATACCCAATTCTTTGCAAAAATCGGCAATAGTTTGGTCGGTGGCTGCCATACTGGTATCAATATCTTTCAGTTTTTGGGCAATTTCCGCAATATTTATGCTGTCTTCTGCCTCAAAAGTATCTACGTAGCGAGGTATATTTAAGTTATAATCATTGGCTTTTACTTCGCTTAGTGGTGCTACGTAGCTGTATTTTTCTTCGGTTTTACGCTCTCGGTAGGTGCTTATAATCTTCTCAATGTTATCGAGGCTTAGTACATTTTGGGTTTTTACTTTGTCAAAATGCTGGCTGGCATCAATAAACAAAATGTCTTCGGGGTTTTCACGGCATTTCTTAAACACCAAAATAGATGTCGGAATACTCGTGCCGTAAAAAATACTGGCAGGTAGCCCAATAACTGCATCCAAATAATTACAGTCTTCAATCAAATATTGCCTTATGTGTCCTTCTGCTCCCCCTCTAAACAATACACCATGTGGCATCACAACTGCCATTGTGCCGTTATCGTCGAGCTGGTAAATCATGTGTTGAATAAAAGCAAAATCTGCTTTGCTACTCGGTGCGAGTTTACCGTATTGGCTAAAACGGTCGTCAGTCAAAAACAAACTACTCGCCGTCCACTGCGTAGAAAATGGCGGATTTGCCACAATTGCCTCAAAACGTTTGTCAAGGTGCTGCGGTCGAACGAGCGTATCTTCTTGCTTAATATTAAACTTAGAGTAATGCACATCGTGCATAATCATATTCATTCGAGCCAAATTGTAGGTCGTGCGGTTCAGCTCCTGCCCATAAAAATAAGCAACGTCTTTAACCTCTTTTGCTACTCGCAACAACAACGAACCCGAACCACAAGTAGGGTCATAGACCGAACGAAGTTTGGTTTTGCCCGTAGTTACGATTTTAGAAAGTACCATTGAAACCTGCTGGGGCGTGTAAAACTCACCTGCTTTTTTTCCTGCACCACTGGCAAACTGTCCAATCAGATATTCGTAGGCATCGCCCAAAATATCAGATTCAATGTTTTCGAGTTCAAAATCAATTTTATTGAGGTGGCTCAATACCTTAGAAATGAGCTTGTTTTTATCTTTTTCAGTACGTCCGAGTTTTGACGAAGTTAAATCAAGGTCTTCAAAAAGTTTATTGAAATCGTCTTCTGAGTCAGTTCCTGCGGTGCTTTGCTCAATGTTTCTTAGCACATTGGCAAGGTCGCCCAAAATAAAACTATCAGTGTTTGTTTCTTCGTCTTCGTTGTCTTCATCGTCTTCGGTTTGCTTGCCTCTGGTTGCCAAACTGCTAAACAATTCGGAGGGCTTTAAGAAAAAGCCTAAACTTTCAACGGTTTCATCTTTGATGGCTTGTAGATACTCTTTCCTTTCGTCGGGGGCTTCGTTAATATCTTGGTACTCAATTGTTTCGCCCGAATCTTTTAAAATCTTATTGGCATTGAGCTGCATTTTTTCGGACAAATACTTGTAAAATATAAATCCAAGGATGTAATCACGAAACTCGTCAGCATCCATTTTACCACGTAGGGTGTTGGCGATGTTCCAAAGTTGTTGTTCTAATTGTTTCTTTTGGTCTAATGACATGGATTGATTAGGAAATTTATGAGTAGTTTACCACTGTGATTTGTAGCAGCTTTTTTTGGGGCTATCAGCATTGCCAGAATAATGAATGTGGGTTGATTTTATGGTAGCTAAACCCTATTACTTTGCAAAGAAAGTAAAATACAGTAGAATATAACGATATTATGGTAATAATACTTCTGGAATGAAGCCCAAAAGATAGAGGTTGAAAAATAATCGTTCTACGGGCATTAAAAATGCGGCTTGCGGCTTAATATTCTTATAGAGTTCGTTGTATTTCTTCGGCGGCGTTTAAGTTGTCGTGTTTTTCGTTGAGAACTTGTGCGGCAATTCTTAGGAGGGCTTTACAAAAAACTTCGTCGTCTTCTGACATTTCGTTGAGCATTACGCAGATTCTTACAAACTTATCCTCTTGGCTTTCGTCGTCGGGAGTTTCGCTGAGGGCTGGCCGTGCCACTTCAATGAGTAAGTCGGCTATTTGGTCGCGGAATTCTTTACCGTCGGTTATGGCATTGGTGTAGTCGTTGATGATTCCGTCAACGGTTTGGGTGAATTGTTCGATGGTCATGGTTATGGAAAGATTTCGAGTTGCGTTTCAGTGTTGAGGTTTTGGGTTACTTCGGTAGAAAGTTCCTGAAACGTGGTATAGAGGGCGTTTTGCGCTTTGATGTTCTTTTTGATTTCTACAAACTCCTTGCTTTTTTCGTCATCGAATAGTTCTTTTTCTCGAAAATCGTGGAGCGTAAAGATTGCTTTGATGGGGAATCCACCCAGATGAGAGAAAGCCGTAACGATTGCGTTTGTTTGCTCCTTCTTTTTGGACAGCTTGAAGCCTTCGAGCGTGATTTTGGCGGAGAGTATTATTGAGGGCTTAGGGCGTTATTTTACTGATGACAATGACAGGGTATTGCTCATAAAAAAGCCGCCTGTTGCGTTATCTTTTTAAAACTGGTACTGTTCCAATCTTCGAGATAATTCAACAGGCGGTAGATTTGGGGGCAATGTTTGTTTGATTTAATAAGTTGCTTATTTTTGTATGGCTAATTTAATTCTTCTACTTATGCGATTCTTTCTTACTTTTTCTGTGTGCCTTTTCTTGTTTTGGGGTTGTAAGCGTAACGATGTGGGGAGTACTGCATTGGTTGTTGGTAGTCGTTTTGAAGTTGTTAGCGGTGTTCCGTCGGAGGTGTTTAGGAAGCGATTTGGTAGTGCAAAATCTTTTGAGGACAGGCATTTTGCTACGCTTTCTCATACTGCTGATAGTACGACTGTTGTTTATTCATTGAAGGGCAAAGCTGATGGGGTGGTTTATGGATTTGGTAGTACGTTTAAGATGTTGCGTTTGCAGTCTGAGCGGGTGTATGTGGTGCGGGGTAAATTGGAAAACTTGACACCTGATTTTATGCCGAACGCCACCGTTGAGGGTAGCGTTCGGTTGAATGGGAATGTATTGGAAGTTCGTTTGAATGCACCTTTTGGAGGTGATTGGTCAAGTATTGTTAATGCTGACTTGGTGGGCTTGTCTAATTAAGCTGGTCCTAAGTCGGTTACTTGAACATTTCCGAGGGTTGTTACCAAGCTCCCTGCGCTGGCAATGATGGTAATGTCTTCGTTGGCGGTGCCATAGTACGAATTGCGGTCTAAGTCGCTGTCGGTGTATGATACGCGCCACGAGCTTGTTGCGCTGTGGCAACGATAGCGACGCAATGCGCCTACTACAATGACATTGTAATCAACGCTGACGTTTTGGGGGGCTGTCTGACTACCCCCGAAATATAGTAAATCCCAAAAACAATCGCTTTCGTATGTGTTTGCAAGGCTGTTTACTGCTACCTCGTGGGTGGTATTGTTGCCGTTTAGGCTGCATTTGAAAACGTATTTGTTGTTGGGGCGGTCGATGAGGATTCGGAGTTCTACCCATGCATTGATTGGTATTTGAATCCATTGGCTGCTCGGTGGCAAGATGATGCTTCCTGCGTGGTGGACATAGGGTGCTATTTCGATGCAGTTGTTGGTTACACTCCACCGCCAGCCCCAGCGTACCGAGCGCGGATTGTTGAAATATCCGTCGAAGAACCCCATCAGTTTGTTCCAATCTGCTTGGTCGGCGTTGTTGTGATTATAAATACAAGAATCGGTGAAGCGCACTATGGCGCGCATGGCGCGGGGTTTGTTGAGTAGTCCATAGCCAATATTGTCGGCGTTTTGTCCTTGCTGTACGGTTGCGGTTGTCATAGTTGTTGTATAGTTTTGTGTTTGTTTTAACTTAGATATTCTTGATTATGAAAACTGTACTTGGGTTGTTGTGCTTGGTACTTTTATTGAGTTGCAAGAAACCTGTTGATGAGCCAGTTACGCCCGTTGTTGTACCTGTTGTTGTGCCAGACATTCGTATTGATTTGGATAAACGCCCTATTGATAAGTCTGATGCGCTGCACAGTATTTTGGGTGGGTATTATGAGTACAATGTAAATGCGTTGGATTATTTCAGTAAGCGTGTGCCTTGTACTTCGGTAATTAGTGGACTTTCTAAGGCTTGGGTAAGTAGGAAAGATGTCAATACTTTGCAGGTGCAGGTGGCCTATTTGGGGTATTGTACTGGCCCATTGAAAGGTAATGATTTTGAATTTGTGGCTACGTTTACGGCGGTTGCTCCTACTGTGTTGGGGGCTACGAATCGGGTAGAACTAACTGGAACTTGCACGCGGTTAAAGCCTGTTGATGCGCAACTGTTGAATAAGGCGGTTGTGGGCTATGCCGTGTTGTCGCCTAAGTTGGGGGAGTTTTACATCAATTTACCTGATTACGCTGGCAAGTCCCAGCAGATTGTAGCTAAGATGGATATTCGGGAACAGCTTTAAGGATTTTCTGCGCTAATGTTCATTGTTATAACTGCCAGCTTGTGGTATTCTGTTCCGTTTTGTCTTATAAACTCTAAGTAGTCTATTATTTCTCCCAGGGTGTTTCTACTTACTACGTTTACAAGTGATCCATTTTCTTTTCTTTGCAACACGTATCCTGACCCTGATATTGCTATGTGGAATATCTTTATTCCATGTGCTGAAAGTGGGTAAAATACTGGTTGTCCGTCCCATGCCAATTGTGTAAAATTATCCAATAAGGCTGTTTTATTCCCTTCGGCCATTATTTGCGAGAACTGGTTTTTGAATGTTGTCCATGCGTTTTGTTGATGTGCAGCGGTTGAATAAATGTATAGACCTAATGCCCCAGAATTTGTTGTGTTTATATTGTATTGTTGCCTTATGGCTGCTGAGTTGTTCATACCATGCCATCTATTAAATGACACCATAACATATGGTTTGTCTGCGTCACCAACTCTACTGCCTTTAGGTTCGTTTTTTACTCCACTGGTTTTTGGTTCTTCTTTTGCTTCTACGTTTGTTGCTTCTGTGCAACTCATGCTCAATACCATAATTGAGACAAACAATAATTTTAATAGACTTTTCATTGTGTTTCGGTAACGCCCGCGCGGTTGTTTTTTGGTTGAATCATTATTGATTTGGGTGTGAAGTTATGGGCGTTTTTGGCGGGTTTTTCATGGCCTGTAAAGACTGATAGGGATTGTTCAATAATGACGGTATTTGGTTTTTTTGTGGGGTTTTGTGGTATTTTTGAAGTGTTAAAACACTCAAAAAATTAGATGAATATGCAGGAGCAAGATGAGTTTGTGAACCCTACGACTGATGAGTTGGCGGAGAGTATTATTGATGGCCTGGGGCGTTATTTTGCTGATGACAATGACAAGGTTTTGGTGTTGTCTAAGGTTCGCAGTTGGCTAAGAAAAGAGGTGGAAGATGGGACGCGTAGGCGTTTGAGTGAGGTTAAAACTGATTCGGAACGTATGCTAAACCAGATTTGAGATGAATAATTTATTGAAGATGAATACGCCTATTAATGTGCCGCAAGGTGCTGCGGCTGTTGCTGATGCTGAAAGCCCTGTTTCTAAGACTGTTAAGCCTCGTTTGACGATTTGGCGGTTCTTGTTTGGTTTCTCGGTTTCGGGTATTTGTGTGGTGGTTTTGCTGCTGAATGTTTGGGTTTTGAATGTGCTTCGGTCTGTTGTTTTTGAGAGTAGTAGTGATGGGCCTTCGCCCGAAGGCTACAAGGTGATGATTGAGGGTTTGGACGTGGTTTTTACGATGCTGAATAGCCTTGTGCTGGCCAAGATTATGATGTATGTGAAGAGTAATGGGGTGTACTATTTGTACGAGAATCCACTTTTGACGCGGGGCTATCCTGATTTTGAGAGTGATAAGAGTAATGTCAATAATTTATCGGCCCAAAAGAGATTCAAATGTTACGAGCGAGATTTCACTTTGTTTTTTATGTTGTCTTTAACTTTATCGCTGGTGTATCGTTGGCTCAAATCTTACCTGTTGATGCCGTAGGCGATAACTGTGCTACTGCTGTTGTTAGAAGAATATACTTGAAGTATCATAACCGAGTTGAGCGTACTGGTGCCAACGATGATAGTTTGATATATGCTTTGAATAGGTGGGGGAATTTGCCGCTTACTGCGCCTTATTGTGGTACGAGTATTGGGTTTTTTGTGGAGCAATCGGGTTTGAAACTGGTTGGTATAACGAAGGCCGCTATGCCGTTGGCTTGGAACTGGCGCAAGTCTGAATGTATAGTTTGGGACGTGCGGAATGGTTGGCGTAGTAAGGCGCGTCAATTGCCTGCTTGTGATGAGATTTTTGTGGTGCTGTTTCGTCGTTCTGATGGTGGTTATCATGTGGGGGTGGCGTTGTGGTTTCATGGTGGTTTGAACTTTGTAACTGGGCAGGGAAATACTTCTAACTGGCGGGCTCGTGCAGGTGGCAAGGCTGATATAAATGCTGTTGGCACTTCGTTGGGGTTTCGGAATGGTACTTTGTATTTGCCTCCTAAAACTTATAATGTTGGTAGGAATAAGGGGCTTAGACAGCAGGGTTTTTTTGTGAAGGAGACGTATCAGCAGGGTAATGTGATTGCTATTATGGCGTTTCGGACAAATAACAAATATCAAATACCGCGCGGGCGGCCCCGCAAATATCAATTATGGTAACTCAAGAAAGTATGACGCTGGTGGAGCGGGTGAAGGCCCCGACTCCCAGGTTTTTTCGTGTGATTCGGAACATTGGCCTTGTGCTGACTGCGGTGGGCACTACTGTGATTACTGCTGGGGTGGCTTTGCCTGCGGTGGTGGTGAGTGTGGCGGGTTATATGGTGGCTGCTGGTGCTGCGGTGGCGGCGGTGAGCCAGACTACTGTGGACTGGAAACGGCATAATTTAGGCTCTATTTTGAGGTGAATTGAATGTTGAACATGGGGCTGTATGCACGGCTTATGTACGGCTTATGTATGGCTTGTGTATGGCTTTTGAACAATTTTTTCAAAATTTTTTTCCACAAAAAAAAACGGCGGGGGTTTCCCGTCGTTTTTTGTTTTGATACTGATACAAGGCGTGCCTTGTACCTACGTTTTTATACTACGCCTGTGTCTACTTTGACTACTGCAAATGGGTTGTACTGGCCGTTTTGTAACAGGTACTTTTGGCCGTTTACTTCTTGGTAGAACTCAATGCCGAAACCTACCAAGATGGGGCGGGCTTCGTTGGCGGCCTGTGGTACGTTCATTGTTACTAACAATTGAGAAACGTTGTTGAGTGTTACAAAAGATGACTTTTGTTCGGTTACTGCGGTTTCTTCCAGTTCAAAGTCAATAGCTACTGAACAGGCGATGTATTTGATGTGGGTAGCGCCTTGTGGTGCGGCTATGGAAACGGCGGGAACGATTGAGGGTACTTTTACGGTGGTTACACCAGTGATTCGGTTGATGTCGGTGTCGAGTTGTGCATACAAGATGCTGCCGAGGGTGGCGTTTTCGTTGAACTCGTAGCCTTCGATGAGCGATGTTTCGTCGTCGATGATGCCGCGCTGACCGCGTGGGTTTACTAAATCAAGTTTGATGATTTCGCGCACGACTTGTGATAGTCGGTTGTGCCAGTTTGATGATTTGGCGTTGGTGATGCAACCACGGAATGCTTCGCCAACGAGTGATGCGCCTTTGGTTTGGGTTTTGAACTCGCTGTTGTTTTCGAGGGTACGCACTGCTGTGGCGGGGCGTGAAGCTGGTTTTTGGCGTACTTGGCCGCCTTTGGTGAAGTTTAAGTTACCTACGTTGCCTTGCAACTGGATAACGCCTGTGTTTTTTGCCATTGGTAATTGGTAATTTGGGGGTTTTGATTGATAAAAATAGTGTTAGTCTTTGATTTTTGCTCTTTTAAAGCACGTTTGGCCCAACGAGTAGGATGTCGAATCTTTTGGCTCTCATGGCTTTGCGAAATTCTTTGTTGGGGTATTCTTTGGTGAGGCGTACGGCTTCGCGTAGGGCATCTCCTGCGGTGTTTTTTACGACTGATTCTGCACCGTACCCAATAACTGATACAGTGTAGCCAACATCTGGCCCGCCTGTGATAAAAAGGACTACGGGTAGCCCTGATTGTTGTACGCTTGTTCCTGTTCCTGTTACGTAGGGAATGCCGCGTGATTGTGCGCGCATTACTTGGTTGGCAAGCCCTACACAAGTACGTGGTTTTGTGTTTGAGGTTTTGACTTTGCCTAAACTGTCTGTGTAGGTGTAGCTAAAATCGAACTGTTTTGTTGTGGTGTTGAATGTGAATGCTGCCATGGGTAAAATTGATTAATGGGGTTGATTAAAGCTATGGGGCTGGTACTTCTTGGAGGCTGATGTTGAAGTTTGCGTCTTTGGCGGCGGCTTGGTGCAGGGGGATTCCTGCTTGGGCTATCATGTGTAGCTGGCGCAATACGTCGATGAATGTGCCTGATACTATTGTGAGTAGTGTGCCTGTGTCGGAGAAACGGTATAGTGCGCACTCGTTGAAGTTGCCTTCGAGTGAGAATACTGGGTTGGCAACGGTTTTGTTCCATGAGAAACCGACAACGCCGCGCCTTCTGGCTCGTAGTACTTGTATTACGAGGCTTCTGTATGACCTGGCGAATGGATTGACGGAGCGGGGTATTTTTTTGCGGGTGGCCAAGTAGGTGTATGGGGTAAGAAACCGCTTGGCGGCGGGGTCGTAGTTGATTACGATGCTTGTGGTGGTTGCGCTCATTTTGGTATGTATGGGGTAAAGTGTTGGTTTTGTGTTAGTTGCAATTGTTGGCGAGTCTTTTATTATGGGCGTTGAGTCGTCGCCACATTTTGGGTATAACGGGGGTGTCGCATTGCCAAATGCCTCGTTTTTGTGTTACTGCGATTGACTGGATGGGGTCTCGGTGTAGGTAGTACACATTGGCATACCACCCTTTTTGGGACCACGCCCAACCGTTGGCTATGATAAGGCTGTCGAGGTCGCATCTTTTGCCCTGTATGTGGGTTACGTTTATGATGTCGCGTTGGAATAAGTCTTTGCCGAGGAGCTGAACGGTGATGGTTCGATTGATGAGTATTTTGGTGAGTGAGTCGGCGGATTGTTGGCCAAATGGTTGTTTGAGTTCGGGCGCGTCGATTCCTGATATTCTCCACCGTACTTTTTGGAGGTTTTGGATTACCTCGAATGTGTCGCCGTCGAGCACTCGAATGACTTTGGCGGTGGCGGTGGGTGGCTGGCTGATTCGTAGTTGGGCGTATGTGGGTGGGCAAAATAATATTATCCATACCCAAAGTAAGAGGTAGGCAATGGCAAGGTATTTATGGGGCTTTGTCATGGGTGTTTTTTAGTGGGTGCAATGTTATGTTAAATAGCGTATATTTGTATTTGATTGCGTATAAATTGACATGATTTGAATACAATATGACACCTGTGCGAATTGTAGTATATGCTGCGGACTTGGTTTGTTTGTTGGGTTGTTCGGAAGCCTCTGCGTATAGGCTTATGCGTAAGATTAGGGATGAAAAAGGGAAGCCTTTGAAGTCGTTGGTGAGTGTGGTGGATTTTTGTTCGTTTACTGGGTTGCCTTATGATTCGGTGATGGCATCTTTGAACGGTAGGGTGGTGTGATGTGATGTGAGGCATTAAAAAAGAGCCAGTTTAACAGATTTGTTAGACTGGCTCTTTTTTTGTTGGGGTTGCGTGTGCGGTCAGATGATGAGATATGTTACTTCAATCCATGCCAAAAATGCGAGTATGATAATGATTAGAATGGCGGTCATTATTTTGATTGCGATTTTAAATGCCTTTTCTTTCATTTGTAGGCGCAGTAGTTGGTAATGAGGTTGATAAACTCAAACAGGGAATAGCAGACTACGTAGCTGTAGCCTTGTTGCATGACGGACTGTCGGAAGGCGGTTTGGGTGTCGGATAGTTTGCCTGTGGGGCTTTTCATCTCTATAAATAGGCCGTGTGATTGTGAGTTTCCAACTGCTAAGAACAGGTCGGCGGCTCCAGGTGTTGCGCCTTCTTGGGCGAGGCGATTCCATTGTTTGGCGCGTTCGGTGGGTGCGCCTTGGAGGGCGGCACCATTGGGTATGCTGAAAAGGTTTAGTTTCATATTCGGGTATTGAAGTCTAAACCATTTGATGCATACGATTTGGGTTTTTGATTCTTTGTGTTTCATGGTTGTTCAAACATTTCGATTTGGGTAGATTCGGTATCAAGCATTTTGGAGTAGTTTTCTTCGAGGAATGTTTGAATGTCTAAGTGTATTGCTATGAAAATATTGATAAATGTTTGTTTTTTGATGGCTTGGGTTATGGATAGATTTGTCTGCCCGTCGTAGATTACTATGTCGGCTTTAAAGTTTTCGATTTCGTATTTTGATATTGCGTATTCTGTGCCTATGACTTGGTTTAGGGTGATTTTGAGGATTACGGATTCTTTGCCTTCTTTGATTGTGTAGCCGATGAGGCTGGAGCTGACGGGTTGAAATAGGGTTTTGGTGTGTTGGTCAATATCGTTGATGAGTTGGTATAGTTGTTTGGGTATTTGGCCAAACAGGGCTGTTGATTTGTTGCCGTTGGCTTCGACGGTGAACTTGTGGCCTTTGTCGGTGATTTCGATTGATTTTAGCGTAGTCATTGTGTTTAAGATCGTATGCAAAAGAAGAGATGATTGATTATGGGGCAGATTTGGGGGGAATGAATGGGTTTTATTGTCGTCTTGACTGGGCGGTATGCGGAAACTCTACGACATTGAACATTTCACGTAGGCGGTCGTATATTCTTGCGCCGTATGCTTCTTTGAGTTCAGCGGGGGTGAGGTTGGTAGTAAGGTGGGTGGTGGGGCCGTGTAGTTGTGCGTATCTCATGGATAGTATTTCGGCTACTACGTTTTTTCGATTGCCAAAATTGGCGGCTTCGGTTTCGGTGCCGATGTCGTCAATGCAGAGGCCGATTTCTCTGTTTCCAAAATAGCGGCTTGCGGTGTTATTGTTGTAGATCAATCTGCTGTACTTCTCTATGACTTGCACGCCGTCGGCGGCGTATTCGTTGATAATTTCTTGAGCTGATTCTATGGCAAACGATGCGTGTGGTGCTTCCTGCATGAGGCGCATGAGGGTGGTTTTTCCTGTTCCAATGTTTCCATACAATAAAATTCCTTTCATTGGGTTGAGTTGGCAGTCAATTCCTGCAAAGTAGTGCGATAACAGATTTATGACCTGGGCGTTTTCTTGGTCAATGGTGATATTTTGGCCTGTGCGTTGTTGGCAGTAGAGAAGGAAATCTTCTGTGCTTTGAATGGTGGGGTATAGGGGTTGCATGAGCGACTTTTGGTAAGCTACTCTTTTGGCTTCTCGTTCGAGTCGATATTTTTTCTGTATTCTATACTCCATTATTTCACCCTCGGTAAGCTCTGGTAATTCATCACCATTCGCCAAAGGGTACTCCTTGCTTTGGTTCTCGCCCAGTTGGCTTGAGAGTTGTGATTTTACTGGTACGGGTATTGTGCTGATTGCTTGCATGATTGAGTTTGGTTTGTTGGTTGGTGATGGTTTCAAAGTTTTTGTTGAGCGTAAGCAGGTCGGCTTTGTCTTGCCAAAATTCGGGCAAGTGTGTTATCATGTACCTGATTCCTGAAACTACTTTTGATTGTTCGGGCAGGCTACCTTGTTTGATTCTGATTTTGAACTCCATTTTTTTAAACATCTGCTGGGCAGCTTTGGCGTGGGCTGCGTTCCAATAGGTAGATGGCCATTGTTGCATGATGAGTTCACGAATGGCGGCAATTGGGTTTGGTTCGTCTGGCACGTTGGGGGGGGGCGGCGCAACTGGGGGGGCTGTTGTTGTTGTTTCTTCGAGGGAATTAGAAAAAACTGTTTTGTTCCGTGCTGACGATTTTTCATCGTCGGCAAGAATAGTTTGAGGTTTGAGGTTTGTAGTTTGTGGTTTATTTATACTATCAGTGCTTTCACGTTGCTTTGGTGTGTGCTTCGTAAGTGCTTTGTCAAAATTTGATGGGGCATATTGATTATGCTCTGTATTTGCTTTGTCAAAATTTGATAGGGCATTACCAGTATTGAGTAGTGCTTTGTCAAGTGCTTTGTCAAGTGCTTTGTCAAAATTTGATAGGGCAATAATGTTGGCCGTGTACTGGTTTTTGGATTCTTGAATTACTTCGATGAAATTCCATTGCACGAAATCGTTGAATACCTTTTTGTAGGTATTGTATGATTTGATGCCGATGGCTTCCATTGCTTCGGAGGTAGGAAGTCCGAACTTTCTTTTTTGTCCGAGTCTGTTCCATTTTTCCACTGTCCACATATACAATGCGGTGTGTGTGGGCGTGTTGAGGTCGGGGTTTTCAAAGGCCCAGTCGAACCATGCCCGTGAGAGTTCGTAGCCTGTCATTATTGTAGTGCGTTGATTGCTTCCTGCAATTCTCGTTCTACTTCTCGTTTTGCTACTTCTATAAATGGGTCGTAGGTACGGGCATATAGGTGGGCTCGGACCATCCAAATATTGTACTCTTTACCTTTTGGGCTGGTTTTTCCTGTGAGTTTGGCAAGTATGCGGGGGGCTACTGGCTTGGTGCTGTGTGTTGTCTTTTCCATTGGATAAAATAGTTAGGTTATTGTTTGTTTGTTAAATTCTATTGCATATATTTGCATAACATTGTACTTATTTTTATAACTAATAGAATATGCAAATATAAACAAAAGATTACAAAATGGAAAACATTAAGGAAAAAATTTTACAACGCCTTCTTGAATTCATTGAATTGAAGGGGGGATTCTACGTAGTTGGCGAGGTCACGGGTGTTAGCCCGCAATCGCTTTATACGATGCGCAAGCGGGGTGGTACGCCAAATTCTGAGATGCTGGCGGTATTTGCTGAGTGTTACCCAGATTTTGATGCCAACCATATTTTGACGGGTCGGCGGTCAGTGCCAGTTTCGGAACTGTTGCGGGCTGAATTGGAATTGTCGCGGCTTAAATCTGACATGATGGACCTGCAACAGACAAACAAGGTCTTTCTTCAAGTAGCATTGGGAAAGTCGGGGGGTGAGGCTTACGCCTTAGATTGTCCACCAGAGTTGTATCTTCGGGACATAGAGGGTAGTGACATACCTATGGCCTTTTTGGATAGCTTAGTAGGTCGCAATTTAGGTCTCACCCTGTCGGTAAAGTAGCCGACAAAGGCAATTAGTAGTGTTTTTCGTAGTCCCAGCGGGATCACTTCCAAGTGATTCAAAACAAACAAAAAAGTCCTCAAATATGCCCTTACAGGCTATTTGGGGGCTTTTTTTGTTTATACGCCTCGCAGCGGCGCACCGCCCCTTGATGCAGATGGATTTGTGGCTATTTGTGAATAAGTGCTTGTGCAAAATTAGGCGGTTCGCCGCTGCGATGCGGGGCCGCCCGTGCGGTATTATTATTGGTGGCACGACTGATTTAATACGTTGAATAAAAGCATCTTAAGTAATAGTCGTGCCACCAATTAAATATGCGAAACTACTTAAGGTTCTTACACGGCAGCGGACGACCGTCAATGCTCACACCAAAGCAGGTTTGACCGATTTGGTTGAAATGGTAATGTACGACAAGGGTGAGCCGTCGCTAAAAATGGTGGCCAAGTACGAAAAATTGTCGTGTCACATTGCCCGTCATACTTATGCCACTTTATCGCTCAGTTGGGATGTGTCCGTCGAGGTGCTACAAAAACGTTGGGACATTCAGGTCATAAATAGATGCAAGGTTTGGAGATTATACAAGGCAACGTAAAAGGGATTATGCAGCACAATGTATTATTAATGAATGAGTTAGGTCGTTCATTGGCATAAATGTACCACTACCCTAAATTGTGCGCATCAGCCCGCCGTTCATCATGAAAATACCAAAATCAAAACCCATTTTTAAACCGTTTACTAAATCTATATTGCGATTTGGTACGCCGCTTTGTACCTTCGCTTTTCGTAAGTTTTTGTACTTTTAAATATGCTTAAAATAGATGTCTAAAAAGAAAGTTCCTGCCCCCAACCCCGCCGAAAAGCCCCGCGTTCACAAAGAACTCGAAGGTTTTGACATTCGCATCAATTCTTTTGGCGAAATTACGTCGTCTATTGACATTGAGAAAATAAACCAGTTTTTGAACAAACACGTGGACGATAAAAAACTGCGCGGCCGCGACGAAAACTCCGAAACCGAATAGTTTAGTAATCAGAAAGTTACATCATTTTATATTATCTATTTTACATTGTCTATAATGAGAGCACACGAAATTGACTACAAGATTATTGGCGAAGACATTCAGATTGTCGAAATTGAATTAGACCCCAACGAAACGGTGATTGCCGAAGCGGGTTCGATGCTGTTTATGGAAGATGGCATTCAGTTTGAAACCAAAATGGGCGATGGCACCAATCCCACGCATGGCATCATGGGCAAGATTTTTCAGGCAGGTACGCGCCTGCTCACGGGCGAGTCGCTGTTTATGACGCACTTTACCAACCGTGGCGTAGGTAAGCGAAAGGTAGCATTTGCCGCGCCTTACCCAGGCACGGTGATGCCCATTGACTTGGCCAAAATGACGGGCAACACGCTCATTGTGCAAAAAGATGGTTTTTTGTGCGCTGCCATGGGTACGAGCCTCAACATTCACTTCAACCAGCGGCTGGGCAGTGGTTTGTTTGGCGGCGAAGGATTCATTTTGCAAAAACTACAAGGCGAGGGCCTCGCGTTTGTACATGCGGGCGGCGTGGTAATTGAACGCCAACTCAACAACGAAACCCTGCGCGTGGACACGGGCTGCGTGGTAGCTTTTGAGCCTTCGGTCAATTTTAGCGTGCAACGGTCGGGCAACTTAAAATCAATGGTATTTGGCGGCGAAGGCATTTTTCTGGCTACGCTCCAAGGCTCAGGCCGCGTCTGGATTCAATCCATGCCTATTTCCAAACTCATAGACCGCCTGTCGGCGTACAGCCCACAGGCGAGCAAAGAAAGCGGCTCGGTGTTGGGTGGTTTGGGCAAATTGCTTGAGTAAATAGTCATTGGGTCGTTGGTCATGGGTCAGTAGTCATTGGTAAATCAAAGCGTTGCGTAGTTTTAGGATTTCTACACAATGAATTATTTCGGGCAAAGCAGCTTTACGGCTTTAAGAACCGCACTGACTTTTGACTACTGACCCATGACCCAATGACCCATGACTACTGACCCACGTTTTAGTGCTTAAAGTGCCGCACGCCCGTTGTTACCATGGCCAAGCCGTGGGCGTTGCAATATTCAATCGAATCTTGGTCGCGGATGGACCCGCCCGGCTGCACCACCGCCGTAATGCCCGCTTGGTGCGCCAGTTCTACGCAGTCGGCAAACGGAAAAAACGCATCGGAGGCCATCACCGCGCCTTTCAAACTAAAACCAAACGCTTTGGTCTTTTCTACGGCCTGCCGCAGCGCGTCCACGCGCGAGGTTTGCCCCGTGCCGCTGGCCAGTAGTTGGTTTTCGTTGGCAAACACAATGGTGTTCGATTTGGTATGTTTGCACACT
This sequence comes from Cytophagia bacterium, assembly GCA_004293645.1. Classification (GTDB taxonomy): domain Bacteria; phylum Bacteroidota; class Bacteroidia; order Cytophagales; family Spirosomataceae; genus REAB01. Next base: position 75,450 of record REAB01000065.1, on the reverse strand, counting down.
TTCAACGCAAACTCCAACGCTCGGTATTCGGCTGGCGTGGGCGTTTTTACGGTAACAGGTTTCATTTGTTCGGCTTTTTCGATAAGGCGGTCTTTGTCTTGCACCAACACCCCGTTCAGAATGGTTTTGTGCATTTTTTGGGGCAACTCTACTGGTTTTCGTTGCAACAAAATCCGATTTTTCTTCGATTGCAAAATCTCAACCGCCTCCGCGTCATATTCGGGAGCAATCAGAATTTCCATAAATAACTTGTTGAGTTCTTGGGCCGTGGCTACGTCTATTTTAGCATTGGTAATAATAACACCCCCAAAAGCCGAAACAGGGTCGCAGGCCAGGGCATTGAGATAGGCTTGGTGGGCGGTGGCGGCGGTGGCTACGCCGCAGGCGTTGGTGTGCTTTATAATGGCAAAAGTGGGCCCATTGTCCTTAAATTCGTCAATCAACTCCACGCAAGCGTCCACGTCCACGAGGTTGTTGTAAGACAGTTCGCGGCCGTGCAGTTTGTCAAATATGGCCTCCAAATCACCCTCAAAAGTAGCTGACTGGTGCGGGTTTTCGCCGTAACGAAGCCCCCCCGCCCCCGATGGGGGAGTTTTTGTTAGCTCCCCCATCGGGGGCGGGGGGCTAAACCACTCATTTATCTTCGTGTCGTAGTGGCTGGTGGTGGCAAAGGCTTCTTGGGCGTAGCGGCGGCGGTGGGCCAGTTGGGTAGCTCCGTTGTTTTCGGTTAAGATGCTTAGCACATCGGCATATTGGTTTCGGCTCGATACAATGAGTGTGTCTTCAAAATTCTTGGCCCCTGCCCGAATGAGCGAAATACCACCAATGTCAATTTTTTCGATTATTTCTTCGTCGCTCGCGCCAGCGGCTACGGTTTCTTCAAAAGGATACAAATCTACAATCACCAAGTCAATGGCAGGAATCTGAAATTCGGCGGCTTGGGCTACGTCGCCCGCGTCGTTGCGGCGATAGAGAATACCCCCAAACACGGCGGGGTGCAGCGTTTTGACCCGCCCCCCAAAAATAGACGGATAGCCCGTCAGGGTTTCGACCGCCGTAACTGGTACGTCCATTTCTTCGATAAAAGTTTGTGTACCACCCGTTGAGTACAGTTTTACGCCGTGCTGGTGCAGCAGTGCTATAATGGGAGCTAAGCCATCTTTATAATAAACAGAAAGTAATGCCGATTGGATTTTTTTCATGGGTATGAGTCAGTTTTAGACGTGTCAAATCAACTTATGAGGCGCAAAAATAGCGTATTTCTTTTGGACCAACTAAATATCTACAAAATTGAAAAAAACGATAGCCGCCTCACTTGTTGTTCTTTCACAATTATCAATCAAGGTTTAGGAGTCTTCATAATTCTATTTACAACCGCCTCATCTTTAAATACTTACAACTTACGCTTCAATTCATAATTATCACATAACATTGGCTTAACATTCTGGTAACATTGGACACTTACTTTTGACATCGAAATACAAAACGACATCAATCAAGACTCCAAATGAAACTAAAACAACTACCCCTCTTCCCATTAAAAACAGTACTAATTTCCGCGTTTCTGCTTTGTTCTACCCTATTAATGGCTCAAACAGGAACAATTAGGGGAACGCTCAAAGACTCAAAAAACAACGAAGACCTCATCGGTGCTACTGTTTTGATAGACGGCACCACCACGGGAGCGGCCACCGACATCAACGGTTTTTTCTCCATCTCAAAAGTGCCCGTGGGCAAGGTCAAGCTCGTTCTCAATTATGTGGGTTACCGAAAAAAAGAAATTGCCGACGTAACCGTTGAAGCCGACAAAATAACCGAAATAAATGCCTTAATGGACGATGAAGCGAGGCTTTTGCAAGAAGTAAAAGTAGTAGGCGCGCGCCAAACCAACACCGAAGTATCGGTGCTTTCTGAAATCAAGGCTTCACAAAATATAGTAAGCGGTATCTCGTCGCAGCAAATAGCCCGCACCCTCGACCGCGATGCGGCGCAAGTAGTAAAGCGCGTGCCTGGTATTACCATCGTCGGCGACCGCTTCATTAACATTCGTGGGTTGAACTCGCGCTACAACAACGTAATGCTGCATAACGCTTTTACGCCTTCTATGGAGACTGACGTGAAGGCGTTTTCGTTTGACGTGATTCCGAGTGGACAGATTGACCGCTTACTCATCTACAAAACCCCATCTGCCGACTTGCCTGGAGAGTTTGCGGGTGGTATCGTGAAGGTTTTTACCAAGAATATTCCAGACCAAAATAGTATAACACTTGATTACAGCTTGGGTATTCGTCAGGGAACTACTTTTCAAGAATTCAACGAATCTAAGCAAGGTCCCGGCTACTGGACGAGCTTCAACAATGGCTTTTTAGATTTACCTGCCAATTTTCCCTCTGACATCAGAGCCATTCAAAACAATCCTGCGCTCATTGAGTTAGCAGGGCGGTCGTTGCGCAACGAGTGGGTACCTGTGAAATCTAATTCAATTCCCGACCAGCGTGTGGCCTTGACGGGTAACTTCAAGATGAGTTTAGGTAAGATTCGGATTGGCAATGTAACAGCCATTAATTTTAGTGAATCACGCCTTTTCAATGCCGTTGAACGGAACGATTATAATATTGGCGCGGGCAATGAGATTGAAACTTTGTTCTTGTATGACGACAAGTACAATACCCGAAACAACCGCTTGGGCGTATTGCATAACTGGTCGTTTAGAATCAACGAAAACCATAGCATTGACTTTAAAAATCTTTTCAATCAAATCAGCACAGGACGTTACATTAACCGTACGGGGCAGGACATTGCCCAGAACTTTCGTCCCAATAGTGCCTCTTTCGACCAAGTATATCGCGGTATTTACACAAGCCAACTTGGTGGCAAGCACAAATTGAACGGCGACAAATCGGTGGTAGATTGGGTAGCGGGTTACAATTATTCGTACCGCGACCAACCCGATTACAAGCGTTACCGCGCCGATGTACTTGACCCCGTTACTGGTCGTTCCGAAATTTATATCCCGATTGGCCAAGCGCAATCGTTTTTCTTAGGTCGTTTTAGTTCGGCTATGGTAGAAAACGGCTATACGGCTTCGGTTAATTTAACGCAAAAAGTAGGAAAAAAGGACAAAGAAATAGAACTTAAATTTGGCGGTTTCTACGAATTTAAAGACCGCTCTTTCAAAGCTCGCAACCTCGGCTACGTACGCTCCAACAATTTTAGTCCCAACTTGCTGACCGCCGACATCAACACGTTGTTCCAAAATATCAGAAATGACGGGGGTATTCAACTGGGTGAGCAGACCAACCCCAACGACTCTTATACCGCCAGCAACGATCAAATAGCGGGTTATGGATCGGCAAACATACCCCTTACCAGCAAGTTTAACGCCATTGTGGGTACACGGGTAGAATACAACCGCCAAAAAATGAACAGTACGTTTTTGGGTGGCGCACCCGCCCGTGTGGACAACCCCATCACGAGCGTGTTGCCTTCGGCCAACTTGACTTATAATTTCAGCGAGAAAATGCTGCTCCGCGCCGCTTACGGCATGACTGTAAACCGCCCTGAGTTCCGCGAGTTGGCACCGTTCTCTTTCTTTGATTTTGATTTTAACGTGGTATATGAAGGAAACCCCGCCCTCAACATTGCCAAAGTACACAACATGGATTTGCGCTGGGAGTTGTACCCCACGCCCAACGAATTGGTGAGCGTAGCCGCGTTTTACAAATTCTTCGACAGCCCTATCGAATCAACAATTGATTTGGGTTCGACGGGGGTAGGTTCAAAAACCTTTGTGGCCAACAACGCCAAAAGCGCGTACAGTACGGGTATTGAGTTAGAAGTTAAGAAAGGTTTAGCCAGTTTTGGGGCTGCCAAGTTTCTACAAAATACCAGTTTGTTGTTCAACACGGCTTTGATCTACAGCCGCGTAGATTTGGGTGACAAATCCTTTGGACAGTCAAACAACCGCCCATTACAGGGGCAGTCGCCATACATTGTAAACGTGGGTATTAATTATTCAGAGCCCAAAAAAGACCTTCAAATCAACTTGCTTTACAACGTTATTGGACAGCGCATCATTGCCGTAGGTTTTGAGGCTTACCCTGACCTCTATGAAATGCCCCGCAACGTGGTTGATTTGACGTTCTCAAAGGGAATCAAAGACCGTTGGACTATTAAGGGTGGCATACAAGATATTCTGAACCAGCCATTCCAGATTTTGCAAGATGCCAACGGTGATAAAAAATTCGACCGAGAAACTGATTTGACCGTACAAAAGTATCGTTTAGGTCAGTTGTTCAGCCTCGGCTTTGCGTACCGTATTTTATAGTTATTACCCAAATGTTTTTTTAATCATAGTTAAAATCAAATCCCAAACAAAACCCCAATTTAAAATGAATTTTAAAAATGTAACTCGCTCATTAGCTGCAATGGCTGTTATGAGTTTGGCGTTGATGTTCAATGCCTGTAATGAAGAAGATGTTATTGGCCCCGCCCCCGTTTTGACGGCTGGTAGTGCCGTTTCGGGTTTGGCAGGTGCAACCGTAAAAATCACGACTACCATCAACGCTGGCGAAGGCTTGAAGACTTTGACTGTTTTGAAAAACGGACAAGCATTTGACAGCAAAAGCTACACAGGTGCTGAAACCACCGACAGCTACAGTAAAGATTATGTAATTGAAAATCAGCCTGTTGGTTCAACTATTACGTTTACCTTTCAGGCTACCGACCAGCGCAACCAAGCCTCTACCATTGCTACGCAAGCAGTAACGATTTCGGCGGTACCTGCCAAACAAGTTGTGGATGTACGCGGCCTCTTAACTGGTAATATTACTTGGACTAAAGATAAAATTTACCGTTTGTTTGGCTTTGTTCGTTTAGGTGGTGATACGCTGGCCATTACACCTGCTGGTGTAAGTACGGGTGTTTTGACCATTGAACCAGGTACGGTTATCGTTGGCGACCGTATTTCTAAGGGTACGTTGGTAGTGCAACGCGGTAGCCGCATTATAGCCAACGGCACAGCTGCTGCTCCCATTGTGTTTACGTCTGAGCGTCCAGTGGGTCAGCGCGAGCCAGGCGATTGGGGTGGGTTGGTAATCTGTGGTAAGGCTGTTTGTAACCAAGGTATAGGTGTTCAATTGGAAGGTAGTTACAAGGGTTTCCACGGCGGTACAGAAGATGACGACAATTCGGGTTCTTTGAGATATGTGCGTGTTGAGTATGCTGGTGTACCCATCAACCCTAATGCAGAAGTAAACTCTTTCACATTTGGCTCGGTAGGTAGTGCTACTACTACCGAATATCTGCAAGCATCGTTCGGTTTGGATGACTCGTTTGAGTGGTTTGGTGGCACCGTAAACGCCAAATATTTGGTGGCATACCGTGGTTTGGACGACGATTTTGACATGGATTTTGGCTACCGTGGCAACGTTCAGTTTATTGTGGGTATTCGCTCTCCTACCTCGGCTGACCAATCGGGTTCAAATGGTTTTGAAATTGACAATGATGGCCGAAATACAGCTGCCACACCATTCACATCAGCTACTATTTCAAACGCTACATTGATTGGACCAAAAGCAACAAGTACCACAGCTGTGAGTCCACAGTTCCAAAATGGTATGCACCTACGCCGTAACAATCGTGCAAAAATTTATAATACCGTCGTAACGGCTTACCCCAATGGTATTTTTATTGATGACAACAGTACACGTGCCAATGCCGCTAGTGGTGCTTTAACTCTTAACCGTGTAGTGTTAGCTGGCGTGGCTGGTTGGGGGACTGACGGTTTCGGTCAAGGTACTACGGATAACCCTCGTGGATTTGCCATTCGTAACGTCGATACTGCTGTTCCTGCCGCTCCTATTACGGTAGGTACACAGACTGTATCAGATTGGTTTACCGCCCAACCAGGAAATAGTGTGGTGAATAGCTACGCTGCTACGGGCTTAAATGCAAATTTGTTTAATACTGGAACACCCACGTTTACGCTTGGCAACGGTGGTTCGTTGGCTACAGGTGGTGTAGTACCAATGGGTTCGTTCTGGTCTCCTGCTACGTTCATTGGGGCGTTTGGTTCAGAAAACTGGACGGCCAACTGGACTAATTTTGCTACGCAGACTACCGATTACAGCAAGTAATTTTTTAATTAGAAGTGTTTATTGATATTTCAATAAGCACTTCTAAACACTTTTTCAATTAAGCTGTAACTTTTTTTGTGTATCCGTATTACGGAATATATTTTATTTCACAATTAGCTTATTATCAACATGTTGTGTGTATTTTTTATTCCGTAGAATAAAAGTTACAGATTAAGTACTTTTCAATTCAACCATAAAAACCAATCTAAAACTATGAAAGCGATTAAATGGGTTTCTGCTCTTATTATCTGTGCTTCACTATTTCAGTGCACAGAGGACAGTGGTAAAAGTGCGTCTGTTTCTCCTAAAATTCCGAGAAATGTTGAGAAAGTAATGATTGATAGCTTGAATAATAAAATTACGTTTTACAATCGTAATTCTCGTTCTTCCGCTTTTAATTATTGCCCAAAGGGTACAGTTGGACAAGGCTGTATAATAGCCGATGTATCTGAAGGTAATGAAGACTGTGGAATTATTGCCTCTGGTATAAAACTAAACGGAATTTTAGGATGTGAATTTAACAGTAACGGTGTGTGCATAACAAATATCTCTGGAAATGTGAGTCTTTTACTAATCGACAGCCAAGGAAACGTTGTAGCCTCAAGTTGTCCAGGTTGCGGTCTAAGTGCTAGTGGTTTTCCCGATGGTGACTACATTGTAGTTGCATCAAGAACAAATTCTGGTAACATTGGGATAAGAATAAGTGCTTCTCCATCAGGCTGTACTAGTTGTTCTGATTCGCCTATGTTTTGTAGCTAGTTACAACTGATAAAAAAATTCGATTATATCAAGTAATTTTTTAATTTCGGGCAATTGTTCATCCAATTCTCCGAAATCTATGAAACACAGTCTTTCAAATTCGTTCTTTGTTTTCTCGTTTATTATTGCTGCTTTTTGGGCTTGCCAAAGCAAAGACCCTTACGCCGTAACAACGTATTTATCTAAAAATGAGCAAGATACCCTGCTGACCAACATCATCACGTACACCAGCGGTTACGCCCGTGGTGCTACCAACGCCACCCGTTTTGCCCAGCAGTTCCGTAAAGAATACGTGAGCCGTTTGGGGCAGTACAAGTTTGAGGGCTACTTTGTTGCGCCCGACTCTACGCACTATTTCTTTATCAATCGGCCCGTGGGAAGTGGGGCTTTCAGGCGTGGAGTAGGTGGCAAGTTTAAAATGGGCAAACACCTAATGCCCGTGCAGTACGAAGAAATGTGGTGTACGCCGCACTTCAAAACCGACTCTTTGGTGCAAGAGCGCGGTGGGTTTTTGTTCAAAGCAATGGTAAAAAACGGAAACATAGACAAATATTTGCCCATGCGGTTATACGTGGAATGGCCAGATTCTACGCTGGTCTATGACAAAAAAATAAACGAGTGGAGGCCGCGTTAGACGTTGCTTTCCTAAAAATTTCATATTGGTGTCAGATGATTCTTAAAGGTCAAGCGCATTGCGTTTGGCCTTTTTTTGTTTAAATTTGAAAAAAATATGGCTATGGCATACAGCGACTTTGTGTATATCAGCGAACTGGAAGACTTGTTTGGGATTGTCCAAAAACGTAAAAATTTATTTCCCAGCTTGTCGGGTATTACTCCTTCTGAACGTCTTTTACTGGATTTGGAAGACGCAGATTTAGTGCCTATCAACACCGAAAAAGCCAAATCTGAACACTTGATTGTCCCTGTTTTGAAAGAGATTTTGCGCAAAAACCGCAATTTTAGCTATTTCTCAGACTTTCTGTTTGACGTGGACAAAACACAGGGCTTATCGGGTTACTGCGACTATATTTTTAGTACCGAAACCGATGCCATTGAGATAAAATCGCCCGTGTTTTGCATCATAGAAGCCACGGGCGGCGTTCCGCAAAACCGCTCACTTGAAGAAGGATACGCGCAGGCTTGTGCCGAGATGATTGCGTCGAGAATTTTTAATGAAAAAAAAGGTAAACCCACTCCCGTCGTATATGGGTGCGTTACGAACGCCTTTGAGTGGTCGTTCTTGAAGTTAGAAGAAAATAATTTTTGGATTGATACCGAGCGTTACTACTTAGACACCAACGGTTTATCTCAAATACTGAGTATTTTGCAATACATTGTAGAGTTGTTTGTAAACAATAAGTAGTTCTGCGCTATCAGTAGTCGGGGCGGCAGGTGGTCAGGCGCGTTGCGTTTGGCCTTTTTTATGGAGTAGATTCTGTGAATAACTTCATTTTAAGTGAGTCATATTCAAACATATACTCAGTTCATTATGAAAAAAATTGTCGCTTTATTGCTGTTGGCCATGCCTGCTTTGGCCCAAAACAAACTCAGCAGCGAAATGCAGCAGGCTGCGCAAAGTTTTCTAAGCACGCTCTCTACTGGTCAGAAAGATTCTGCCAACCTACCTTTTGATTCAGAATGGCGCTTTGATTGGAACTACACCCCGCGCGACCGCAAAGGATTGCCATTCAAAAAAATGACCTCAATTCAAAGGACGGCAGCCATTCAGCTCATTCAAACAGGACTCAGCCAAGAAGGAATGGCAAAAGCCGAAGCCATCATTGCGCTCGAACACGTGCTGCGCCAAGTTGAAAAACGCCCCGAAAACGACACTCACCGCGACCCCGAAAACTACGCCATTTTGATTTGTGGAGCACCTCACGCCAAAAACCCCTGGTCGTGGCGCGTGGAGGGGCATCATTTATCGTTGCATTATACACTCACCGACGGCAAAGTGCAATTTATGCCAAGTTTTATGGGCAGCAACCCAGCCATTGTGTTGCCTGGATACGTCCAAGAAGGCAAACAAGTTCTAAAATCTGAATCAGATTTGGCTTTTGAATTATTGCGGTCTTTTGACGACAATCAGCGCAAACAGGTAATACTTTCAGAAAAAGCCCCAAGCGATATGCTGACCGCCAACAAACGAAAGGCGATACTCGAAAAACGCGAAGGTCTGCCGCTCGGCGAAATGACTAAAATCCAACAAAATATGTTCAAAACTTTGCTGCAAACCTATTTTGACCGCTATCCCGTTACACTCAAAAAACAAGCCTTCAAGCGCATTGAAGTTGCCAATTTGAAAGAAATTACCTTTGCCTGGATGGGCGACAGCGAACCCTTGCGCGGCGAAGGACGTGGCCATTATTACCGCATTCATGGGCCAACGCTATTGATTGAGTTTGACAATACCCAAAATCAGGGCAACCACGTGCATTGCGTAGTACGCGACCTCACCGACGACTGGGGCGAAGATTTGTTGAAAATGCACTACCAATCGGCCCACGATAAAAAATAAGCATTAGCCAACTCACCCATAAAACCAACCATTGCTACCGTTGCGCTGCTTTTTGCGGTAATGTTTGTAATGTAGCTTTTTGAAAAAAAGTCTGTCAAAAAAAACGGCCAATTTCTTTTTCCAAATCAGAACCATTTTACATTTGCGTACAATTTAAGCAAGTGTAATATTTATTTCGTAGGCTTTTAGTTTGTTAGGTATTGCTCTAAAATGCGCCAAACTTCCAGTTTTTAGGTTAAGTTTGCCAAAAAACTAAACCCAAATCAAACAAAATCATGGCTTCATTTCAAAATCAAGTGGTTGTAATTACGGGCGCGGGTGCTGGCTTAGGCCGTGGCATGGCGCTGGCTTTTGGGCGCGAGGGGGCCAAGGTGATGGTCTCGGATATTGACGAAGAAAGCGGCCAAGAAACAGTAGCATTGGTTCAAAAAGCGGGTGGAACGGCGGCGTTTTACAAGGCCAACGTGGCGCATTATCACCAAGTAGATAAACTCATGGCCGTAACAGTAGAACATTTCGGACGGATTGATATTGGCATCAACAATGCGGGTATTGGCGGCGGGCAAATGGCTCGTTTGGCCGATATTTCGTTGATAGACTACCAAAAAACGATAGACGTAAATTTGAGCGGGGTGTTTTATTGTATGCAGGCCGAACTCAAACAAATGCTGGCGCAGGGTGGTGGCAAAATTGTGAATGTAGCCTCGGTGGCGGGTTTGCGGCCGTTGGCCAACGCCTCGGTTTATTCGGCTACCAAGCATGCTGTGGTGGGGCTTACCAAAACCGCTGCCATCGAATATGCCCGCAAAAACATCAGAATCAACGCCGTATGCCCCGTTTTTACGCACTCAAACATGGTGCAAAGTATGTTTGACCAGTCGCCCGAATTGGAACAAAAATTAGTAAAAACGATTCCGATGGGCCGCTACGGACAGCCCGAAGACGTGGCGCAGGCCGTGCTTTGGCTTTGTTCCGAACAAAACAACTTTTTGACTGGCCACGCCCTGCCCATAGACGGCGGCAGTGCGGCAGTGTAGGAGTTGTCAAGACAAAATAGATCGAATCACTTTTCCTTCGGTGTCGGTGAGACGGAAGTTGCGGCCTTGAAAGGGGTACGTCAGTTTTTCGTGGTCAAACCCGATGAGGTGCAAAATGGTGGCTTGCAGGTCGTGTACGCTGGTGCGGTCTTTCACGCCGTTGTAGCCCAAGTCGTCGGTTTGGCCGTGCGAGTGGCCTTTTTTTACGCCTGCGCCCGCCAGCCAAACCGTGAAAGCCTCCAAGTGGTGGTCGCGGCCCGAGTAGGGCAGCACTTGGCCATCGCGGTTTTCTTGCATGGGTGTGCGGCCAAATTCTCCGCCCCATACTACCAGTGTTTCATCGAGCAAGCCGCGCATTTCGAGGTCTTGGAGTAAGGCCGTTACGGCCTGGTCCGATTGCTTACATTTGTCGCGGAGTCCTATTTCGAGTGCGCCGTCTGGACCAGTGCCGTGGGTGTCCCAGCCCCAGTCGAAGAGTTGCACAAAACGCACGCCGTTTTCTACCAATTTGCGCGCCAAAAGGCAGTTCATGGCAAACGTACCTTCGCCCGCTTTTACGCCGTACATATCCAGTACGTACTGCGGTTCTTTGCTCACGTCCATCACTTCGGGCACCGACATTTGCATTCTGAACGCCATTTCATACTGGCTGATGCGCGTCAAAATCTCGGGGTCTTGGGCTTCTTCAAACTCTTGGCGGTTGATATCGTTGATGGCTTCAATGGTATTTTTGCGCACATCACGGTTCATGCCAGCGGGGTCCGACACGTACAACACGGGGTCGCCGCCCGTGCGGCATTGTACGCCCTGATAAACCGTTGGCAAAAAACCACTTCCCCACACCGACTTGCCCGCGTCGGGTTGCTTGCCACCAGATGCCAACACAATAAAACCAGGCAAATTTTGATTTTCTGAACCCAGGCCATACACCGCCCACGACCCCAAACTGGGCCGCCCCAGCCGCGCGTGGCCCGTGTGCATCATCAATTGGGCAGGCGCGTGGTTGAACTGGTCGGTGTACATGGCTTTCAAAAACGACACTTTATCGGCGGCGGTTTGCAAATAAGGCAGGTAGTCGGACACCCAAGCCCCCGACTGGCCATTTTGTTTGAAATTGGCCACCGAACCGAGCATTTTGGGTACACCCTTGATGAACGCAAATTTTTTGCCTTCCAAAAATTCTTGCGGGCAATCTTTGCCGTGAAACTTCTGCAATTCTGGTTTATAATCGAACAACTCCAACTGCGAAGGTGCGCCCGCCATGTGAATATAAATGACGCGCTTGGCTTTGGGAGCAAACTGCGAGAGCCGTACGGCCATGGGGTCGGTAGATTGGAGCGGCGCGGCGTTGGTGGTTTTGTCTTTCCAGCCGCAACTGTTGAGCAACCCGCCCAAGCCCAAAGCCCCCAGCCCCAAGCTGGTAGTTTGCAAAAAATGCCGCCGCGTTTGACGCTGCAAATCAGCGTGTTGAAGTTCTTTGAGTAGCTTTTCCATGGTTGTGTTGTTGTCAAAGATATAAAAGCACTTTTTATGTTGAATATAATTAAAATAAATTTTTTTTGTGTTTTTGTATTTTAATTTGCATATTCGTATTATTTTTTGCATATTTGCAAAAACAATATTTCTGCTTTATGTCTGAATGGAACAGCAAAGTTAAACGAATACTTAAATCTGAGTTAATAAAAAGAGGGCTATCTAATGAGGATTTAACGCTTTTATTAAACGAGAACGGTTGTGCTGAAACAAAATCAAGTGTAGATAGTAAAATCAGCCGAGGTACATTCAGTGCTTCGTTTTTTATGCAGTGTTTGTATGTCATTGGGTGTACAAAAATTGAAATTGAGGAGTATCAGCTAATTGACATTCGTAATAATTTCCCTGTTTTGCAGCAACTATCAGACACGTCTTCAAACTTGATAGCGGCAGAACCAAATGTTGAATTTAAAACAATCAAAAAGTGAGAAATAAACTAAAATTTATAGATTTATTCGCGGGTCTTGGAGGTATTAGACTTGGTTTTGAACAAGCTTGTAAAGAAAAAGGCATTGAAACCGAATGTGTGTTAACTTCTGAAATTAAACCTTATGCTATTCAGACGCTTAAACACAACCACCAGCATGAGCATTTTGTTGGCGATATTTTTAAAGTTAAGAACGAAGATATTCCTCCGTTCGATTTTTTGTTTGGTGGTTTTCCTTGCCAACCATTTAGTGCAAGTGGTAAAAGGAATGGTTTTGCTGATACACGAGGAACGCTATTTTTTGAAATTGAACGTATTATAAGATTTCATCAGCCAGAAGGATTCATTCTTGAAAATGTTGAAGGCTTGGTAAAACACGATTTAGAAAATAAAAACGATGAAATAGGGCGCACACTTCGAATAATTTTGGAGAAACTTGAAAATGAACTGGAATACCAAGTTACTTGGAAAGTTTTGGACAGTGTACACTTTGGGGTTCCGCAATCAAGAAAAAGAGTTTTTATAGTTGGGACAAAGAAAAGAGCCACTCCCAAAAGAAAGGTCTCGTTAACAGGTTTTGAGCCTACTTACAAAGTTATAAAAGATATTTTAGAAGTAGGAAAACCTACCATGAACACCGATTTTACGAGGCGACTACTTTCACATTTTACAATAAAAGAACTCTATGGAAAATCAATAAAAGATAAGCGTGGCGGCGAGAACAACATTCATAGTTGGGATATTGGAATAAAAGGAGAATGTTCAAAAGAGCAGATTTATTTGTTGAATAGGTTATTCAAAGAACGAAGAAAAAAACAATGGGCAAGTGAAATAGGAATTGATTGGATGGACGGAATGCCCCTAACGCTCGAACAAATTCAGTCATTTTTTCCGACCAATAATTTGTTTGAAAGTATTGATGTTAAAGTACTTTTAGACGACTTGGTTGAAAAAGGGTATCTAAGATTTGAATATCCTAAAAAATTGATAAATGAAAATACAGAAAATGGTGTAATTAGTTCTCGCGTTTACGATGAAACAAAGCCCAAAGGGTATAATATTGTAACTGGAAAGCTAAGTTTTGAAATCAATAAAATTTTAAGCCCATTTGAAATTGCTCCCACTTTGGTAGCAACCGATATGGTGAAAATTGTAGTTCCAGACGGAAATGGTCTTAGAAAATTAACTAAACGGGAAGGGTTACGCTTGTTTGGTTATCCTGAAAGCTACGAAATACCAGTCAAAGAAAGTTTGGCCTTTGATTTATTAGGAAATACGGTTGTAGTTCCTGTCATTAAGGCAATCAGTGATAGAATTTTAGATGTTTGGCAAAGCGATAATTATGAAATAGTAGAGGCCGAAAGTGAATTGTTATCTGTTACAATCTAAGCTCTGTGTTCGCAAAATATCTCTCTTTTACTTTTTCCAACCAATTATCGTTGTAACTACCTGTACTGTAAGGATATTTCCTAAGCGTTTCAGCAATGGCAGTTATAAAACTTAACTTATCGGTAAATGGCTTATTTTTAGCTTTTTTAGCATACCACTTTATCGGTCTTAGGTTGTAAGGTTGCCCATTTTTAGTTTGCATATTAACAGGATTTTTGCCCGAATCTCCTGCCATTTCCCAAACTTTCATTAGCCACACGTTTTCTATACTCAAAACAGCATTTACCATCTTGTAGCTCAAAATCAAATAATCTGCATCAAGCCGCTCGGGTTTGATAAGTAAGGATTTGTTGTAAGAGTCAAAATTGGCAATGTCAAACGCTGGTGTTGCACTACCATCAAACGTTTTTATTTCCAAGAACCCACTTTTATCATCTTCGGCAAGCAAAAAATCGGGAAACTCCTGCGTATTCGCTCGTGTTCTGAAATAAATGTTGTTTTGCTTTAACCATTCGGCAAGCCACTCTTGCAACAAATCGCCAATCGCATCTTTACCGCCATATTTTGCCGAAATACCTCCCAAAATTATCTCTACACTGCCTATTTGTTGCTTGATTTTAAACTCATTCAACAGCATGTCATAAATCTGTTTTGCTGTTACTTTTCTTCGATTATTCATTTTCAAAACTCTTCGTAAAATACTCACTATCAATTAAATAAATCTAAAAGTTTCCATTCTTAAACCCCCACTTGCTCGTATAAATCTGGGATATAAACATCTTGAAAACCCGCTTTGGTGAGTTTTTGTTTAAAAGCCAATTGGGTGTCGTAGTCGCCGTGTACCAAAAACAGCTTTTGTACCCGTGTTGCATCTTGGCAAGCCAAATAGTCGAGCATTTCTTCGTAGTCGGCGTGGGCCGAAAACGAGTCCATCACTTCTACCCGCGCCTTCACAGCGTGCCGCTCGCCAAATATTTGCACTTCGTTGTCGCCGCGTTTGAGTGCCCCGCCCAAGCTGTTGGGCGAGCAATAGCCCACCAACAAAATGGTGCTGTTGGGGTCGTTGATGTTGTTTTTGATGTGGTGTTTGATGCGCCCCGCCTCGGCCATGCCCGATGCCGAAATGATAATGCAAGGCTCTTTGGAGTCGTTGATGGCCTTCGATTGGTTGATATCCGACACATACACCAAGTTGGGAAAGCTGAACGCATCGCCGTCTTTTTTAATGTAAGCCAAAATTTCGGGGTTAAAACATTCCTCATTTTTTCGCATAATATCGGTGGCTTTAACGGCCAACGGACTGTCAATGAACACTTTAATGTGAGGCAAAAGGTTGGCTTCGGCCAGTTGGTCGAGGGCATAGATGAGTTCTTGGGTACGATCTACCGCAAAAGCAGGAATAATAACTTTGCCGCGCCGCACCACGCAGGTATCGCGCACAATGCGCAAGAGGTGGGCTTTCATGTCGGGTTCTGGCTCATGGAGGCGGTTGCCGTAAGTAGATTCACAAATGATGACATCGGCCTGTGGAAAAGGCGCAGGGCTGCGCAAAATCTTATCGTTGGGTCGCCCAATATCGCCCGAAAACGAAATGTGCTTGGTTTTACCGTCTTCTTGAATACCCAAATGCACGGCGGCACTGCCCAAAATATGGCCTGTGTCAGTAAAAATAACGCTTATTTCGTTGGTATTGAGCCAAAAAGTTTGGTTGTAGGCCACTGGCACGAGCAGTTCGATGGTTTTTGTTACGTCGGCGGCATCGTAAAGTATTTCCAAGAGTGGCTCGCCCCGTTTTTGGCGGCGTTCATTGATGCGCTCGGTGTCTTTTTCTTGAATACGCGCACTGTCCATGAGCATAATGCTGCATAAGTCGGCGGTGGCGGCGGTACAATAAATGGGGCCTTTGAAACCCAAACTCACCAAGCGTGGAATAAGACCTGCGTGGTCAATGTGGGCGTGCGAAAGCAACAGAAAGTCTATTTCGGCGGGGTCAAAACCAAATTTTTGGTTTAGTTCTTGCGTATTTATACCCTGAAATAAACCACAATCAAGCAGTATTTTAGTGCCTTTTTGGGTGGTAATGAGGTGCTTACTGCCGGTTACTTGGCGCGCCGCGCCACAAAATTGAATAGTCATTTTTAATGAGGTGTAAAGATGTAATTTTGAATGTGTACAGCAAACTACCATCACATCCTTGGTCACAATATGCGCTAATTTCCTTACTTTTTCAAGTCTTTTTCAATGATTTCGCCCGATTTTTTGTCTTTCAAAATCACTTTGTGGCGACCATCGTGGGTTAATTCTTCTTTGATGAGGTAAAAATCGGCATCGTATTCTACCAAAGTGGTGGCGGCAGTGAACCCTTCTTGGCCGCGCCAAACGGGCAGATTGATGGGTTCCCACTGCTTGGTTTGAGCCGATTTGTAGCAAGCGTCAATGACGGCGTTTACCACGTAGCCATCATAAAATGTTTCGGCAGCTTCGCGGCCCTCTTCGGCGGCAAAAAACATATCGGTAAACATGTGGTTATAGCCCAAGTCGTTTACTTCGTCGCCCACTGGAAAGAGCCAGCCCGAATTTGACTCCGCTTTTTCGGCTACGTAGTCAGTTCCTTTGCCCGTGGTGTACATCTCAAAGCCCGTCCGCAAAAAGTTATTAATCCAAATGGTGCCTTCGGTGCCCATCACTTCGTCGCGCAAGTCCATGCCGCCCCTAAATGCCCAGCTTACCTCAAATTGGCCAATGGCCCCGTTTTCGTATTTAACCAGCGCAATGGCGTGGTCTTCGGCCTCAATGGGTTTTACTTGGGTAGCAGCCCAGCACATTACTTCGACGGGCCGCACGTCTTTGCCAATAAAATTGCGCGAGATTTCGATGCAATGACACCCCAAATCTAAGATACAACCCCCGCCCGCTTGCTCTTTGTCCCAAAACCAGTTGGAATGAGGGCCAGGGTGCGCCTCGCGCGACTTTGCCCACAAAATACGCCCCAAACTACCCGATTTGACACTTTCTAAGGCTTTCAAAAACTTGGGCGTGTAGCACAAATCTTCCAAATAGCCGCCAAAAATCCCCGATTCCTCTACGGCTTTCATCATGCGCAAGGCTTCTTCTCCGTTGCGGCCCAATGGCTTGGTGGTTACCACGTTTTTTTTGTGTTTGGCGCACAGCATCACGGCGGCCTCGTGGAGATTGTTGGGCAAAGCCACGCACACCATATTTACGTCGGGGTGTGCTATGACGGCCTCCATGTCGGTGTCCCAAATGCTGCAACCGTAGTCGGCGGCAAACTTTTTGGCACTTTCTTCGCGCCGAGCGTAAATGGCCACCACGCGGTCGCGGCTGCGCTGACCGTGAATTGATTCGGCATAAAAACGCCCGATAAAACCTGAACCAAGCATGGCAATTTTTTGCATATCAATAAAAGTGTTTGTTTGTGTTCTAAAATATTAAAGAACCAAGCAGGAATTTTTTACCGTCATAAATTTGTTTGTATATTTGCAACATTATTGCAAACAAGAAATGACTCGATTACTTTCCGTTACTTTTCAATTTACTTTTACGGCCTTTGTACATTTGCTGTGTTGCTGGCTTCCGCTGTTGATGGCACTGGTAAACAACGCAGCCTTCAATTGGCTCAACCAATACCGTATTCCGCTCATTATCATTCAGTTGGTAGTATTGGCGTGGTCGTTTTATGATGTATATGGACGACCAAACCACGCCCACAGCCGCGCCGAAAAAGGAACTTTGTGGGCAATTGTGTGTTTAACAATATTTCTCAATACCGTGCCACACCGCTATTTTCAACGCGAAGAAAGCCGTTTGGCTCAAGCTCAAATGGAACGCTACGCCAGCACGCGAGTGGCTGAGTTTAAGTTTAGCAAAAAGATTAAGTCGCCCCAAGAACTCAACAACACGCTACAATTGGTAGAGGGCGTAGTGCCTTCACAAATTGAAATTGAGAATCAAAAACTGAGCGTGCGGTATCGGTCGGGCAAAACTTCCAAGCCAGTTATTTTGGCTATTTTGCGCCAACAAGGCTACGCCGTAGAAGCATTATAAATGTACAAACCATAAACCCAAAAACAATGAAAACACTTGCTTATTTTCTATCTATTGCCTTGGTAATAAGTGCATTAGCTTGCGCCGACAAAAAAGACCCCAAACTCGAAGAAGCGGGTAAAATTCACAACGAAGCCCACGAAATAGGCGAAGCCCTCGAAGCCCAAATTGAGGGCATTGATTCGTTGAAAATAATGTTGGCAGATAAGAAAAAAACCATAACCGATGCTGCCGCCTTGGCGCGTTTGGACTCGACCAGTGCCGCTCTGGAAAGTGTGCAAAAGGCTTTTGCCGAATGGGAAGAAAACATTGTGGGCGTGCCTGGCCTCGAACACAAGCACGCCGAAGGCGAAGCCCACAACCACGAGCATGAGCACAAACCTACTCCCGACGTTACGCCCGACCAGATGCTGGAAATTCAGCAGGAGATGAAGAAAAACATCGAAAAAATAAAAGCTGACTTGGCCAAAGCCGAAGAAATGCTCAAAAGCGTTTTGTAATAAAGAAAAACCCCGTCGAAGCGGGGTTTTTCTTTAAGGTGCTACCACCAGTTTCCCCATGACGCGCCTTTCGAGCATGTCGTAAAGTGCTTCTGGCGCTTCTTCGAGCGAACATATCCGTTGAATGTGTGGTTTCATCTGACCGTTGCGGTAAAACTCAAGCAATTCAAGCACATTTTGATAATTGGCTTTGGGTTCGCGCTCGGCAAACGAACCCCAAAATACGCCCATTACGGCGCAGCCTTTGAGCAGAGGCAGGTTGAGCGGAATGTTCGGAATTTGGCCTGCCGCAAAACCCACTACCAAATAACGCCCTTTCCAGTTCATGGCGCGGAGAGCAGGCTCGGTGTATGGCCCACCCACGGGGTCGTAGATTACGTCCACGCCACCGATTGCTTTGAGCCGCTCGCGGAGGTCTTCTTGGGTATAATCAATGAGTTCGTCGGCACCATATACTTGGCAAAGTGCCAGTTTTTCGGGGTTTGAGGCCGCTGCAATTACTTTTGCGCCCATTATTTTGCCCAAATTAAGTGCGGCCAAACCCACGCCGCCCGCCGCCCCCAACACCAGCAGGGTTTCGCCCGCTTGGAGGCTGGCGCGGTCTTTTAGGGCGTGGTAAGAAGTACCGTAGGTGTACATCAACGACGCGGCCACGGCATAATCCATGCCAACGGGCATCGGAAAAGCGCGGTTGGCCGCTACCGCCACTTCTTGCGCAAACCCACCCCAGCCAGTCATGGCAAACACGTTGTCGCCCACTTTGAGGTGTGCCACGCCCTCGCCCACTTCTTTGACTACCCCCGCTACTTCGCCCCCAGGCGAAAACGGAAACGGCGGCTTAAACTGGTATTTGCCCTCAATAATGAGTGTATCGGGAAAATTGACCCCGCAGGCTTTTACGTCAATCACAACTTGGCCTTTTTCGGCTTTGAGTGACGGTATTTCTTCTACTACCAGCGAGCTGGGCGGGCCATATTGTTTGCAAAGGAGTGCTTTCATGGATGTATGATGTATGGTATTTGATGTATTTTTAGTCGACTTTTTTGTGTGTGTGGGCTTCTATTTGTTCTTCAATAAATTTTAAATGACGCTTAGATTCGGCTTTGACTATTTGAGCGATTTCTACTTCATTCAAGAAACTTTGATGATATAATTTTTCAATGCTCTTGATAAATCCATCTCCAGCTATTGAATATTTCAATTCATCAAACTTAATTCTGATTTTTGACGAAAACTTTTCGGCTAATTCAACCCTGTTCAAAGATCCAAATCTGTATTCTATTTCAACAGCATCAATAGCTTTCAATTTTTCGTTCATTTCATTGGTCGAGAGCGCGTAAAAATCGCTTACAGGCGAAAAGCTTACAATCGGTTTTTGAGGAGAATAAATGAAGTGCAAGTATTGTTCTGGCTCACTAAAATAAAAATTTTTGAATTTATCAGCTACTTTTTCCATCTCCGAATGTAACATTGGTATCGTTTTTAAAAGAATTCTATTTGTAGATTCTGCCGAACTTTTCACTTGAACTTTCTCCCCAACGCCTTTCAGCTTCTGTTCTAAAAGCGCAATTTCTTTGTCCAAATCATTGGGGTCTTCAATAGGCTCACCTTTTGCTCCTTTGAGCATGATGTCAAGCGAGCGTAGGAGGTTTTGGCCAATATAATTGAAAAAAGGTTCTAAAATATCCGCATCTGCTTGTTGCAAAACGCTGATATACAATTGCTTGTCTTCGGTTTTGATAACAACGGGTGGATAGCCAGATTGCATCAAAATAAAATTCATCAAGATGCGGGCCGTGCGCCCGTTGCCATCGTCGAAAGGATGAATTCTGATGAACTTGTAATGAAACTCCGCCGCCAACAAAAGCGGCTCTGTGTCTAACTCCTGCTTTTTGTGGCGGTACCATTCCAGCAAATCGTGCATCAAAGCGGGGGTTTCTTCGGGAGTAGCAAATCGAAAAATCTCGCCTGTCTGGGTTTTAACGTGGTTGGGCGTGGTTTTGTACTGACCCACTTTCACCTGCTTGTAGGTTGTTGCACCTTCGGGCGTAATGGCCTTTGTTTCGTAAGGTTGTTTTAAAATGAGTTTATGCAGTTCTCGAATAAAGTTTTCGGTAAGTGGGCGTTCTTCCTTTACCACTTCTTCAATCCACTTAACGGCTTCGTCGTGCCCCGTTATTTCAAAATGGTCTTTCAAAGGCTTTCCTTGAGCCGTTATCCCAAACAAAATCAATGCTTTGGTTTCACCATACGACAACGTATTGCCCTCCAAATGGTTGGAATGATAGTTCCAATCCAATCGCAACTTTTGCATGACAGCCAGTTCGCGGTCTTTTTCGAGCGGCCTCAATGCGTCGAGTTCAGTCTTCGACTGCCGTATTTTTGAAAACAGTTTGTCCATTTTGCAATGATACTTATAAAACCGCTGATTCTAAGAGCTGAATAGTTCCTGCGTCGGCATCGAGTTCGGCTTCGATGCCGAGTGGCACCGTAAATTTATCTTTGATGTGGCCAATCATAGCCCCCGTGTAGGCAGGTTTTTTGAGCGGCACAATGTGGTCGTCGAACAAATCCCAGAGCGTGAGCGAACCATAACCGCCCTGAGCGTCGCATTGGGTGCATTTGCCAAACACAAAGCCCGCAATTTGGTCTAAAATACCCGCCAATTTGAGCTGGGTCAGCATCCGGTCCACGCTGTAAGGTTCTTCATGTACATCTTCCAAAAACAAAATGGCATTTTTGAAATCGGGCAAATAAGGCGAACCTACAATATGGCTCAGTACGGTGAGATTGCCGCCGATGAGTTTGCCGCGTACCTTGCCCGAAACAAGCGTGGTAGTACGGTCTTTTTCTTGCACCAGTAAGTCGCCTTTGTCTTTGGGGTTTTGCATCAAAATGGCTTCTGCACCAAACAAAACCTGTTGTAAATGCTTGACTGTGAATTGATTCCAAGTAGCCGCACCTTCGGGGCCGTGAAAAGTAACCAACCCTGTTTTGGCGTAAATACCCAACAAAAGAGCCGTAATATCGCTGTAACCCAAGAGCGGTTTGGGGTTTTTGGCAATAACATCGTAGTGGAGCAACGGCAGCAAACGGGCGCAGCCCCAGCCGCCGTGCATGGCAATAATGCCCTTGATGTTGGGGTCGGCAAAAGCGGCGTTTAAGTCGGCGGCGCGGTCGGCATCGCGGCCTGCGAGGTAGCCGTAGCGGTCGTAAATGTGCTTTCCAATGCTTACTTTCAAGCCCAGTGCTTCCAACGACTCAACCGTAACTTGCACTTGCTCACGGCTGTACGCGGGCGCGGCAGGGCCTACAATGGCGATGGTGTCGCCCGCATACAGCCGATTGGGTTTTATGATTTTTGGGATGCCGTTTTGGGCCAAAGTAGTGCCCGACAACGCGGTGGCAGATAGAGTTTTGAGCAGGTCGCGGCGGTGCATCAGTTAGATAATGTAAAATGATTGCAACAATAAACTTTTATTTTTACCAGTCAATTTTTGAGAAAAGTAGCTAATTATCAGCTACTTGCAATATTGCTCAATGGCTACTTGGGCATCGGCGTAGCCTAATTTTTGGGCTTGTTTAAGATTGAGGCAACCCACGTCTTGCTTTTGCTCCGCCAATTGTGCAATGCCCAGCGCGTAGTAGGCTTTGCCAAATTTGGGGTCTTGCGCCACGGCTTTCTGAAAATACGCAATAGCTTGGGGCAGTTTTTCTTCTTTAAACAATATATTTCCTTGATTGAACCAAGCCAACGCATTTTTGGGGTCAATTTTTGTGGCCGCTTCAAAGTCGTTGCTGGCGGCACTATTCTGACCCGTAGCTGCCAATAATTGGCCGCGATTTACCAAAATTTCGGCATTTTCGGGATTGCGTCGCAGGGCTTCCGAATAGTCTTTGAGCGCGTTGTCATTGTCGTTTTGGGCAGTGCGCAGCAAAGCGCGGTTGTAATAAGGCCGATAAAATTCTCCGTCTATTTTGATGGCTTGTTCGTAGTCTAACAGGGCATGGTCAAACTCTTTTAGTTCAAAATAGGCTACGCCACGGGCATTAAAATATTCGGCGTTTTGGTCGTTTTTCTCAACGGCTTGGTTGAGATATTCGAGTGCTTCCCGAAATTTTCCTGCTTTCATCAACGTTTTGCCTTGCTCCAAAAGCGCGTCGGCCGATGCCCCACACGCTACCAAACAAACGCAAAAAAGTACCCAAAGATGACGCAACAATAATTTTTTCATTCAAATCTAATTTTTATAAAAACAACAAACCAGCTATCAAAGCGGCGGTGAGCGGTGCTGCGACGGGCAGCCAGCCATACGCCCAATCGGAAGAGCCTTTGTCGGCGATGGGTAGCAAGGCGTGGGCTATGCGAGGTCCTAAGTCGCGGGCAGGATTGATGCAATAGCCCGTGGTGCCGCCCAACGACAGGCCGATGGCCCAGACCAAAATACCTACCGCAAATGGGCCGAGGCCAGTTGTAATGCTACCAATTCCCTTCAAACCAGCCAACAATACCAGCGTACCGATGAGTTCACCCACAAAATTGGGTACGGCCGTGCGAATGGCGGGCCCAGTGGCAAAAGCGGCCAATTTTGCACCTTTGCCGGGGGTTTCTTTCCAGTGTGGCAGGTGATAAACCCAGACCAAAGTAGCACCCAAAAACGCGCCAATAAGCTGGGCCGAAAAATACGGCAACACTTTTGAGAAATCGTTGGTCGAAACCGCAAAGCCCAGCGTAACAGCAGGATTGAGGTGGGCATCGGCACTGCCAAAAGCCGTAGCCACAAAAATACCAATGGTAACGGCAAACGCCCAGCCAGCCGTGATGACCATCCAGCCGCCGTTTTCGCCTTTGGTTTTTTTCAAAACGACGTTGGCCACCACGCCATTGCCCAATAAAATCAGCACCATGGTGCCAATTAGCTCGCCCAGAAAAGGAGAATTTTGCATTATTTTTTAAGAGTTTAGGGTTGGTATTTGCTAAAAACAATGCGCAAAGTTATCATTCTTTCTGGATAAGCAACAAGGCTTGCATCAATTACAACTTGTTGGCGCATTTTGTTTTTTTACTTCACAAAAACGGCTTCGCTGACCTGAGAAACCCCGCTTTCGTTGAAGGCTTCGATGGCCACGTAGTAACTTTGCCCAACGCTCAATGCCCTCAATTCGAGTACATTAGGTGCATCGCTCCAGACTTGATACGTTTGGTAGAGTTTATCTTTGGCAATACCCCACAGCACATTGTAGCCCACTGCCCCCGCCACTTTGTGCCATTTCACAAGCGCGTTGCGTTCGTCTTTATCACGTTGAGCGGTCAGGTTGGAAGGCGTTTGGGGCGCAGCACCGAGGCCGTTGCCAAACACCCGCAAAGCTGATATGGCCAAGTTGGGGGCTTTGGTATAAACGTGTTTGTAGCGCACCCAACGCGCCCGAACGGGCTTGGCCAGCTCCACATACGCACACGGCCGATCTTTTTGCTCTTGCGACAAATCGGCCAGTAATTGCCAGTTTTGATTGTCCAATGAGCCATAAATTTCAAACTGCGTTTTTACGCTCGAATCTGAGTTAAAAACATTCGATTTGTAGTCGGTATAATTAATCTGTACCGCCCGCACTTCTGATTCTTTTTCTAAATCCACGGTCAATATTTCGCCGTTGCGGTTTTGATTGGCTACCCAAAAAGTACGCGGGTTTTCGTCGGTGGCTTTGTTGGCATGAAGCGTGTCGCGGGTCGAAGATGCGGTGGCTTTTTTTTGGTACGAAAGCAACATCCAGCCTGTAAACAACTCATCTTTGTTTTGGAGTTTTCGGTTGGGTAAATAATGCGGAAAATCGCCAAAACGGGTGTTTGAATACATCACGTCGTCTTTGTCAAAACCCGCTGGAAACATGGCTACGCGCCGCTCCATGGGCCAGTTTACGGCAATCCAGGGCGTACCTGTGTTCCAATAATTGCCAAAATTGTCTTGAAATGTATTGCCGTGGCCTGCCCCGTTCATAAAGCCCCCTGGTTTGTACGAAACAGGATTGTAGGGCGCGTAAACAAATGGCCCAAGTGGGTTGTCGGCTACGTATGTTCCCGTGGCATAGACGTTGTATTCGGTACCGGGCGCGCCATATTGGAGGTAATATTTGCCGTTGTGTTTGGTCATCCACGCGCCCTCAGTAAAAGGGCGAATGGTGGAAGTATGGTTTTGGCCGAAACGTTCCCAACCGTGTTTTTGGGGGTACAAATAAAACAATTCTTTGGCCATGCCTTTGTAGGTAAGTTGCCGCGATTTATCGAGTTCGATGCCATACAGCGGAAATACATTCGACGAACCCCAGTACATAAACCAGCGGTCGGTGTCGGGGTCGTGAAAGATGGCGGGGTCCCAGGGGCCGTCTGCGCCTGGCACGCGCGGTAGCCAACGGTTATAAAAGAGCAGTTTGCCTTGTTCGGGCTGCACGCTCGCAAAAATGGGGCGTTGCTCAAACGTGGACTGAAACAAGTAGAGCGTATCGCGCACCGACAGCGCGGCGGGCGCGCACATATCTTCCATGGGCCATTTGTCGGGCGTTATGTAGTTCCAATTTATCAAATCTTTGGAATGCCACCAGCCACCCGAAATGGTAACGAACAAAAAATACTCGGATTTGTGATTGACAATGACTGGGTCGGCCCCAGAGCGGTAAGATACGCGCTCGTTTTGTTGTTCAAAATTGTACCGATACCCAATATCCATGGGATTACAGTAGGTGCGTTGCTGGCCATAATTAACCAAACTCAACAGCAGAAAAGCTACAAATAAAAGAGATTTCATCGAAAACAGGTTTTTGAAAACAGGTAAGTACCCATCACTTTTACGGCTATTCGGTGGCGTGAGTCATAGGGTTTGGATTTTTCATTGCAATATTTAGTATATTTGGCTAACAAAAAACGGATAAATATGGTAACGACGCTGGTTTCTGTACAAGATTATTTTGAATTACTGCGCGAGTCGGACGTAAAGTTGGAATACCACGCGGGCGAAATCGTGGCCATGGCGGGCGCACAACCTGGTCATAACATTGCGGTGGCTAATATTTTGGGCGAATTTTTCCAATGTTTCAAAAAGCAAGGCTGCCTCATTATGTCGTCCGACCAGCTTGTTAAAATTGAACAATGCGAAATTTATACTTTTCCCGATTTGGTAATTGTGTGCGACGCGCCTGTTTACGAAAAATCGCCAGGAGGCTTAGACGCTTTGCTCAATCCTACCATTATCATCGAGGTGCTTTCTGACTCTACCGAACTCTACGACCGCTCCGAAAAGTTGGAGTGCTACCAGACTTTATCCAGCTTGCAAGAATATGTGTTGGTAGCCTCCAAGAAGAAAAAAGTGGAAGTATTTCGTAAAAATCAAAATGCCGAGTGGGTGCATCACGTTTATAAATCGGGCAAACTCAGCATTGGCAACTGCGAAATTGACATCGAAGCCATCTACGACCGCGTTGCTTTTGATTAACATACTTCACAAACAAAAGTGTCTTTCATTTTAAAAAAAGCCCGCTCTCTGCCTCCCGTTGTGCGTAGTTTTTAACCGCACGGGCAGCCCCGTACGCACGGGTGTCAAAAGGTCTCCGACCGCTACCCACCACAAACGCAACAAACCTCCGCCATCTTCGACCTTAAAACAGGCCAAATTTACAGCCAGAAAACTCTAAAAAAACCACCCCATAAGCCCCTCATTATAAGAGTATTACTGCCATTGTTGGTGTTGTCACCAACAACTTGCATCACGGGTCTATCTCCCAACTTACCTACTTTCAGCAACTTACATTCACATATTTTTTCCAATTAAACCGATGAAAATCAACGCTTTCACTTTATTCTTTTCACTACTACTGGCTGGGCAGTTGGCCTACTCGCAAAGTGCCGATACGCTGTCTTTTGCACGGGGAGGTGGGGTGCTTTATCAAGGCAAAGCGTATCTAAAACCTGCCCAAATAGCCCCCATTTTGCTCAAAAATCAAGACCCGCAAATAGCCCTACACTTTGAGAAATACAAAGCCAATCGTGGGGCGGGGGCGGTGTTTGGTTTTGTGGGCGGGCTTGGTATCGGCTACCCGCTGGGTGGGCTTATTGCTGGGCGAGAATTTCAAACAGGTCTTTTTGCGGGGGGCTTGGGCGTGGCGGCCATTGGGCTGTTGCTGAATGGTAGTGCCAATAAATCGCTCAAAGAGGCAATTGGGCTGTACAATGGTAAAGTTAGCCCCCCAAAAGTATCGTTTGCACCTTTATTTTACCAACAAAACCAAATAAGCCATTTGGGCTTGGTAGTCAAATTTTAAAAACCCTAAAAAAACCACAAAACCATGAAGAAGAGTTTGTACATTTTAGCAATGGCGGGGGTATTGTTGCAAAGCTGCAACGCCCAAACGGTCAAAGACCCCACGGCGGCCAACGGAGAAAAAGATTGTTTAAAATAGGTTTTTCCATGAGATTTATCATCATTTTTGCCTGTATGTGGTTTGCTACAATTGGTGTGCGCAGCCAAACCATCAGCTATACCTACGACAACCTCGGCAATCGGAACGCCCGAGTGGTGTAGAGTGGCTGCAGCACTGGTTTAGGAAGTAGGAAAAATGGCTTGACTAACCAGTTTCTGTAACTGGTTAGTCAAGCCATTTTTTGTGCGACGTTTTTGCTTTCGGACGCTCGTCGTGTATTCCAGCTTGTTTTTTTATTTTTTGCCTTTCAGAAACTCATTTTGCTTACTTTTGGCGGTGTTTTCAACGTTTTTCAAAGATAATTAAATGGGTTTTCGTTCGGCATTAAGCAAACCACTGGCGCAATTTATAGTCAATCAGCAGCAAAACTGGATGTACCAAGCGGGGGCAGTTCAGGAGCAATGGCGCAAAAAATTGGTACAAAAAGCCAAAAATACGGTTTTTGGGCGGGCGCACTATTTCCAAGACATCAACAGCCACGAAGATTTTAAACAGGCCGTGCCGCTGCGCGATTACGAAGACTTAAAACCCTATATTTCGCAAATTATTGATGGGCAAAGCGACGTGATTTGGCCAGGCAAACCGCTTTATTTTGCCAAAACCTCGGGCACTACTTCGGGTGCGAAGTACATTCCAATTAGCTCAGATTCGATTTCAAACCACATCAATTCGGCTCGCAACGCGCTGCTCAACTACGTACACGAAACGGACAAGGCCGCATTTTTGGACAAAAAACTCATATTTTTATCGGGTAGCCCCGTGCTCGATACCAAAGGTGCTATTCCAACGGGGCGGCTGTCGGGGATGGTCAATCACCACGTGCCAGCTTATTTGCGCAGCAACCAAATGCCCAGCTACGATACCAATTGCATAGAAGATTGGGAAACCAAACTCGAACGCATCATTGACGAAACGCTGCACCAACCCATGTCGCTCATTTCGGGAATTCCGCCCTGGGTGCAGATGTATTTTGACCGAATTGTAGCCCGCACCAACCGACCCATCAAAGACGTTTTTCCCGATTTTCAGTTGTTTGTGTACGGTGGAGTCAATTTTGAACCTTACCGCGCCAAATTATTGGAAACCATTGGCCGCCCCATCGATTCCATTGAGTTGTACCCCGCCTCCGAAGGCTTCATTGCCTACCAAGATTTGCAACGCGCCGAGGGTATGTTGTTGCTGCTCGACACGGGCATTTTTTTTGAGTTTGTACCCGCCGACGAATACTTCAACGCCAACCCTACTCGCCTGAATATCAGCGAAATAGAGATTGGTAAAAATTACGCGCTCATCATCAACAACAACGCGGGGCTGTGGGGCTATTCCATCGGCGATACTGTGAAGTTTGTGTCCAAAGACCCTTACCGCCTCGTGGTTACGGGCCGAATCAAGCATTTTATTTCGGCTTTTGGCGAACACGTCATTGGCGAAGAAGTAGAAAAAGCTTTGCAATATGCCATGCAACGCCACCCCGAAACCGAGGTGGTAGAACTGACCGTGGCCCCAATGGTAACGCCCACCGAAGGCTTACCTTACCACGAGTGGCTGGTTGAGTTTGCTACGCCGCCGCACAACGAAGCCGCGTTTGCCAAAGACTTAGACACGCGCCTCACCCAAATCAACGTGTATTACCAAGATTTGATAGTGGGGAATATCTTACATCCGCTCAAAATCAGTGCTTTACCCCGCAACTCGTTTATTGATTACATGCGCCGCGAAGGCAAATTGGGTGGCCAAAACAAAGTGCCGCGCCTCTCAAACGACCGTAAAATTGCTGAACAATTAACCAAAAAATCATAAAAATATGGCATTAGAACAAACTTGGCGCTGGTATGGGCCAAACGACCCCGTGAGCTTGGCCGACGTGCGGCAAGCGGGCGCAACGGGCGTGGTCTCGGCGTTGCACCACATACCGAACGGGGCTGTTTGGACCCAAGAAGAAATCAAGAAGCGCAAAACACAAATCGAAAACGCGGGCTTGGTGTGGTCGGTGGTGGAGAGCGTACCCGTGCACGAAGACATCAAAAAAGCAGCGGGCAATTACAAACAATACATCGAAAATTACAAGGAGTGTTTGGTCAATTTGGCGGCTTGCGGCATTGACACGGTTTGTTATAATTTTATGCCCGTACTCGACTGGACCCGCACCGATTTAGACTACCCGCTGCCCGACGGCTCGACGGCCTTGCGCTTTGACATGACCGAGTTTTGCGCTTTTGAAGTTTATATTTTAAAACGTGCCAATGCCCAGCAGGGCTATTCGGCGGCGCAGTTGCAGAAAGCTAAAAATTGGCTTGAAAAAGCACAAAATGCTGATATTGAAAGACTTGTCAGGAATATAATTGCAGGTTTGCCTGGCAGTGAGGCGAGTTTTGGCATTGAGCAGTTTGCCGAAGTACTCCAAACCTACCACCAAATAGACGATGCCGCCCTGCGCAAAAATCTGTACAGTTTTCTCAGAGAAATAACGCCCGTGGCCGAGTCGGCGGGTGTTTTGTTGGCCATTCACCCCGACGACCCGCCGTTTCCAATCTTGGGATTGCCGCGCGTAGTTAGCACCGAAACCGATGCCCGGCAGCTTTTGGCCGCCTACGAAAGCAAGCACAATGGCCTGTGCTTTTGCACGGGTAGCTACGGCGTGCGGCCCGACAACGACCTGACGGGCATGGTGCAGCGCATGGGCAATCGCATCAATTTTGTGCATCTCCGCGCCACCCAACGCGACACCGAGGGCAATTTTTACGAAGCCGACCACTTGGCGGGCGACGTGGATATGTACGGCGTGATGCGGGCTTTGCTGATGGAACAAAAAAGAAGAATAACCGAAAATAGACCCGACTACCGCCTGCCATTTCGGCCCGACCACGGCCACCGAATGTTGGACGATTTGAACCCCAACAAAAAAACCAATCCAGGTTACACGGCCATTGGCCGATTGCGCGGTTTGGCCGAGTTGCGCGGTTTGGAAATGGGAATTTCAAGGTCTTTCCTGCACACTGATAACACCGATGCAACAGATAATTGCTGATTATGAATTATTTACATCAAGATTTGAAAACATTCATCACCGAAGAGTTCTTGCTAAAATCGGAAACGGCCAAGCGGCTTTACTACGATTTTGCCCAACAAATGCCGATTATTGACTACCATAATCACCTCATTCCGAGACAAATAGCCGACGATACCGTATTTGAAAACCTGACGCAGGTGTGGCTTTACGGCGACCATTACAAGTGGCGGGCCATGCGCACCAACGGCATAGACGAACGCTACTGCACGGGCGATGCCTCCGACCAAGAGAAGTTTCAAAAGTACGCCGAAACCGTGCCATATACCATGCGCAATCCGATCTACCACTGGACGCATTTGGAGCTTTTGCGGTATTTTGACGTGGATATTTTGCTCAACAAAGACACCGCCGCCGAGATTTATGAGGAGTGTTCGACCAAGCTAAAACGCCCCGATTTTAGTACCCAAAACTTGTTGCGCAAAATGAAAGTAGAGCTCGTAGGTACTACCGACGACCCCACCGACTCGCTGCAATACCACCAACAGCTTGGCAATAAACCTTCGTTTGGTGGGTTGATGCTGCCTACTTTTCGGCCTGATAAAGCGATGGCGGTTGAAAACACACCAGATTTTTTGGCTTATGTACAAAAATTAACTGCGGCAAGCGGCGTACAAATTGCCCATTTCGACGATTTTTTGGCGGCACTTGCCAGCCGATACGCGCATTTTGTGTCCTTAGGCTGCAAAGCCTCCGACCACGGCTTGGAGCAAATCTACGCCGAAGATTGCACCGAAACCGAGGCAAAGATAATTTTTAAAAAAGTGCTTGATTTACAGGCTATTACGCCGCTCGAAATCCTGAAATTTAAGTCGGCGATGTTGCTGTGGTTTGGCCAACAAAACCACGCGAACGGTTTGGTGCAGCAGTTTCATTTGGGGGCTTTGCGCAACAACAACCAACGGCTTCTGGCCGCGCTCGGCCCCGACACAGGCTTCGATTCCATCGGCGATTTTTCGCAGGCGCGTAGCCTTTCCAAATACCTCAACAAACTTGATTCGACCAACCAACTCGCCAAAACCATTTTGTACAACCTCAACCCCGCCGACAACGAAATGATGGCGGCTATGATTGGCAATTTTCAAGACGGCACCGTAGCGGGTAAGATTCAATTTGGGTCGGGGTGGTGGTTTTTGGACCAAAAAGATGGCATGGAACGCCAAATAAACGCGCTCTCAAACATGGGGCTTTTGAGCCAATTTGTGGGTATGCTCACCGACTCGCGCAGCTTTTTGTCGTACCCACGCCACGAATATTTTAGAAGAATTTTGTGCAATTTAATTGGGCAAGATGTTGAAAATCAGGAACTTCCCAACGATTTGCCCTGGCTTGGCAAAATGGTGCAAGATATTTGCTACTACAACGCCAAGGCTTATTTTGAACTTTGATGCTAAAAAAATGGGCAAGCCACTACGCCTTTATTTTGTGCTTGGCCATGTATTGCAAGTACCTAATTATTTCGTCCAAGTCTTTGTCGGATAGGTTGGTAACGGCGGGCATTTTACAATTGTGGCGGTAAGAAGCGGGGTTTTTGATGAACGGTTTGAGGTCTGATACTTGCCAATATTCGGTGATGTTTTTGGGGTAGTTGAGTTCTGGCCCCATGATGCCGCCCACTTTGTTGAGGGCGTGGCAAGTCATGCAGTTGTGCTGAAACAACCCAAAACCTTTGACCATGGTGTCGTCGTCTTTGGGATAGACCGCCGCAAATTCTTTTTGGGTTTCTACCAAACTTATTTTAACCAAGTTGTACGGCCATTTGAAGTCGGTGGCGCTGGGAGCTACGTCGGTATAAACCACGTAAAAAGGAGCTATTTTCATTTCGCGCCCGTCTTTGGTGGGGTTTACCCAATCTTGCCCTGCGGGCGCATCGTTGTCTTTGGTGGCCAAATAGGCCGTTTTGCTCAAAAACAACGCCAACGACATAGATGGATTGTAGCCGTCTTCGCACTCAAACACAATCTGGCTTTGCTGGGGGTTGAGGTTTTTTAGGAGCGTATATTTTTCCAAAATGGTTTTCATCAAGACACCCTGATACGACTTAGCCTTGTGAAAAACGGGGTCGTTGGCTACTTGAATGGCAGTGAGCGCACCAAGTTTGTTTTGGGCTTGTAAATCGGCAAAATAAAGCGACAACGAGTCGTTGGGCGGGGGTATTGTTGCCACTGCCGATGCGCTACTGTCGGCGGTAGCGGTGTCCGTTTGGGAAGTTTGTTGGTTTTTAGATTGACACCCCAAACACAGGCCGAGGGCAAGCAGGTAGAAGTTGGCAATTTTCATTGAGCAGGTTTAGTTGTCTTTGATGATAAATTCTACACGGCGGTTTTTGCGTTTGTTGTCTTCGGTGTCGTTGGGCGTTATGG
Source organism: Cytophagia bacterium (assembly GCA_004293645.1). GTDB lineage: Bacteria > Bacteroidota > Bacteroidia > Cytophagales > Spirosomataceae > REAB01. Next base: position 43,186 of record REAB01000065.1, on the reverse strand, counting down.
GCTTGGTTTGCCCGTAGCCCAAGTGCGTAATGCGCGACTCAGTTATTCCTTTGTAAACCAAGTAGTTGGCAATAACTTTCGCCCTATTTTCTGACAAAATGAGGTTGAGCCTGGGGTCGCCCACGTTGTCGGTAAAGCCTGCAATTTGTACTTTCAATTTGGTATTTTTGGCCATCAAAACTACCAATTGGTTAAGTTGGCTGTGGGCTTCGGGGCGTAAAATGTAGCTACTTTGGTCAAAATACACGTTGTCTTCAATGGTTACGGCTTCGCCGAGTTTGGCATTTTCAAAAACTTGGTCGTTCACAAAAGCTGCTTTTGCTTTGGCGTTGGCGGTTTTTTTGATGAGTTTTATTTCGCGCCTCAAATCGGCGGGGCTTGGGTTATCGCTGAGTTCAATTTTTGTCAAAAACTTGTCATAATTAAATGCTTCTACTTCTATCAAATAACCCTGAGCGGCTTGCAATTGTGCTTGGTAATTGCTGGCGTTGCCTTTGCCTACCACGGGCTGCCGATTGCCCGCGTTCACAATTTTAAAACGCGCCCCGTTGATAATTTTATTTGTCTGCACGTCGGTAGCTCTCAGACTAAACACAAAAGAAGCGGGCAACTTTTTTTCAACCACGGCGGGGAGCGGCGGCGGTGGGGTGGTGGGAGGAGTTACTTTGGGGGTTTCGGCTACTTTTTCTGCCTTTTTGGGTTCTACTTTTGGTTCAATTTTCGGTTCGGTAGTTAGCACGGCTTCGTACGTAAAGACCTTACCCGCGTTAAACTCTTCGGCATCGAGTTGCCCTTTGTGCGCACGGTAACCCTGGGCCGTGGTTTCGATGGTAAAAATGGCTGGCTCCGATATTTTAAACTTGGCAACCAACGCAATTTCGGTGGTCTTAGACTGCGTAGGTTCATCGTCTTGATTGGAAGAAATCTTGAAAATTGCCGCAATGCGTTTGCCCGTTGCGCCATCTACTGCCGCCAAACTGGCAAAGGCATCGCCTATTTGGTTCATTTTGATAATGAGGCTATTCTCGGTTTCGAGTTGCAAGATGGCTTTTTCTAATGGCTGCTGGTAAGGCATAAAGCCCGCCGATTCTACTTCCAACACGTACTTGCGTTCGGGATTAATTTGAACGGCAGCTTCGCCTTTGGGGGTATTTTTTACGTTCAAAATGGCGCGTTTGTCGGTTTGGTCAATTACGCGCACGTTGGCCACCAGCGGTTGCCCCGTTTGGGCGTTACGTATTTGAAATTTAACCGAAATATCGGCTTTACTCAACTTCAAAACGCGGCGGGTTTGGTCGGCAATCAGATTTGCATTGACCACCAGCGTACTTTGCTGGGTGCGGTAGCCCGCTGCAGTTGCTATTAGGTCGTAGGTTTGCGTTTGCGGGGGCAGGGTTATTTCATAAAAACTCCCCTCGGCGTTGGTTGTTCCAGAATAAGTTTCGCGCACTTTGTCGGTTATTTTAAAACGCGCAGCTACTGGTTTGCCCGTTAAGGCATCAACGGCCTGAAACAAAAACCGATTTTTGACCGATAGATTGAGCGCAATTTCTATCGGTGCATTGGGTTCTATTCTCAATTCATTTTTATACGTTTCATAATCGGCAGCTTTAACTTCTACCACATAGGTTTCAGATTCTTTTAGCTCGACCAGCCAAGTGCCGTCGGCAGCTTTGGTAGGTACAATGGTTTGGCCAGTATTATCTTTGATGAGCACCGTAGCTTGGCTCAAAACATTTTGCTGCTTGCGGTCTATTATCCTTATTTTTTGAAGGGAGGAGCGGGCTACGGCGGTGTTTGTGCCATCACCAAGTGGCTCTAAGTCAAGCAAAAAAACCTTCGGATTTTGAGCAGAATTTTTCTCAAAAACGTGCGTTTGGCGGTAGGTTTTGTATTCTTGAGAAGCTGCAAACACCCGATACTGCACCCCTGCTTTTACTGATATTTCGTATTTTTCATTGACCATTTTGCCTTTCAATTCGTTTTTGCTGTCAATAGCTACTACCGAAACAATGGCAAGAATGGGGCGTTGGGTGCGTTTGTCGCGTACTTCGATGGCGAGTTTAAATTCATCTTGGGCAAACAACGGCAACAGCCACGAAAGTCCATAAAATAGCAAAATGGAAAAACGGTAACGCATACTTTAATTTAGTTAAGGTCTGCAAAAATACACAAAAACAAACACCACGCCGATTTATTAAATCGGCGTGGTGTTTGTTTTTTATTCAAAAATGCTTTGTGCGAAGCTACACGCCCTCAGCTACTACCTCTTTTACTTCGGGGACTAAGTTGGTTAGCAGGTTTTCGATGCCCGCTTTGAGGGTGAGCGTCGAAGAAGGGCAACCACTGCACGACCCTTGCAACAGGACTTTGACGAGACCCGTTTGTTCTTCAAAAGAATGAAACGAAATGGCCCCGCCGTCTGATTCTACGGCGGGGCGCACGTAGTCGTCGAGTACGGTTTTTATTTTGCGAACGGTGTCGGTGTCGGTATCTAAGATAGCGGTGTGGCTTTCGACGGTTTTTTTGACAAAAACGGGGTGGTTTTCGTCAAAATAAATTTTCAAAAACTGCTTGGTGTCGTAAATCACTTCGCCCCAATCGGTGGCATCGTCTTTGGTAACGGTTACGAAATTGGCCGCAATAAAGACGCGCTGCACAAACGGAAACTGAAACAAATCGGCAGCCAATGGCGAGGCTTTGCCTTCTTCTTGGGTAGCCAGCAAGCTGGGATAATCGAAAGATAAACCGCTGGGAGCCAGTTCAAAATTCAACATAAACTTCATGGAGTTTGGGTTGGGGCTGGCTTCGGTATAAATAAAAACAGGTTGTGTCATTTTAATTTGAAAATTTGAAAATGTGCCAATTTGAAAATTCGTTAGTTTGAAAATTTGGCAATTCGTTAGTTTGAAAATTTGAGAATTTGTCAATTTGAAAATTAATCCACTATTTTCAAATTACCTCATTTTCACATTTTCAAATTCATTTATTATCGCCTTTTGGTTTTTTGCGTCGGTTTTTGTTGCGGCTGTCGCGGTTGCTAAATTTCTTATCCATTTGGGACAAATCGCTGTTGATTTTGCCAATGGGTTCGGCCACTACTTCTTCGGTTTGCAGCAAATCGAGGGCGGCAGGTTTTAGTCCTTTTTTGTTAATTTCTAAGATTTGCTTAACGGTTTCGATGGTTACGGGATGCCAAGTACTGCTGTCACTTTCGTAGCCAAACCACATCATTTTTTTAAAAATATCGGTTTTTTGTAAATGCGCGTTGCCTTTTTGGGTTTTGAGCGGTACGTCCACGTTCGGAATATCTTTGAGCGCGTCCACGTAAGTTTCGAGTTCGTAATTGAGGCAACATTTGAGGCGGCCACATTGCCCCGACAATTTGCTGGCATTGAGCGACAGGTTTTGGTAACGCGCCGCCGAAGTGGTGATGTTTTTAAAGTCGGTAAGCCACGTAGAGCAGCACAATTCGCGGCCGCAAGCTCCTAAGCCACCCAGCCGCCCTGCTTCTTGGCGGAGGCTGATTTGCCGCATTTCTACCCGAATTTTAAATTCCCCCGCCAACAGTTTAATGAGTTCCCGAAAATCCACGCGGTCGTCGGCAGAATAATAAAAAACGGCCTTGGTGTTGTCAGATTGGTACTCCACGTCCGAGAGTTTCATTTTGAGTTTCAACTCACTGATTATCTGGCGGGTACGATACATGGTGGTGAGGTCGCGGGCTACGCTCTGCTCGTGCTTTTCGAGGTCGCGTTGGTTGGCTACCCGATAAATTGTTTTGAGGCTTTCGTCGTTTTTTACGCCTTTTTTCATCATTTGCAAGCGCACCAACTCGCCCTGCAACGACACCGACCCGATGTGGTAGCCCGTGGCCATTTCGCAGGCTACGTAGTCGCCCGTGGTGAGTTCAATTTTATTGACGTTCCGAAAATATTCTTTCCGACCACCCTTAAATTTTATTTCTACCACGTCAAACCGCTGCGCCGTTGGAACATCCATGTCGCTCAACCAGTCAAAAACGTTCATTTTATTGCAACCACCCGTGCCGCAAGCGCCATTGTTTTGGCAACCAGCAGTGGTGCCATCGGCAGCTTTTGCGCCGCAACTCCCCGTCGAACAAGATTTACAAGCCATATTTTTGATGTATGATACTATGATGTATGGTGTATGATGTGGGTGCTAAATACGCGCTTATATCATACATCTCACATCATACATTTCTTTTCAGTCGTTGTACCTAATTAAGTCCAAACCGATGTCTTTTCGGTAGTATTTTCCTTCAAAACTTACTGTTGACGCGGCCTTCTGCGAGCGACTGACGGCTCCTTCGAGCGAGTTAGCCAACGCAGTCATTACGAGTACGCGCCCGCCGCTGGTCAGCACGTTCCCAGCTTGGTCGTGGGCTGTACCCGCGTGAAAAACCGCCACATCATCTATTTTTTCTAAGTTCTCTATTTTTTTGCCTTTTTCATAATCTTCTGGATACCCCCCAGACACCACCACCGTTGCTACTGCCGTTTGAGAAGAGACGACCAACTCGGTTTGGTCTAACTTTTGCTCAGTCGCTGCCAGCATCAATTCTACAAAATCTGACTGAATGCGGGGCAGCACTACTTCGGTTTCGGGGTCGCCCATGCGAGCGTTGTACTCAATAACGTACGGTTCGCCTTTTACATTCATTAGTCCTACAAAAATGAAGCCAACGTACGCAATTCCTTCGGCCTGCAAACCTGCCAGAGTAGGCTTTACTACTTTTTCTTCTACTTTATGGAGAAAATTACGGTCGGCAAAAACCACGGGCGAAACTGCCCCCATGCCACCTGTGTTGAGACCCGTGTCTTTTTCGCCGATTCGTTTGTAGTCTTTGGCTTCGGGCAAGATTTTATAGTGAGTGCCGTCGCTCAACACAAATACTGACAGCTCGATGCCACGCAAAAACTGCTCAATGACTACTTTACTGCCCGCCTCCCCAAATTTTTGGTCTTCGAGCATAGCCCGTAGTGTAGCTTGCGCCTCGGTGCGGGTTTCGGCAATAATTACGCCCTTACCCGCCGCCAGTCCGTCGGCTTTCAAGACAATTGGCAGGGCGTGGGTTTCGATGTAAGCCAAGCCTTCTTCCAGATTTTGGCGCGTAAAGGTCTGCGAAGCTGCCGTTGGAATGTGGTATTTCTGCATGAATTGCTTCGAAAAATCCTTGCTTCCTTCCAACTGTGCGCCAGCGCGGGTAGGTCCAACTACTTTGATATGAGGCAGTTGCGGGTGCTGTTGCAATAAATCAACCAAGCCATTGACGAGCGGCTCTTCTGGCCCCACCAGTACCAAGTCTATTTGGTGGGTCAAAATGGCTTGCGTAATGGCTTCAAAATCGTTGTAACCAATGGGCAAGTTGGTGGCTATTGAGGCCGTACCCGCGTTGCCAGGAGCTACGTAAAGGTTGGTACAATGTGGGCTTTGAATCGTTTTTAGCGCAAATGCGTGTTCGCGCCCTCCCGACCCAAGAATTAAAATATTCATCTGATAAGGTTTAGTTTGCTACTTCCGACAAGAACTTGATGCGCATCAGTCGGATTTCGTTTTCGCTCATATCGTCGGCGGCAAACTCGTCCATCGCATCTTTAATACTGTCGGTTTCGGCGACCATAAAATAATCATAGATGTCGCTTTGGCGGTCGCTGTCCATGATTTGGTTGATGTAATAATCTAAGTTCAGTTTGGTACCCGAAAAACAAATGTGTTCAATCTCTTCAATGATTTCTTCCATTGCAAGGCCCTTCGACTCGGCAATTTCGTCCAAGTCCACCTTGCGGTCTATCTGTTGAATAATAAAAATTTTGACCTTCGACTTGTTGGCGGTTGATTTAACCACCACGTCTTGGGCGGTTTCGATGTCGTTTTCTTCTACGTATTTGGTAATGGTATCTACAAATGGCTTACCAAATTTCTGCACCTTGCCCATGCCCACGCCGTTTATTTGCGCCATTTCTTGCGCCGTGGTGGGGTAAGTGGTGGCCATTTCTTCGAGCGACGGGTCTTGAAAAATAACGTAAGGCGGCAGGTTTTTTTCTTTCGCTATTTTTTTGCGCAATGCTTTGAGCAAGCCCAGCAGCGCTTCGTCGTAGGCAACGCCGCCGTTGGCCGCGTTGTTGTCGCGGTCTTCGTCTTCGTTTTTGTTTTCGTTTTCGTCAAAAGTATGCTCTTTCGACATGGTGATGGGGTACGGGTCGTTGATATAGGCTTGCCCTTTTTCGGATAGTGTCAGCACACCAAAATTTTCGGGGTCTTTGCCCAAGTAGCCATAAATCACCAGTTGCCGCACCAACGACCGCCAGTAGTCCACGTTTACTTCTTCTTGAAACGCCTTGCCCGCGCCGTAGGTGTCGAGTTTGTTGTGTTCGTAGCTGGTTACGTAAATATTGTCGGTGGCGGTTACCAAGTCGGCAATGTGGTCGCCGTCAAAACGCTCGTCGGTTTGCTGCACGGCCTTCAAAATAATGACCGCTTCTTCTTGTACTTTAAATTTGGGCGTTGGTTTGAGGCAATTATCACAAAAGCCGCAGTCTTTTTCCATGTGTTCGCCAAAGTAACTCAACAACTGCCGACGGCGGCACGCGCCCAAATTGGCATAAGCTACCATTTCGTGGAGCAAATGCTTGGCGTTGTCGCGTTCGGTTACGGGCTTGTCTTTGTTGAATTTTTCCAACTTCATGATGTCGTCAATGCTATAAAACATCACGCAGTTGCCTTCCAGCCCGTCGCGGCCCGAGCGGCCTGTTTCTTGGTAGTAGCCTTCCAAAGATTTGGGTGCGTCGTAGTGAATCACAAAACGCACGTCGGGTTTGTCAATGCCCATTCCAAACGCAATGGTGGCACAAATTACGTCGGCTTCTTCGTTCAAAAAAGCGTCCTGGTTGTTCATGCGGGTGTGCGGGTCGAGGCCAGCATGGTAGGGTAAGGCTTTGATGTCGTTCACTACCAACAGTTGGGCTACTTCTTCCACCGTTTTGCGGCTTAGGCAATACACAATCCCCGATTTACCCTTGTTGTTTTTAATGTACTTGATGAGCTGCTTGTTCACGTCGCCTATTTTGGGGCGCACTTCGTAGTACAAATTTTTGCGGTTGAACGACGTTTTGAACAGTTCGGCTTCTTCCAGGCGCAGGTTTTTGATAATATCTTGCTGCACTTTGGGCGTGGCCGTGGCCGTAAGCGCAATAATGGGCAGCTCGGCATTGATGTTGTCAATAATGCCCCGAATTCGGCGGTATTCTGGTCTAAAATCGTGGCCCCACTCTGATATACAGTGAGCTTCGTCAATGGCCACAAACGACACATTGGCACGTTGTAAAAAATCTAAATTGTCTTCTTTGGTCAGCGACTCGGGAGCTATATAAAGCAGTTTGAGCGTACCGTTGAGGGCATCTTTTTTAACGCGGTTTATCTCGGCCTTGTTGAGCGTAGAGTTCAGAAATTGGGCATTGATGCCAAAAGCCGTGAGCTGGTCCACCTGATTTTTCATCAAGGCAATGAGCGGCGAAATAACAATAGCCATGCCCGCGCTCGTAATAGCTGGCAGTTGGTAACAAAGCGACTTGCCTGCACCAGTGGGCATAATAACAAAGGTATTCCGGCTGGCCAGTACATTGTGAATAATATCTTCTTGTGCGCCCCGAAATTGGCTAAACCCAAAGACATCTTTTAGCCTTTCCTTCAGCGTCTGCTGAACCGCCTGCTCTAATTGAACTATCATGCTACTCGTTACGATTTTTAGTAGTTAAAATATGAGTAGTGAGGGCAAAAGCAATCACTACATTAAGATTCCAAAATTGAAGTTAATGAAAATATTCAGAATGAACGCAAGATTTTTTTTCTAAAAAATAAAAAACAATCTCGCAAGCCACAAAACGGATATTGTATTTGCTTCATTGATGCGCGTTGGTTATTCAAAATGCGTTTTTAGGGCAATTATGAAGGCTAACGCATTCGGTCTTGGGCGCGCACAAATTTTTCGTCGCGGCGAATGAACCGATTGGCCAATACATTGGACAACAACGCCGTAACCAGCGCGTAAAAACCAAAGTCGAAATGGCCTTGCAGCGTGGGGTCGAAAAAATCTTGGGCTTTGCCAAAAACAAAATACATCACCAAAGCCATCAAAACCGTCATTAAAATAGAATTGAGCGCGCAAACGCCCGATTGTAAAAGCCGATTTTTGTACTGAAAGAGGGCAAAAAAAGCCACACCAGCTACCACCACAGCCAGCACAGCAATGTACCAAACGGGCGTAATAGACTCGGTAATACCTTGCTTATGAACCAGCCGAAGGGCATTTAAAACGACGGTCTGCGACTGGTCGGTGGCGGTTTTGTTCCAGATAGGAAGAACCACAAAAATACCCATTGAAATGCCTACGATGGCCAAAAATAGAGATTGAATGCGTTGTAACATGACGTATATCGAAAAATAAGGATTGCAAAGATAGACGAATAGTTGAGATTTCAGAAAAGGATTTGCCAGAATGTTGCCAATTGGCCTTTAATTCGTAAAATTCAATTTGTCCTATTATTTTTGAGGGGAAAATCAAAATAACCAAAAATCTTTATGCTCGCAAAAACCTTTGGCAGTGCAGTTTATGGCGTGAGTGCCACCATGATTACCATCGAAGTAACGGTGGGGCAGGGTATGCGTTTTTTTATGGTAGGCTTGGCCGACAGTGCCGTCAAAGAAAGCGAACAGCGGGTAGAAGCGTCTTTGAAGTTTTTTAATTACCGAATGCCCCGTCAAAAAGTGGTGGTCAATTTAGCCCCCGCCGACATCCGCAAGGAAGGCTCGGCCTACGACCTGCCCATTGCGCTGTGCGTGTTGCAGTCGTCGGAGCAAATGCAACCCGAACGCAACTTGGAGCAGTACGTTATCATGGGAGAACTTTCGCTCGATGGCAAGCTGCGGCCCATTAAAGGCGTGCTTCCCATTGCCGTCGAAGCCCGCAAGCAGGGTTTTAAGGGGTTTATTTTGCCCGCCGAAAATGCCCACGAGGCCGCCATTGTCAATCAGTTGGACGTAATTGGCGTAGAAACGCTGCAAGATGCCGTTGAATATTTGGAAGGTAAAAAACACATTGAACCACTCCAAATAGACACCCGCGATTTGTTTTTTAATACCGTAAACGACTACGAGGCCGACTTTGAGCACGTGCAAGGCCAAGAAAATATCAAACGCGCCCTCGAAATTGCGGCGGCGGGTGGCCACAATGTCATTATGATTGGCCCGCCTGGCGCGGGCAAAACCATGTTGGCCAAGCGGTTGCCGTCTATTTTGCCGCCGCTTACGCTCGTAGAAGCCCTCGAAACCACCAAAATTCACTCGGTGGCGGGTAAGCTCGGAAAGCAGTCGTCGTTGGTATCGCGGCGGCCTTTTCGGTCGCCGCACCACACCGTGAGCGATGCCGCGCTGGTGGGGGGCGGGAGTTTTCCGCAACCTGGCGAAATATCGTTGGCCCACAACGGCGTGCTGTTTTTGGACGAGCTCCCCGAATACAAACGCAGCGCCCTCGAAGTAATGCGGCAACCCCTCGAAGAACGCAAAGTAACCATCTCGCGCACCAAATGGGCGGTAGAGTTTCCTGCCAATTTTATGCTCATTGCCAGCATGAACCCCTGCCCCTGCGGCTATTACAACCACCCCGACAAAGAATGTGTGTGTCCGCCAGGGGCCGTGCAGCGGTATTTGAACAAAATAAGTGGCCCGCTCCTCGACCGCATTGACCTGCACGTAGAAGTTACGCCTGTCAGTTTTGACCAGATTGCCTCCACGCGCCGCACCGAGGCCAGCGGGCAAATCAGGGAGCGCGTCATCAAAGCCCGCGAGATTCAAACCGAACGCTTCAAAGGCCAAGCGGGGGTGTATTGCAACGCCATGATGCCCTCACAGATGGTAAAAGAAATTTGTCAGATTAGCGATGCAGGCAAAGCCTTGCTCAAAACTGCCATGGAACGCCTCGGCCTCTCAGCCCGGGCCTACGACCGCATCTTAAAAGTATCGCGCACCATTGCCGACCTATCGGCCAGCCCCGACATCAAAATTGAACACCTCGCCGAGGCCATTCAGTACCGCAGTTTAGACCGCGAAAGTTGGGCTGGATAAACAATAAAGCGGTGGCACAACTTGAAGTCGCACCACCGATTTATTATTTTACCACCAAGACTTTCGAAGGTCTCGACCAAAAGAAATTGTAATGGTTAGATGTCCTTTCTTTGCCGTGCAGGGCACGTAGCAAAGATTAGGAGTTTCAAATTCACCATAATAATCGTCATAAAAGTATTTATCTATTTTGCCCGAGTCTAATTTGCTGCATAAATATCTTGTGCAATCAATCTCTTTATTGAGGTCAAATTTAGGCCCGAGTAGATGCAATTCAGCCGTCCCGTCCAATTCTCCTTGAACGTGCATTGAGTAGTGTTCTGTACCAAATGGGTTACTCACTTGGGGTTTAAAATTATTCCGAATACCCACATCTTGAACATCATAAGTGTAGATATTTCGATTACCCAGTAGTATCAATGCCCCCACAATTACCACAATGATTAAGCATCTAATTACAACGGTTCGTGCCATCGGTTGAAACAGTAAAAGTGAATGAATTATCCCCTGGTATAAGGGCTAATCGTTTTCCTTGTCCACTGCTGATGGCATTTAAAATACTTTGTATTAAAACATCTTCTCCAGCAGAACTCGGAATTCCTAATGCAATTGTAATTCCCAATTGGTTATTATGCAAATCCATTTCGCTTTTCAACGCACTATTGCTTCCTCCCTCGTGTAATTGCCCCATCGTTTGGGCATATCCAGCCCCAAAAGTCCACGTATTGAGTGCCGACCAGTAGGCATGTTTAAAGGCATTACCGTTAAAATCGTCAGCATTATTACAATAGTACTCTTCAATTTTATTATTTGCAGAGGCTCTATTTACCATTGACATCGGAATCATCCATGTATTACCACTATAAAAATTGATTTCTGCACTATTAAGTTGAGAGCTTAAATTAAAGTAATTTATCATGGTTAATGGTGTCCATATCCCTGGACCCAATGGCTCAGTAGGTATAAATGGGAAATATTCTATTGGTTCTGGTACTCCATTATCATCAAAATGGCAAACCATATACAGATCTGCCTCGGTAAACTGCCATGAACTATGCCTACAATTGTGACCCGTTGGCTGTGGTATAGTCGATGCTAATGAATATCCTGCGTTTGGATTATCACCAGGTAAAGATTCTTGATGACCTATTATAGTTATTTCACCACCTGTCATACAAACAATACTAAAATGGTAACGTGTAAACCAATCACAACCAGTTGTTCTACCGTTTTTTTTTAAATTCTGGGGGGACAAAGTTTTTAACACTTTACCATTTTTCATGTACCATCCTTCTTTTGGGGTATCATCCCATTCCTTGGTGAAGAAGTAACCTGAATACTTTTTCTTGTCAAAAATTTGCACTTTTTCTTTTCTGTCTTTCAGCTTTTTGAGGTAGTCGGCATCTGGCAGTAGTTCTACTACATAATGATTGTACCTTCCATTATCATCAAAGATATACAGCATTTCTGTCGGAAGAGGTAACGGGTCTATTTTTTCATTTTTGCCGTTTGCTCTGTCAGAATAGGTAAGGCTCACATTATCGCGGGATATGGGTATTTGCAAATACCATCCCCTCTTGGTAGAAAACATTTGCAATGCGGTCTCCCAATTGGCTTTCTTAATTGACTCAGCCCCCAATCTTGCTGATTTTTTAGAAAGTTGTACATTTTTCTCAAACCATACTTTGGCTTTTGATACGTCCATTTGCCCTGTATTTTGAACCAAAGACACGGGGGTTTCTTGAAGTGTTTCAAGCGATTCTTTGTTCTCGCAACTCAATGAGAGAACGATAATAAGAAACAACGAAGCTAATTTTACGAATAGTGTTTTCATTTGTGTAAAATGTTTAGTTATTTTAACGAAAGATAACCGACTATTCCCAAAAAAGGGATAGTTTATTCTTAAATCTAATTTCTTAAAAACGATAACATTATGATAACACAGAAAATAAAGATTATTCGAGAATTGAAAAATTACACACAAGACTATATGGCTGAACAACTTGGAGTTTCTCAGAACACATATTCTCGAATGGAAAATGGCCAAATCAAAATAACAATTGATCGTTTTCAAGACATAGCCAACATACTGGAGGTATCCATTCAAGAACTGTTGTCAAACGATCAACCAATTCTATACTTCAATAATAACAAATCTATCAAAGGGGGTTTCATACAATATGAATGTCCAAAAGAAATTTTGAATTTGCTTATTTCTGAAATGACTCATATGCGCCAAGAAAGACAGAGATTGATAGATTTATTAGAAAAAATAGAATCCAGAAATAAATTTACTGACTAAGCAAAAATGGATAATCCTCGACATTACAGCAACATCAAAATTGAACACCTTGCCGAGGCCATTCAGTACCGCAGCTTAGACCGCGAAAGTTGGGCTGGGTAGGTAGGTCAAATCTTAGCAAGTTTCGGGTTTTATGCCGTTGTATTTGTTTCGATTTTTGCGGTATAAAACCCCATTCCAATGAACACCCAAGACAACCTCAATTATAACCGAATTGCCGAAGCGATTGCGTTTATTAAAACCAACTTCAAAGCGCAGCCAAATTTAGACGAAGTGGCCGAGCGGGTTCATTTGAGTCCGTTTCATTTTCAACGACTTTTTAGCGAATGGGCAGGTACAAGCCCCAAAAAATTTTTGCAATACATCAGTTTAGAATATGCCAAAACACTTTTGAAAGAAGACCAAGCCACTATTTTTGAAACCGCCCACGAAACAGGGCTTTCGGGCACGGGTCGGTTGCACGATTTGTTTGTCAATATGGAAGGCATGACTCCCGCCGAATACAAAAATGGCGGCAAAAACTTGGCCATCAATTATAGTTTTGCCCAGAGCCCGTTTGGCCACATCATAGTGGCTTCAACCGAAAAAGGCATTTGTTACATGGCATTTATAGACCCTGTTTTCGACGCGTTCTCTACCATGCAAAGCCATTTTCCGAATGCTCATTTCGTTCAACAAACCGATTCAATTCAGCAAAATGCACTCGGTATTTTTGCGGACGACTGGACAAATCTTCAAAAAATAAAACTGCACTTAAAAGGCACTGATTTTCAGTTAAAAGTTTGGCAAACGCTCCTAAAAATCCCAACGGGACGATTGACCAGCTACGGCCATATTGCCAACAAAATTGAGAACTCTAAGGCTTCGAGAGCAGTAGGAACGGCCATTGGAAGCAATCCCATCGCTTTTTTAATTCCATGTCATCGGGTCATTCCGTTTTCGGGCGAACTGGGCAACTATATGTGGGGCAGTACCCGAAAAGCGGCAATAATAGGCTGGGAGGCCGTAAAAACGAACCTTGATTAGTAGCTTTTTTAACAAGTCCAACAAAACACAAATCAATAAAAAATGGAAATTAGAAATTGTTTAGAAACCGATGCCGACCAAATTTTAGCCCTTTATGAGGCAGCCAGAAATCTTCAAACCCAACGCCAAATGGTGGTATGGCCTTTTTTTGAAAAATCGTTTGTGGAAAAAGAAATACGAGAGCAAAGGCAATGGAAAATAGTGGACGAAGACACAATAGCCTGCAATTGGGCCATTACTTTTGAAGACAAGGAAATTTGGGAAGAAAAAGACCAGGGCGATGCCATTTATATTCACCGAATATGCACCAACCCAACGCGGCGCGGCAACAGATACATTGAAGCAATTGTGGCGTGGGCAAGGGCGTATGCTTCCCAAATGGGCAAGCAGTTTGTACGGCTCGATACGTTGGGCAACAACACCAAACTCATCGAACACTACACATCGGCGGGGTTTGAGTTTTTAGGAATAGTTGAACTGGCAAACACCGCAACGCTACCGCTTCATTATCAAACCGAACCAGATTGTTGCCTATTTGAAATCAATACCTTAGTTGAAAAGCCTTTGTAAACTTCTTTTTTACGTCAAAAAATGCCTTGTTACTTGTTAGCGTCAAAAATATTTAGCAATATTTGTGTAAGTATTTTTCTACAATAACGTCAAAATGTCAAAAAATCAAATGAAAAAATTGTTGATGTGTGTGTGGTTGGGAATGAGCCTAATGGCTTGTCAAAAAAAATTAGAGAGCGACGCCGAAACGGCTTTGAACCAAAATGAAGTAGATATTCAGAATTACATCACAGCCCAAAACTTGAAAATTACCAAAACGGCGACGGGGCTTTATTACCAAAAATTAAAAGAAAACCCAATGGGCGATGGTTTTAAAGTAGGCGACGAGCTAACCATTCATTTCACGCTTTATACGCTCAGAGGAGCTATTTTGGACAGCACCGAACGCCTCAAAAACAAACCTTACGCTTTCGCTTACGGTGGCACACGCTTGCTACCTGGCATGGAAGAAGGCCTGTTTCTTTCTAAAAAGGGCGAAAAAATTCAGGTTTTGATGAACCACCCGTTGGCCTTTGGGTCGCAGTCGTCCGATATTTTGCCTGCTTATTCGGCCTTGGGCTCAACCATGGAAATCTTGAAAGTACGCACCGAAACCCAGCAAGTAGATGAGTATATAATTGACAAAAAACTGACCCTTACCGAGAAAACAACCTCTGGTTTGCGCTTCATTCGCACAACCGCTTCTACCGAAGAGCTGGTAAAAACGGGACAAACAGTACAGGTAAAATACACGGGTAAACTCCTAAACGACAAGGTATTTGACAGCGGACAATTTGCCGTTACTGTGGGTGCAGGGCGCACCATTAAAGGTTTTGAAGAAGGCATTGCCAAAATGCGGCGCGGCGAAAAAGCCACGCTTGTTTTTAGTTCTGATTTGGGCTACGGCGGTACCTCGCCGAGTGCCAATATTCCTGGTTACGCGCCGCTGGCTTTTGAAGTAGAAGTACTCAAATGATAAACCAAAGCCCTGATGGCTACTGTTTTTTCGACACAAAAGAGGCTTCCATCGGAAGCCTCTTTTGTGTCGAAAAAACAGTTTCAAAAATTAATCGCTGCGACGGCCAAAGAGCATACTGGCAAAATAGAGCAAGTTTGCCAATGCCCCCAAAGCCGACACGACGTAGGTGGTAGCTGCCCACCAAAGCGCGTCTTTGGCATCGGCGTATTCGTTGCGGTTCACAATGCCCCTCGATTCTACCCACGCCAAAGCGCGGCGGCTGGCATCAAATTCTACGGGCAGCGTAATAAACGCAAAAAGCGTGATGCCTGCGTTGGCCGCCACCAAAATAGTAAGCAGCGTGGTGCTAACCAGGCCTTGATTGTAAAAAATATACCCACCAAAAAACAACATTCCCATGTTGAAATATTGCAGCAGGGTATTGCAAATATTGACGGCTGGCACCAACGCCGAGCGCATTTTGAGTGGCCCGTATGCTTGGGCGTGCTGCACGGCGTGGCCACACTCGTGGGCGGCTACCGCCGCTGCTGCTACGCTACGGCCATAATACACCTCCGAACTCAGATTGACGGTTTGGTCGGCGGGGTTGTAGTGGTCGGTGAGTGTACCTTCTACTTGCGTGATTCTCACGTTGCCAATGCCGTTGTCGCGCAACATTCTTTCGGCTACTTCTTGGCCGCTCATGCCATTGCTCAAACCCACCTGCGAATATTCGGTAAATTTGCTTTTGAGGCGCCACTGTACAAACATACCCAGCACCATAAATACCAGTCCAATTACGATTAAACCTCCCATTGTTTTGTTGTTTAGAAGTTGTTTGAAAAGTTAAAATTACAGGTTTTTGATTTTGTTTATCAAAGCAGTAGTGGAATAACCCGCCACCAAGCTAATTGTTTTTACCTCACCGCCGTTGCTAATCACAAAATCTGCGCCAACGATGTCTTGGGCGGCATAATCGTCGCCTTTTACCAAAATATCAGGACAAATTGTCTGAATTAACGCCAAAGGAGTGGGTTCGTCAAACAAAATGACAGCATCTACAAAGGCAAAAGCGGCCATCATGCGCGCACGGGCATACTCATTGACAACGGGGCGCGTGGGGCCTTTGAGTCGGTTTACGGAGGCATCGGTGTTGAGGCCCAGCACCAGTTTATTGCCCAACGCGCGGGCTTTTTCGAGGTAATCTATGTGCCCCAAATGCACAATGTCAAAGCAGCCATTGGTAAAAACCACCTGCTGACCTTCGGCTTGCCAAGCACGTACTTTTGCGGCGGCAACTTGCCAAGTATTTATTTTAAGAGCGGTTTCGAGCATGGGCGAGCTGTAAATGCTTATTCGAAGATTAGTATTGCAGATGCGAACGAATGAGAAGAGTTGTTGATAATGTAGTTACACCATTGTTACTAACCAGTTACATAAACTTATGAATTGATTATCAATCGTTAAATTTGCACAGTTGGTAATTCGCCCATCGGTATATTGAGCAAAAATCTCTTTCGACATATTTATTTCAATCGCAGCACCAATAAATACAATCGGAATATTTATATCGTATTTTTTGAAACTCTCTCTTATTCTTGCCAATGCCGTACTTGCTGTTTTCCAATGTTCATCTGCACCTGCAGGGTCTATTCCACCTTTTAACTCCCCCAGTATTTTATAGTTTACAGGGTTTTGAGTTATGTTTTTAAACTCTTCACCAGTCAAATCTTTCGTGTGGCAATTTAGGATAACCAAATCAATATTTTTGTTCACAATCGGAACGTTCAGGTTATAGATGAGCTGCCGTTTTTCATTTGTTTTTAAAGTCCATTGAATTGCCCGAATATCCGAAACTTGGTTTATTCTATAATCTTTACCATCAAGCCAAGTCTTAGCTGCTTTGTTGTAATAAGCAAAATCTAACTCAAGCACCTGTAGCTGCGACACAACAAACCGCGTCAATTTTTCATTAGCGATAGCGCCCACTAAATTTCGCATTTTACCGCCAAGCGCATCGCCTAATGTCAGCAAATAGCGATAAATAAGTTCGTCAATATACTGATTACCAGCAGGTTCAAGAAATTCTTTAATAAATTCAAGAAGAATGTCATTTAAGTCATCTGTGCTTAAATAATTATTTGCTTTGACGGAAACTCCTGCGGCTGCATAACAACTGTTTTTTATTTTTTCAAGTGCTAAAATATCACGTGGGTTTTTTGTTTCTTGTTCAAGAATAAGTTTCAAGACTTTGGTTTTGTCAACATATGGAACTGATTCTTTGCTTTTTCTGAGGGCGTATTCTAAAAAACCATTTCTGTGTGATTCACGAGTAGTTACGAGGTCATTAGCTCTCTGAACATAATTATTTATCATTGCTATCGTTTTCAAAAAATTGAATTTTTATAGCACTTGCAATCGCATTTGCTAACAATGGTGGAACTGCGTTCCCAACTTGACCAAACTGGGTCATTGCAACCACTCTTTTACTGCTGTAAGAATCTAAGCGAGTGCCAACGAACTCCCAATCAAGTGGAAAAGTTTGTAAACAAGCTAATTCTCTAACTGTTAACATTCTATTCTCGTGTGGATGAATAAAATCACGATACCCGCTTCTGGTTACTGTTGGTGAAGGTTTATTGGGGTCAAGTCTTCTGTAAGTAGAGCCAAAGGTTTGGGTAATATCTGCCAATTTTCCACCAATTGGAACGAGTTCTATTTTCTCAAGTGTCGAAGGAGAATGAGCAGTTTGTTGATGATTCTTAATATCCATGTTTTATAATTCTTTCTTTGATCGTTTCAGATACTCTTAAGGCCGTTTCAGAAGGGGCATCTGCCTTGGGTAAATTACTTATCGCATCCCCAACAGTTCTGATTTTTTGTTTGTTATGGCCAAAAATATTTAATGTTTCTCCTCGTAAATCTGTGTGTGTAGGTTCAGGAAACTCAAAATTCTTATTTAAGCGATTACCAATGATAAACACACGCTCTCTATATTGAGGAACGCCATAATCTGCAGCATTAAGTATAGCTTTTTTTACTTTATACATATATTCTGTCCCTTCAAAATAAATTGGTTCGGAAATTTCACTCATAATCGCCTCAATTGCTTTTCCATCTTGCCAATTTACCATTCCTCGGACATTTTCCATTACAAATACCTTAGGTAAGCTTTCTTTAACAACCCTTATAAACTCTAACACAAGCTTTCCTCTTGGGTCATTCATTCCCATCCTTTTTCCCGCCAAACTAAAAGATTGACACGGAGGCCCTCCAACTACAACAGCAGCTTCTGTCGGTTTCAGACCTCCCACCCTCAATATTTCCGCAGTGGTAATTTTGGAAATATCACCATGAATTATAGGTAACTGAGGGCGGTTTTTTCTAAGTGTATCACAACATGAAATATCGTATTCTACCGCTACAACCGTTTCAAAGCCAGCCATCTCAAAACCGATATCCATTCCACCTGCCCCACTAAAGAGACTAATGATTTTATTAATATTTTTAAATGCTTCCATAAGCTCAAAGATACTTGTTTTCTTTTGTCACAAAGCTCTAAAGATTTTAAAAATGGTCATTCTTTAAGCAGTCTGGTTATTTTTCATAATCAATTCTGCGTGTATATATTCAAACCTTGGGGCTTTTTATCAATACAATAATAAAAGAAATACCACCAAACAACAACATAAGTAACAACTGCGTACCGTGAATGTAAGTAGCGAGTGCCAAGCCGTTTTCTTTCGATAATCCGTACAGTACCAGTGCGCCACTCACCAAAATATGGTAAGGCCCAATGCCGCCTTGCACGGGTGCCGACATACCCAAGCCACCCATAATCAGTACCGTAAGCCCAGCCAGCAAGCCGAGGTTGGAAGACTCGGGCAGCACAAAAAAACAAACGTAAGAACTCAACAAATACATGGTCCAAATCAAAACCGTATGAAACACAAACAGACCTGGATTGCGGAGTTTACGGACGCTCAAAAGCCCTTCTATGAGCCCCAAAACAAAAGATTCTACTTTGGTAAAAAGCGCATTTTGCCGCAGTTTCGCCGCGTTTTTGTTATAAAACCACCAAGCTACTCCAACACCAATCAAAATCACGATAGCACCACCAGCCAGCAGCGCAGTTCGATTTGAGCTACTGGATGCTCCCAATTTTGAGCTAAAAAAATCCATAAAGAAATCGCTGAGGCGGTTGAATTCGAGTACAAAAGCCAACGCAATGAGCAGCAACAACACCAGTACGTCGAAAATACGTTCGGCTACGACGGTCCCAAAACTCACGTTTACGGGTACGCGCTCCAAGCGGTTGAGTGTGCCGCAGCGGGTAACCTCGCCCGCGCGTGGAATGAGCTGATTGGCAAAATAGCCCGTAAAAACGGCCAGCGTCGCATCAAAAGCAGACGGGCGGTAGCCTACTGGCTCGAGTAGCATGTTCCAACGGGCGGCTCTGCTCCAACCTGCTACGGCCGTAAAAACAGCAACCAATACCAGCCACCAATGATTGGCGTTTTCAAACTTGGCCCACATTGCGCCCAAATCCATGTCTTTAAAAACGTACCACATTAAGCCCCCAGCCACTGCCAGCGAAAGCACGTATTTTATGATATTTTTTAGCATCTTAGCGAGTAGTCAGGTAAGGAAAGAGGGTTAGATAAGTCGGTTGTTGTCGTCGGTAAAAACTATTTTGGGGGTGTGGTTTTTGGCTTCGTCGAGGGTCATTAGGCCGTAAGAAATAATGATAATGATGTCGCCTACTTCGGCTTTGCGGGCGGCGGCCCCGTTGAGGCAAATAATGCCCGTACCGCGCTCACCCTTAATGACATACGTAACGAGCCGTTCGCCGTTGTTGTTGTTTACAATGTGTACTTGTTCGTGTTCCATCATGCCAGCGGCATCCATCAAATCTTGGTCAATGGTGATACTACCTACGTAATTTAGCTCGGCTTGCGTTACTTTAACGCGGTGAATTTTTGACTTAAAAAGCGTTACAAACATTTGGTTTTGTGCGTTGAATATTGAACGAATGGCGCAAAGGTCGCTTAAAAAACGAAATTATCAATTAAACGGACTTTTCCCAGATAGGCTGCCACGCAGAGGGCGGTTTGGTTGTGGAGTTGTGTGGTTTCAACGGTTTGGAGCGAGTGGGCGTTCACAATTTCAAAATATTCGAGCCGAAAAGCAGGTTCTTGGGCAAAATGCGCGTAGGCCAATTGACGGGCTTCGGCGGGGCTTTGGCCTGCCAAAATTGCTTCTTTGGCAAGGGTCAAAACCTTAAAAATGTGCGCCGCCACGGGGCGTTCTTCGTCAGTTAGGTTGCGGTTGCGCGACGACATGGCCAAGCCGTCTGTTTCGCGGAGGGTAGGCTGCGGGCAGAGTTCAATCTGAAAGCCCAAGTCGAGCATCATGCGCCGCACCACGGCCACTTGTTGCAAATCTTTTTGGCCAAAATAAGTACGGTCGGGCTGCACCATGTTGAACAATTTGGAAACCACAATGGCTACACCGTTGAAATGCCCAGGCCGAAATTGCCCCTCCATAACGCGCTCTAAATCGCCAAAATTAAATTTTAGGGCGGGCGTGTCGGGGTACATTTCGTCGGCAGATGGCGCAAAAACGGCATCGCAGCCCGCGCCTTCGAGCAGCGTGCAGTCGGCGGTGAGGGTGCGGGGGTAGCGCGACAAATCGTCGGGATTATTGAACTGAATGGGATTTACAAAAATGCTGCAAATGGTCAAGTCGTTGGCCGCTTTTGAGGCCAAAATGAGCGACAAATGCCCCGTGTGCAACGCGCCCATGGTTGGCACAAAACCTACACTTTTGCCCGCTTGGCGTTGGTGGTACAAATAATCGCGCAGGGCTTTGATGGTATGAAAAAGAAACATTTTGATAACTTTACGGCCTAAATGTACAAACCTAAACGATGCCAATTTACGAAGAAACCTACAATATTCGCAGTTACGAAGCCGATACGCAAAACAATGTCCACTTGGTGTCGTTGGCCAACTACCTCCAAGACACCGCCGACCGCCACGCCTCTGCCCTCGATGTGTCGGTGGCGCAGCTGTTGGGGCGGGGCTTGTCTTGGGTGTTGCACCGCATGCACCTCCAGATGAGCCGCTTGCCCAATTACTTAGAAAATATCACCGTCAAAACGTATCCGTCGGGCATTGAGCGCGTTTTTTTGTACCGCGATTTTTATTTGTACGACCAGACAGGCGAGCTGATTGGGCAAGCTACCAGCACTTGGCTGGTGATAGACGTAGCCAAACGCCAAGTGATTTCGGTGCCCGCCGATGTACTGGCCAAATTTGAGCAGTTTAGGGCGTTGCCTCGATTGACTCCCGCCAAGCAAAAACTACCTGTTTTGGAAGCTGTGCAAAGCAAAAGCCAGCAGGTGATTGTGCGTAAAAACGAATTTGACCACAACAACCACGTCAATAATAGTGCTTATTTTCAGTGGTTGTTAGAGCCTTTTAGCGATGCTTTTATTGACAGCCACACCTTAGGAAGTGTGGATATTATCTTCAAAAACGAATGCCAGCGCGGCGACGTTGTGTTGTCTTTTTATCAGTCTCTTGGCAATAATATTTTTTTGCATCGCATTGAAAATCAGAGTGGTACGGAGCTATCTCAAGCTACTACGGTTTGGTTTGGGAAGGAAGAATAAGTAGCGACACCAAGCATGGTGTCGCTACTGCAAACCAATTTAAAATGAAGGCTAAAAAATGTCAAACAGAACCAACATTGGAATTTACCCACTACGAAAACATAGTTAATCTGTACGAATGTACGTCAGTTATTTGCTTTGAATGGCTTGCAAAATAGCTTCCATACCTGTTTTTAATTGGTTTTGCCCAGACCGAACATCATGTTGAAGTTCAATAATCATTTGGGTATGATTATCTATTTTGCCTTCCAATCGCTCAATTCGGTTTTCTAAGCCAGCTACTGTTTTTTTTAGTGAAAGAATATCAATGGAATTGGAAGCTACTTTCATGGTTAGATGAGTCAGTTCTTCGGCTATTCTATCTTGTTTCTGAAGAATATCCGAAACGACTTCTTCGATTTGTGTTAGGCGTTCGCGTTCTGTCATTTTTTCTAATTTTTTGGCAATTTACAAAAAAATTATTTTACTGCAACATCAAATAAGCCTTAATAAATTCGTCTAAATCGCCATTCATAACACCCTGTACATCAGACGTTTCCACACCTGTTCGTACGTCTTTTACGAGTTTGTAGGGGTGCATTACGTAGTTGCGTATCTGCGAACCCCACTCTATTTTGCGCTTGGAGGCTTCTACTTCGGCGCGAGCGGCGTTGCGTTTTTCTACTTCAATTTGGTACAATCTCGATTTCAAAAGCCGCAGTGCTACGTCGCGGTTCATGTGTTGGCTGCGCTCTTGTTGGCACTCAATCACAATACCCGACGGCTTGTGGCGCAGGCGCACGGCGGTCTCTACTTTGTTTACGTTTTGGCCACCCGCCCCGCCCGACCGGAACGTGTCCCAGTCAATGTCGGCTACGTTTACTTCTACCTCGATGGTGTCGTCAATGAGCGGATAGGCATATACCGATGCAAAAGAAGTATGTCGGCGGGCGTTGGAGTCGAACGGAGAGATACGCACGAGCCGATGCACGCCATTTTCGGACTGCAAGTAGCCGTAAGCAAGCGGGCCGTCCACCTCAATCGTCGCCGATTTGATGCCCGCGCCGTCGCCTTCTTGGTAGTCTATTTGGGTAACTTTGTAACCGTGTTTCTCGGCCCACATTACGTACATTCGGTACAGCATTTCAGCCCAGTCTTGGCTTTCGGTGCCGCCTGCCCCCGAGTTGATTTCGATTACCGCGCTTAGTTGGTCTTCTTCGTTCGAGAGCATTTTTTTCAACTCCAATGCTTCAAGTGCGGTAACGGTAGATTTATACTGGGCGGCCACTTCGGCTTCGGTGCCTTCGCCCATTTCCAAAAATTCTTGCAGCGTTTCCAAGTCGTCTATTTGCCGCTCTACAATTTCGTAGCTTTCGGTCCAGCCTTTAATACCGCGCACCTCTTTCATGGTTTGTTCGGCTTTGGCGGCATCATTCCAAAATTCGGGTTGGCTTTGTACTTGTTCTAATTCGGAAAGTCGTTCTTTTTTGGTATCGTAGTCAAAGATACCCCCTCAAGGCCGCAATGCGGGCCTTCACGTCCTTCAACTGGTCAGTTGTCATAGCAGATGCGTGTGTAGATAATTGGTGAATGAATTGTTTTTAGGGCGCAAAAATACGCATAAAAAAGCCCAAATGCCGCGCGGCATTTGGGCTTTTGGCAAAAATGACCCTCTATTTTAACGCCAACTTTTTAGGTTGCAGCGGAATATTTTAAAAAAACTGCTGATTATCAACATTTTAGGCCACAAGTATTTAATAAACAGCTGCGTATCGTCGCTATAATTGTAGCCCATGGTTTGGTTGTCATCAGTGCGCTGCCCCCTCGCAAGCGGCCTTGTTGTTGGTGGGCTAAAAAAATCAAGTTTCAAGCAAGCGAATAGAGATAGGTGGAGAAGTTTGTTGCACAAAAAAATACGCAAGTTCCCATGGCAAAGTAGAAGTAAGCCGTTGGGTGTATCAAAACTGAAAGTGCGTGTAAAACCCTCATAAAGGGAAGATGACGCGGGAAGTGCAAAATACCAAAACAAGCTGACGAGCCATTTTATCCAAAATAACTCAACCATATCCCAACCGTAGTTTTGGGTCATGCTATAGTACAATTTTTGTGATCAATTATTTTTACAAACTTATATCCTTATTTTACTTAGTGGCATTACTTGTTATTTAGACTACCTCAATTTAAACTTACACCCGTTTTAGACTAATTTCTGCTGTCGCTCTTCCCGAATTTTGAGCCGTTGTTGGTTTCCTTTTTTGGCCATAAAACGCGAAATGTAGGCCGATAGTTTTGGAAAAGAATTACCCAATTTGGCCAAAAAACCCCGGTAGCGGGGATACAAAATCTCTAACTCTTTGTTTTTGACGGCTCTGTGCAAAATAGTTGCCGTTATTTCTTCTACCGACAGGACGCGCTCCCCCGAAAACGTAATGTTGGCGGCTTCGTGTTCGAGTTGGTCGGTTAGCATTTGGGTATTTACTAAATCGGGGCAAAACACCGACACGTAAATATTTTTGGCGCGCAGCTCTTGCGCAATGGCCAGCGAAAAAGCCCGCACGCCAAATTTAGTAGCCGAATAAACCGATAGACCTTCGATGGGAGCCACACCCGCCAACGAAGCCACGTTAATAAGGTGACCAAAACCTTGTTTTAGGAATAAATCGGTGGCAAACTTAGACCCATACATTACGCCTTTTAGATTGGTATCTACCTGTTTATCAATATCTTCCAGCGTAATGTCAGCCATAAAACCTGGTACAATAACTCCCGCATTGTTGATAAAAATATCTATTTTACCAAATACTTGAAGGGCAAATCCCATAATCTTATCCCACCCAATGGGGTCGGTTACGTCTAATGGCTCAATGACATACCGTTTTTTGTCCCAAACACCGTCGATGTCGTAAAGCAGCGGCCCAATCTCAATGTCCACCGCCATGATTTGGTAGCCTTGTGCATAAAATGTTTCGGTGAGGTGGCGGCCAATGCCATTGGCGCAGCCCGTAATCAGAACCGTTTTGGGTAAAACTTGCATGGGACAACGAGTTTTATTTGCATCAAGACTTACGGCACTCTAATCTACTTCCTTCGTTTTTAGAATAAACACCTCATTGAAAACCCCTCAACACTGTAAGTTATAAGCGTGCCAAAATAGCTTCGCCCATGGCATCTGTTCCCAAAATTAGATTGGCGGGAGTGCTGCTGTCGGCAATGTCGCGGGTGCGAAGGCCCGCTTTGAGGGTGGCATCTACGGCTTCCAAAATGGCTTCGCTTTCGGTTTTGAGGCCAAACGAAATGTCCAACAACAACGCCGCCGACAAAATAGAAGCCAACGGATTGGCCAAGCCTTTGCCCGTAATGTCGTGCGCCGAGCCGTGAATAGGCTCGTACAGCCCCACGGTGTCGCCAATCGAAGCCGAAGCCAACATGCCCATCGAACCCGCAATTTGGCTGGCCTCGTCGGTCAAAATATCGCCAAACAAGTTGCCCGTTAGCACCACATCAAAACGGCGCGGGTCTTTGATGAGCAGCATGGCGGCGGCATCTACAAACTGGTGTTCTACTTCTACTTCGGGGTATTCGAGTGCCATTTTTTGTACTACTTCTCGCCATAATCTGCTGCTTTCCAGCACATTGGCTTTATCCACCGAGCAGAGTTTTTTGCGGCGCGTCATGGCCGAATCAAACGCTTTGCGGGCTATGCGCTCTACTTCGTAACGGCTATAAATGGCAATGTCGTAGGCGGTATCGCCGTTGTCTTTGCGGCCTTTTTCGCCAAAATAAATATCGCCCGTTAGTTCTCTAAAAAACAAAATGTCGGCCCCGCGCAGTATTTCTGGCCGAATCGAAGAGGCCGACAGCAGTTCGTCAAACAACTTGATGGGTCGCAGGTTGGCATACAACCCCAACGCTTTTCGGATGCCCAACAATCCTTGTTCGGGGCGCACTTTGGCCGAGGGGTCGTTGTCGTATTTGGGGTGGCCCACCGCGCCAAACAAAATAGCGTCGGAGGCGTTGGATTTGTCGATGGTTTCTTGGGGTAGTGGGTTGCCCGTGGCTTCGATGGCTGCGTGGCCAATCAGGGCTTCGTCGAAGGTAAAAGTATGGCCAAAACGAGTAGCTACTTTTTGTAATACTTGCTGGCTTACGGTTACGACTTCCTTGCCGATTCCGTCGCCAGGAATCACCAAAATATGTTTGTTCATTGGGTTAAAATAAAAGGATAAAAAACTTTTTTCGGGCCAAATATAACCAAAAACCACCGCCAACGTGAAAAGAAAGTTGGCAAAGAGCAACGTTAATTTTTAAAGAAAACTGCAATTCTGTGCTTATTTCTACGATATTGCGAATAAATTTGCGCAACAGCACTTAAATAATAACCCACAATTGCTTTTATTGAAAAAGCACAAGCCATAGAAACACCTTAAACTTATGATGAACAAAATTGCAGTTTTTACCTCGGGCGGCGACGCGCCTGGCATGAACGCCTGCATCAGAGCAGTGGTGCGGTCGGCAGTTTATTATGGCATTGAAGTCTATGGCATTAGGCGTGGCTACAATGGCATGATTTCGGGCGATATCTTTGAAATGAAATCTCATTCGGTCAGCAATATTATTCAGCGCGGGGGCACCATTCTCAAGTCGGCGCGGAGCAAAGAGTTTATGACCAAAGATGGCCGCCAAAAAGCCTTTGAACAACTCCAAAACAATGGTATTCAGGGTTTAGTGGCCATTGGTGGCAACGGCACATTTACGGGGGCATCTATTTTTTATGATGAGTTTGGCATACCTGCCGTGGGCGCACCTGGCACCATTGACAACGACCTCTACGGCACCGACCACACCATTGGGTTTGACACCGCCGTCAATACAGCACTCGATGCCATTGATAAAATTCGGGACACCGCCGACTCGCACGACCGCGTGTTTTTTATCGAAGTAATGGGCCGCGACTCGGGCTATATTGCCATTCAGTCGGGTATTGCGGGTGGAGCTGAACTCGTGATGGTGCCCGAAGTACTCACGCCCATTGCCGAAGTAACCGAAGTACTCAAACAGGGCTGGAGCCGCTCCAAATCGTCGTCGATTGTGATTGTGGCCGAAGGCGACGAAGAAGGCAATGCCGCCGAAGTAGCCGAAAAAATAAAAAATCGCATCGGTATTGACATTGATATTCGGGTTACAACGCTCGGCCACATTCAGCGCGGGGGTATTCCTACCGCCTACGACCGCATTTTGGCCAGTCGTTTGGGCTTGGCCGCCGTAGAAGGTTTGATGGGTGGGCAAAAAGGCGTAATGGCGGGCATTATCAACAACGAGATTGTTTATACGCCATTTAAAGACACCATCAGGTTGCCAAAGCCCATCAACGAAGACTTGTTGCGAATGGTTAAGATTTTGAGCGTTTAGATGTAACCCACTATTTTGTACATGGCTATGCCCAGCCATTCGTGCCATACCAAATAAAAATGCGCCATTTTTTCTTCACTTGGAAATAGTTTATCGAACCAAAATGGGGTGGTTTGTTTCATAAAATGCGCAGGGCAAGAAGTGGTTTTGATGCCTTCTTTTTTGAAACAGGCCACCGCTCTCGGCAAGTGAAACGCCGATGTAATGAGCAGGCACTCGTTGGTTTTGAAGGTGCTGCGCAGTATTTGTGCCGAGAATACGGCGTTTTCGTGGGTATTGCGCGCGTTTGGTTCTAACAAAATTTTATTGGCAGGCACCCCCGACGCTATCAAATAGTGTCGCACGGCGCGGCCTTCGTTGCCGTTTTTTTCAGCCCCCGAAAGCCGACCTTGCCCGCCGCTAATCAAGATATACTCCATTTTGCCTGCCTTGTAGAGCTGCAACGCCTGCGCCACACGGTCAAAACTAAACCCCGCCCACATGTGGTGGGGAGGTTGCTCCATTTCGGCTTTGCTCATGCCGCCCGTCAAAATCACGGTTACTTTGTATTTTTTATCAACTTGTGCGGGAGCGACGCGGGCGGGTTCCCACCAACCCAAAACAACATCTACCAGCAATGGGCAACTGATAATATACAACCAAACCAAGCCACCAATTATGGCACGCCTTTTGCGATGTGGGTATTTGGTAAAAAGTGCGAACAAAAAAACAAGAAACGCCAGCGTCAGCGGCATCAACAGCACATCAATGGTTTTGGAAAGTACGTAGAACATAAGAAAAAACGCGGTTATTCGTTAATTTTGAAACCGCAAATGTACCATCAAACCGCATCAAACAAACATGATTAAAAATATTGCTTTTCTGCTTGCATTTTTTCTGTGCCAAAACAGCTTCGCGCAAACCGCTTATCGAATTGAAGGACAAATAAAAGGACTCAAAAGTGGTAACTGTATTTTGGCTAACTACCTATCTACCAGCTTATATTCCAAAGATACTGCCCAAGTCGATGCCAACGGAAATATCGTTTTTGAGGGTAAAACACCCTTGCCAGGCGGCCTTTACGAAGTGGTGCTGCCCGACCTCAAAACCCTCGTTCGGCTCGTTATTGCCAATGAGCAACAATTTAGCTTTGTGGTGGACACCGCCGATGTTATTGGCAGCATCAAAGTAAAAAATGGCCGCGACACCGAGCTTTTCTACGATTTTCAGCGATTCATGAAAAACAAAGAAGAACAAGCTCAAGCCCTTCGTGCAGCAAAACCCAAAGATTTGGACAAAAAAATAAAAGACTTGCAAGACCAACGCAAAGCATTTTATGACCAATTTATGATAGACAACGCCAACAGTTTTGCCGTTAAACTTTTCAAAACTTCGGCTGAGCCCGAACTGCCGCCCGCGCCCAAATTGCCCAACGGCAAAATAGACTCGGTGTGGCAGTTTAATTACTACAAAGCGCACTTCTGGGACAATTTTGACTTTGCCGACGAGCGGCTACTCCGCACCCCATTTTTACAACAAAAACTGGAACGCTACTTCAAAGAACTGACCGTGCAAGTAGAAGACTCCCTCAACAAAGAGGTAGATTATGTGGTGGGCAAGGCCATAGCGGGCAAACAAAAAGAACTCATTGGCTACACCATCAATTACCCGTTTAGCGAGTACCAAAACCCCAAAATAGTGGGAACAGAGGGCGTTTTTGTGTACGTAGCCGAAAAATACTATTATACGGGCATCATGCCTTTGAGCGACACATCGAGTCTGCGCCAAATCAAAGACCGCGTCAATATACTCAAACCGCTATTGGTAGGGCGTACCATTCCCGATTTGGGCGTGCAGGGCGAAAAAGACAACATGACGTTTATTCACGGCATGAGGGGCAGCTACAACGTGGTCTTTATTTACTCGCCCACTTGCGGACACTGCCGCGAGTCGGCCCCCAAACTCAAAGCATTTTATGACAAATACCGTGCCCAGGGCGTAGAAATTATGACCATTGCTACGGAAGGAACGCAAGAAGATTGGAAGAAATTTATCAAAGAAATGAAGTGGGAAAACCTCAATAACGGCTACGGCCTCGTGGCTAACCGCCAAGTCAATTATAACAAAGATTACGACGTTTTTTCAACGCCTACCGTGTATGTGTTGGACAAAAACAAGAAAATTATTGCCCGCCGCATTGGCACCGAAGACTTAGAACCATTTTTGAAACTCTATCAACAACGCACCGCTTTCCAAGCCAAAGCTGCCAAAACTACCAAATAAAACCATGCGAAAAATAATACAAGCCGTGCTGCTGCTCTTTATTGTGGGGCAAGCGGCAGCGCAAAATACAACTTACTCCATCAAAGGCCGCATTGATAAAACCGCACCAGGTGGTTATTTTCTTGCCCATTATTTTGGTCATAGTCAGTTTATTGTCAAAGATACTGCCCAAGCTGCCGCCGACGGCAAGCTGCTCTTTGAAGGAAAAAATGTTCTTCCCAACGGCCTGTATTTAGTGTTGAATCCTAAAAAACAAAAAATGGTCGAGTTGGTAATTGACAAAAGCCAGCAGTTTTCGTTTGAAACCGATACCACCGACTTGATTGGCAACATGAAAATAACTGGCTCGCGTGAAAATGAGCTTTTTTACTTGTACCAAAAACAAATAAAACGCCAAGCCGACGAAATTAAACTACTCCAAATGCAAGCAAAAGTGCGTAATGACAACGTGGGGCAACAAATTTTGCAAAATAAAATAGGGGGTATTCGTAATGAAATGAACACTTATTACCAATCTTTTGTAAAAGAAAATGCGGGGTCTTTAACGGCCAAATTGCTCAAAGCCAGCCATGAAATAGAACTCCCCACGCCCCCCAAACGCCCCGACGGTCGCCCTGATTCAGCTTGGTTGTTTCGATATTACAGGGCACATTTTTGGGACAATTTCGATTTTAGCGAAGAAGCACTCGTGCGCACGCCATTTTTGCAACGAAAACTCGACCGCTACATGGAAAATTTGACCTACCCAGTAGCTGACTCCCTCATGGCCGCCGCCGACTTTACCATTGGCAAAACCCTGGCCGCCAACAACCGCGAAATGAAAGCCTACTGCATTTGGTATTTAACCAGCAAATACGAAAACCCCGAAATAGTGGGCATAGAAGCTACTTTTGTGCATTTGGCCGAAAAATACTACCTCACGGGCGTGATGCCCGTTACCGATTCGAGCACCATCAAAAATATCCGAGAAAGAGTAACAACGTTGAAGCCGCTGCTGGCTGGCAAAACCATGCCTGCGCTGGCACTCACCGACACCGCTGGCGTGCTACGGTCGCTGGCAGACATCAAAGCAAGCTATACCATTGTCGTTTTTTATGACCCCGACTGCGGGCATTGCCGCGAATCTACCCCTGTTTTGAAGGCATTTTATGAGAAAAATAAAACCAGTCGAAACGTCCAAATTTTTGCAGCATCGGTAACCCGCTCGCCCGACCAATGGAAAAAATACATTCGGGAATTTGGCATAGCCGATTGGATTCACGGCTATGATTTGAGCTTTACAATTGATTTTCGCCGCAATTTTGATGTCATTACTACGCCCGCTATTTATGTATTAGACAAAAATAAAACCATTTTGGCTCGGCGAATGCCCGCCGATCAGTTAGATGGTTTTCTGGATTTTCATGAGGCGCGTACCCGCGCCATGTCTCAAAGTAAGCCTTCGTCGGCAAAGCTAAAATAGGCTGAGTCAGTAAAAATCAAGTGGTCAAGCACGGGCGTGTCCAACAATTTTCCTGCTTCTTTCAGCCGTTTGGTGAGGTCTTTGTCGGCTTGGCTGGGAGTGAGGTTGCCTGAGGGGTGGTTATGGGTCAAAATAATAGCGCTGGCCAAGTGTTCGATGGCGTGCTTAAAAATCAATTTGGGGTCGGCAATAGTGCCCGAAACCCCGCCCTGACTAATCTGCACGGGCCGAATCACTTCGTTGGAGCGGCTCAGCAATAAAATCCAGAACTCTTCGTGCGGCAAGTCAAGCAAGTAGGGTTTTATTTGGTCGTAGGCATCGCGCGAAGAGGTTATTTTTGGCCTTCTTAGGGTTTCGGCATCTTTGCGGCGGCGGCCCAGTTCGAGGGCAGCGGCAATGGTAATGGCTTTGGCTTCGCCAATTCCCTTTACTTTCATCAAATCTTTGAGCGACAGTTTGGCCAATTCGTTGAGGTTGTTGTTGGCTTTTTGTAAAATGAGCTTGCCCACATCTACCGCCGACAAATCTACCGTACCAGAGCCAATCAAAATGGCAATCAGTTCGGCATCAGAAAGTGCGGCGTTGCCTTTGAGCAGCATTTTTTCGCGCGGGCGGTCGTCTTCGGCCCAACTCAAAATCTTGCGCGAAACAATGTAATCAACTTCGGCCATAGGAGTTTTTAGGGAGTAAGGTGTACGGTTTTAAGGTCGGGGCCGCCCGTGCGGTATGGATTTATGGGGTATGGAGGTGATGTGATATTTGATATCTGTTATTTGATATTTGACAAAAATAGTATCTTGCCGCGTCAAACCGAAAAAAATGAACATTCAATTTTCAGTTATTATTCCTGTTTACAATCGCCCCGACGAACTGACCGAGCTGCTCACTTGTTTGGCGGGGCAAACTTATCGGTATTTTGAGGTAGTGGTTATAGAAGATGGCTCGGTAGTGCAAGCCGACCAAGTGGTAGAAAAATTCAAGCCGCAGTTAGATATTTCGTATTTTTATCAGGCCAATACGGGGCAAGGTTTTGCGCGCAATGCAGGTTTTAAGCACGCCAAAGGCCAGTATTTTATTATTTTTGATTCTGACGCACTCATCGAACCTACTTATTTAGAAATTGTAGCCCACCGCCTCCGCACCCATTACGTAGATTTGTACGGCGGCCCCGACACCGACCACCCCAGTTTTACACCCATTCAAAAAGCCATCAGTTACTCCATGACTTCGGTATTTACGACGGGGGGAATTAGGGGTAAAAAAACAAATTTGGGCGGTGTTTTCCACCCGCGTAGTTTCAATATGGGGCTTTCGCGGCAGGTTTGGGAGCGCACGGGTGGGTTTCAAATTAGCCGCATGGGCGAAGACATCATTTTCAGTATCACAGCCTTACGACTTGGTTTTCGGTCGGCACTCATTCCCGAAGCCTTCATTTACCACAAACGCCGTACTGATTTTGGGGCTTTTTTTCGACAACTCAAATTTTTTGGTCGGGCGCGTATCAACATTGCGCGTTTTTATCCAAACGAACTCAAAGCGGTTCATTTATTTCCGTTTTTATTCACAGCAGGCTGCGTCAGTGTTCCATTTTTAGGCTTTGTTCACCCGTGGTTGTTGGGCTTGGCCGTTGGCTTATTGGGGCTTTTTTGTTTACTTATTTTTACCGATGCCACCCGCCAAACCAAAAGCGTAAAAATAGGTTTCCTGAGCGTCTTTGCGGCTTTTGTGCAGTTGATTGGTTACGGCGTAGGTTTTGCCCAAGAAGGCTTCAAACGACTGACCGAACCCAAAAACCACCGCGAAACAGGCGCGGCGGTAGAGTACCCATCCTAAAAAAAAAGAATTTGTATCTACCAAAACCTCACCCCAAATTCCTCTCCCAATAGATAGGAACTTCAAATGTGAGCTTAATTAAACGATATTAAAACACATATTCTAAAACCAGCGAAGCCATGAAAAAGAGCATTGTTATTGTACCAACCTACAACGAAATTGAAAATATTGAGTCCATTATCCGTACGGTTTTTGGCTTAGCCAAGCCTTTTGACGTACTCGTGGTGGACGACGGTTCGCCCGATGGCACGGCCCAAAAAGTAAAAGAATTGCAAACCGAGTACGCGGGACATTTGCACATTTTGGAACGCAAAGGAAAACTGGGTTTGGGTACCGCCTACATCCACGGTTTTAAGTGGGCTTTGCACCAAGGGTATCATTATTTAATTGAAATGGACGCCGACTTCTCGCACAACCCCACCGACCTCATGCGGCTACACAATGCCTGCGACCAAGACGGCTACGATGTGGCCGTGGGTTCGCGTTATATCAAGGGTATTAACGTGGTAAATTGGCCGATGGGGCGCGTTTTGATGTCTTATTTTGCGGGCGTTTATGTGCGTTTTGTTACGCGCATGGAAATCATGGACCCCACGGCGGGTTTTGTGTGCTACAAGCGCGAAGTGCTGGAAGGCATCAATTTAGACCAAATTCGGTTTGTGGGTTATGCTTTTCAGATTGAGATGAAGTTTAACTCTTGGAAATACGGCTACCAAATCACCGAAGTACCCATTATTTTTACCGACCGCACGCTCGGCGTTTCCAAAATGTCCACCAAAATATTCAACGAAGGCTTTTTGGGAGTTTTGTTTTTGAAAGCCAGCAGTTTTTTCAAAACCTACATTCGGCACAACACTGCAACTCCCACCCCCGAAAACGCTTTTCAAATACAAGCTGCTTGAAATTGTTTTTTCAAAAATATCATTTAATTTAGCAATTATTAGTAAATTAGACATTCTAAATAAGAGATGAGAATTAAATAAAATAACATTTTGTCATGCCGAGGAACGAGGTATCTAAGTCGTTAAAGATGCCTCGTTTCTCGGCATGACAAAAGCATGTTTTTTAGTACGTTCAAAAATGATACCTTATTTTAAAGCCATTCCTAAGCGAAGTTTCTATGAACGAAGATGTAATCGGTTTTTTGTGGAAAACGCAGCATTTTGAGCGGCAAAATCTGCAAACCGACGCACACGAAACGTTGCAAATAACGGCCGTAGGCCAACAAAACACCGATGCTGGCCCCGATTTTACCAATGCCCGCGTGCTAATTGACGGGTTGGAATGGGCGGGCAACGTTGAAATTCACACCCGAAGCTCTGACTGGCAACGCCACCAACACACCCACAACCGCGCTTATGATAGCGTAATTTTGCACGTAGTTTGGGAAAACGACTCGCCCATAGTGCGTACCGATGGCACACCGATACCCACGCTCACGCTCAAAAATAGGGTGCAGGCGGGGTTCTTAAAAAAATACTACGCCCTCATCGAAAGTACCGCCGTGGTACCATGCGCGGCGCAGTTTGCGAGCGTAACGAGTATGTCTAAACTCACCATGCTCGACCGCGCTTCGACGCAACGTTTGGAACGTAAGGCACTTTTTGTGCAGCAACTTTACCAACAAAACCAGGGCGATTGGGAAGAAACGGCGTATCAGTTGTTGGCTCATAATTTTGGTTTTAAAATAAACAGCGAACCTTTTTTGCGATTGGCCAAAGGGTTGCCTTTCAAAGTGTTACAAAAGCACCGCGATAGCCCACTCCAAACCGAAGCCTTGCTACTGGGGCAGGCAGGCTGGCTCGAAAACCCAGATTTTGACGACGAATACACCCAACAATTGTGCCGTGAGTACAGTTTTTTGGCCACCAAATACGGCCTCCAAGCGCAGCAACTCCCCGCTCACGAATGGCAAATGCTGCGGCTGCGGCCCGCCAATTTTCCGACGGTGCGGTTGGCGCAATTGGCCGCTTTGGTGCAGCAGCAGTCCAGCCTGTTTTCGTTGTTTATAAATGTAGAACACGCCAACGAACTGGCCAAAACGCTCCAAGTAAAGCAATCGGGCTATTGGCAGCAGCACTATTTGCTGGGTAAAAAAACAGAAGCCAAAGTAGCGGGTTTGGGAAAAAGTTCGGTCGAAAACATCATTATCAACACGGTTGTGCCTTTGTTGGTGGCTTATTCGCAGGCCAAAGACAACCGCGCGTTTCTCGATAAAGCCCTGCGTTTGCTCGAATACTTGCCTGCCGAACAGAACCACATTACCGATAAATGGGAAAACCTGGGGCTAACCGTCAAAACTTCGTTCGATTCGCAGGCTGTTATTGAACTCTATAACGAGTTTTGTACGCCCAAAAAATGCCTTCATTGCGCCGTGGGCGTGTCGTTGGTAAGAAATTGAAAACCGTAGGATAAATTTTTGAAAATGGCACCAACTTTACGACGTTGAGTTTCGTAACTTTACGGAGTTACTATCAGCCCTTCAATTTACCCCATTATGTGTCGCTTTTTTAAAATTGTTTGTCTATCAACTTTGCTGTCTTTTCGTGGCGAGAATGAATTGGCAGCCCCATTTAGTGCCATCAACCAAGATATCTTGCAAAATGGAAAAGCCTACGAAACCCTCGGCGAAGCCACCAGCACCATTGGCCACCGCCTAACGGGCAGCCTAAACGGCGCAAAAGCCGAGCAATATGCCTTCAACTTGCTCAAAAAATATGGCTACACCGACGTAAAGTTTCAGCCTTTTGAGGTAGAATCTTGGCAACGCGACACTGTTACGCTTGACATTGTACCCAACAAAAGCGACAATTTTCGGGAAGTACCCGTGGTGGCGTTGGCCTACTCGCCCGTGCAAGCTCGCGTCAATGGGCCCATTATAGACGTAGGCAATGGTTTAGAAGAAGACTTTGAAGCCCTCAAAACCCAAGTGAAGGGCAACATTGTACTGGCCAATTTGGGTTTAATCAATGCCAAAGCTGGCGCTAAAAACCTGCATCGTTCCGAAAAAACCGCTTTGGCCATTCAGTTTGGAGCTACGGGCATTATTATGGTCAATCAAGTGCCTGGCAATGTGCTGCTTACTGGAACAGCCTCGGTAACTGGCGCGTTGATTGGTATTCCAGCGGTCTGTATTTCAAAAGAGAGTGGGGAGCAAATTAGGCAATGGAAAAAAGTGGACCGCGACCTGCACGCTATTGTGGATATGCGCAATTCCAGCAGAAAAACAAAAGCCCGCAACGTAGTGGCTACCCTCAAAGGCAAATCGAGCGAGCGCATCGTGATTGGCGGCCACCTGGATTCGTGGGATTTGGCCACGGGTGCTACCGACAACGGCTTGGGTTCGTTTACTATTATGGAGATTGCCCGCGCCTTTAAAGCACTCAAAATCAAGCCCAAACGTACCATAGATTTTGTGCTGTTTATGGGAGAAGAGCAAGGCTTGCTGGGGTCGCGTCATGCCGTAAAAGAATACGTTCGTGCCAAACAACTCGACAAAATAAGGTTTATGATGAATCTCGACATGACCAACAACGTTTATGGCATGAGCATAGGTGGGCGCGACGAACTGATGGCTTTTTTTAAAACCGTTGGCGAGCAAATCAAACAAATAGACCCCAATTTTATGAACGAGGTAAGTAGTCGTGCGGGCTTACACTCTGACCACCAGCCGTTTATGCTCGAAGGCATACCCACGGGCGCACCAATGGGCGCATTAAGTACCGAAGTAATAAACTGCTACCACGCCGACTGCGACCGTTTTAATTTGGTAAACAAAACCCAAATAACCAACGGCGCGCGCTTCTCGGCCATGCTACTCTACGCTTTGGCCAACGCCGATGAGATTCCTGCCGAAAAACTAAATACCAACAAAACCCGCGACCAACTCGTGGCGCAGGGCTTGAAAAAAGAGCTGGTTATTGGAAAAGACTGGCGTTGGGTGGAGTAAATGCTTATTTTTCAACAAACTTGCGTGAACTCGCCTGTGTTTCGGTTGGAAAATCGGCAGGAATCGGAATATTTACCTTGCCCGTAGCAGCCCACTGCGTGCCGCGTTGCAGCGAAACAATAAAACCCACGCACTCAATGGAGTAGTCTGAGTCGCCAAGTACAGTATGAAACACGCGTCCTTTGCCGTACTGAATGGTAAAGAGCGTAGGCTCGTGGCGGTCGGCCCCCTTGTTGCTTTTGGGCGAAAAAGCCGTTGCCAATACTTCCATATTTTGGGCGGGGCCGCGCAGGTGGTCGTAGAGTTCGTCTTTGGCGTGCATCCAAGTTGCGGGCATTCCTTTGGTAATGGGGTGTTTAGGGTTTCTGATGTTGATAGGATAAGGATTTTGCGCCCCGTGCGACCCCGCCTTGCCAGGTTCTGTGTCGCGCACGAGTTTCCCTTCTTGGTCGTAATACACGTACGGACCATCTTTTTCGCTGCGGTCGCCCCAGCCGCCCAATCCAATCATTTGATTATAGGCAGGCCAAAGCGGAAACGAGTTGTTGGCCGCGTGTACTACTACCAAACCGCCGCCTTTGGCCACAAACTGCTCAAAATCTTGTTGGGTTTGGGCGGGCCAGTCGGCGGCATTCCAACCAAAATTGCAAACCACCACGTCATACTGCGCAAAATTTGGCCGAAAACTCGAATCGGGGCGTGGCTTTTCTAATGCTTGGGTATTTCTCAAACCCGCAATTTTGTATTTTTGGAGGTATTCATCGCCTTTCCAAGTATAATAGCTGCGCTCAACATTGACCGAAAACTTGCCCGTTTCTTCCAAATATTGTTTCATCATGTACGTAATCTTGGGCCACTGTACGTGGTTGTTTTGGCCGTCAACGATTAACACTTTAATGGTTTTGTTTTTTTGGGCAATGGCTTGAAAGCCACCATGCAGCAACACACAAAAAAAGAGCAGTAATGGGTTGATTTTCATGGATTTAGAAGGTTTTGTTGTAGATATTTTTTGTCAATATGTCGCAATTCGCTCATTGAAAGCGCGAACTGCTTGGGCTATTTCGGGGAGTAAATCGGGGTTTTCTTCGATGCCATTACCCACCACAATCACGTCGGCCCCTGCTTCGAGGGCGGCGTAGGCTTTGTCAATGCTGTTGATGCCGCCGCCTACCACAATGGGCGTATCTACGGCTTGGCGGACGGCCGCAATCATAGCCGCCGAAACGGGTTTTTGTGCGCCGCTGCCCGCGTCCAAGTACATGAGCTGCAAGCCCAGCATCTCGCCCGCCATGGCCGTACAAGCGGCTACGCTGGGCTTGTCGTGCGGTATGGGCGTGGTGTTGCTAATGTACGAAACAGTAGTAGAACGGCCACTTTCTACCAACATATAGCCCGTTGGCAATACCTCCAACCCACTGCGTTTGAGAATTGGTGCGGCAATAACGTGTTGGCCAATGAGCAGTTCGGGGTTTCGGCCCGAAATAAGCGACAGCAGCAAGATGGCATCGGCGGTAGGTTCGATGTGCAAACTACTACCTGGAAACAATATTGCCGGAATTTGGGTGTGCTTCCGAATGGCCGCAATCATTTCGGGCATGGCGTATTGGGTAATGAGGCTGCCCCCCACAAAAAAATAATCCACGCCCTGTTGTACGCTTTCGGCCAATAAATAGGGAAACGATGCTAAATCTACCTTGTCGGGATCGAGCAAAACGGCAAACGATTTTTTGCCTGTTTGTTTATGTTTCCGAAGTTGAGTTTGTATTGGGAACGGCATTGCTATGGTTCTGAGTAGCCAAAAAGTCAATTAATTTTTCACGCGCCAAACCCAGCAGCCAAGTCACAGCATAAGCACTGACCGACTTGGCAAGCCAAGGGAATTGGGTACTGTTTTTAGACGAACCAACGGCCAACGGGTTACTGCCTTGTTGGTCGGTCTCGTCGTTGTTGTTGTTGGGCAATAATAAATCGAGCAGCAAATATACAGCCATAATGCTACCGCCAATCACCAAGGCCTGCTTGCCAATGCGCGTGGCATCGGTTTTGAAGCCATCTATTTGCCCTTCCAGCTGCTGTTTGAGCGCGTCCGATTCTTCTTTTAGAGCCGCTTTTTGGGCTTCGGTATCGGCAAAAGGCGAATGAAAAGTGGTGATTTTATCGGCCAGTGGGTGCATGGATTTATATTTTGTTCGACCAAAGATATTCAAAAGTTGTAAAAAGGCCGCATAATACCCACTTAGAATGTTAAAATTCGTGATTTTTTGATTTAGAAACGGCGGCAAAACGTAACTTTGTGCATTGAAATTTAATTTATCACGATGCCATTAGATCAATCTACCGACGAAAACGCCGAAGAAGGAGCAGAAATGACTTTCCTGTCGCACCTTGAAGAATTACGCTGGCACATTATTCGGGCGGTGGGCGCAATTTTAACTTTTACCATTGTTGCTTTCGCTTTTATTGAAAAAATATACGATGTTGTTATTTTAGCCCCGTCGCGCTCGTCTTTTTGGACCTACCGAATGTTGTGCAAAATAGCTGCTTTTACGGGGGCAGATGGCCTGTGCATTCAAAACCTTGATTTTGAACTACAAAGCCGGGAAATGTCGGGCCAGTTTTCGATGGCTATGCTTTCGGCGGTTATTATTGGCTTGTTGTTTGCGTTTCCTTACGCTTTCTGGGAAGTGTGGCGGTTTATCAAACCGGGCCTTAAATCTTCGGAGCGCAAGGCAGCGCGCGGTGCTGTTTTTTACGTTACGTTTTTGTTTTTTTCGGGCGTTCTTTTTGGCTACTACATCGTTTCGCCGCTGGCTATCAATTTTTTAGCTAATTTTAAATTAGACCCTACCATCAAAAACCAGTTCGATGTTACGTCTTATGTGAGCCTCATTTCGTTGCTTACGTTGGCTTGTGGAGTTACTTTTCAGTTGCCCGTGGTGGCTTTTGTGCTGTCGAAGGTTGGCTTTTTAAACCCCCGTTTCATGCGTCAATATCGCCGCCATGCTTTTGTGGTTATTCTCATTGTGGCGGCCATTATCACGCCCTCGCCCGACGTGTTGAGCCAAGTATTGGTGGCAACACCACTTACGTTGCTTTACGAAATTAGCATTTGGGTGTCGGGCTGGGTGGAGCGGCAAAACAAATTAGAACAGCAAAACCCAACGTTATGATTGAGTTTTCGAGTATATCAAAAAGTTTTGAAGGACGCACCATCTTGGACAATGTGTCGGGTACGTTTATGCCCAGCAACAACAGCCTGGTGATTGGCGGTAGCGGTACGGGCAAAAGTGTGTTGCTCAAATGTTTGATTGGCCTCATTAAACCCGACGCAGGCACCGTGCTTTACAATGGGCGCGATTTTTGGGGAAATTCGGACGAAGTGCGCAAAGAAATAAGGCGCGACATGGGCGTTTTGTTTCAGGGCGGGGCGTTGTTCGACTCCAAAACATCGCTCCAAAATGTGCGTTTTCCGCTCGATATGCTCACCGATTTTTCGGAAACCGAAAAAAACGAACGCGCTCGCTTTTGCCTCTCGCGGGTGGGGCTCGACCACGCCATTGACCGAATGCCTTCTGAACTAAGCGGCGGCATGAAAAAGCGCGTGGGCATAGCCCGGGCTATTGTGATGAATCCCAAATACTTGTTTTGTGATGAACCCAACTCTGGCCTCGACCCGCTCACGTCGGTAAAAATTGATGAATTGATTAAAGAAATAACCGACGAATACAACATTACGACGGTGGTTATCACGCACGACATGAACTCGGTGCTGGAAATGGGCGACCAAGTGCTATTTTTGTACAAAGGCAAAAAACTCTGGGAAGGCAACAATACCAATATCATTCATTCGGACGTGCCAGAACTCAACGAGTTTATTTTTGCCAACAAACTACTCCGCGATATGCGAAACTAAGCAAAAACGCGCCGATAAATGGGTTTGCGGTAGGCAAATTGCGCCCACATAAGCGGGTAAAAAAGGTAGTCGGTTAGCAAAAAAGGAGTCCGAAATTCAATTTCATCGGCAATAATGGCGTGGGTGCCGTCTTTTAAAATGCGGTGTTTGTGTTTCCATTTGCTCAGAAAAAAGGGCAATTGTCGGCCTTCGTCTATGAAATAAATTTCGGCATCGGTGGTGTTTTGGGCGGTAATGTGGCTCACCCAACGTTGCTTAAACAACAAAAAATTGAGTTCTAAGTCCACCACATGGCCTTCGAGGCAGCCGTCAAAACGCACCACCCGCACGGGCGGGAACGGCGGAGCGAGTTGGTCGAAAAGTTTTTTGTCAAAACCGTTCCATACTTGCAAGTACGACTGATTGACGCGAGTCTGAATAATAAGTTTCATTCAAACCTAACCCCGCAAACCTCCAAAAAGTTTAGTTATTAGCACCCCAATCCCCGCCATATCTCTCAATCATACACTTCAAACCACAAACCGCTCAGGCGGCCCCGCTCAAATCCCACTATGCTCACTGTTTACGGAATACCCAACTGCGATACGCTCAAAAAAGCCATTGTTTGGCTCAAAGAAAACGGGTTGGAATATCAATTTCACGATTATAAAAAACAGGGCATAACGCCCGAAAAACTAACCGAATGGCTCACCCAAACCGACCATCAGACGCTCATCAACCGCGCGGGAACAACTTGGAAACAGCTCTCGGACGAGCAAAAAGCGGACGTAAAAGACAACGAAAGTGCCATTGCGCTCATGCTCGGAAAGCCGAGCGTGATTAAACGGCCAGTGATAGAACAAAACGATAAAATTGTAAAAATTGGCTGGAAGCCCGCAGAATTATGAAAGTATTAACCGTTTTTGGTACGCGCCCCGAAGCCATCAAAATGGCCGTTTTGGTGAAGCAGCTCCAACAATCAAGCCTCGAACACAAACTGTGCGTAACGGGTCAGCACCGCCAAATGCTCGACCAAGTACTGGCACTTTTTGAGATTAGCCCCGATTTTGACCTCAACATTATGCAAGCAGGCCAAGACCTTACCGACGTAACTTGCCGCATTTTGACGGGCTTGCGGGAGTTGTTCAAAACCTACCAGCCAGACATCATACTCGTGCACGGCGACACCACTACCTGCATGGCCGCGTCGTTGGCGGCGTTTTATGCGGGCATTAAAGTTGGCCACGTCGAGGCAGGTTTACGCACGGGCAATCTCCAATCGCCGTTTCCAGAAGAAGCCAACCGCCTCATCACCGACCGCCTGGCCAATTATTATTTTGCCCCCACCGACCGCAACGTGCAAAACCTCCTGCGCGAGGGCGTAGCACCCGAAAAAATCGTAAAAACGGGTAATACCGTCATAGATGCGCTCTTGTACATGAGCGAGCGCGTGAGCGGGTTTTCGGGCCAAGTGGCAACGGCGGTGCAGGCGGTGTTTGCCTCCGAAAAGAAAATTTTGCTCGTAACAGGCCACCGCCGCGAAAATTTTGGCGATGGGTTTGTGCAAATCTGCGATGCCCTGCGCCAATTGGCCCAACAATATCCCGATTTGGAAATTGTGTATCCCGTGCACCTCAATCCCAATGTGCAACAACCTGTTTACGACCGCCTTGGCAGCCTTGCCAACGTGCATTTGCCCGCGCCCATGGACTATGCCGATTTTGTGTATGCCATGAAGCAAAGCTGGGTTATTTTAACCGACTCGGGCGGGGTGCAAGAAGAAGCACCGAGTTTGGGCAAGCCCGTACTTGTGATGCGCGACACCACCGAACGCCCCGAAGCCGTAGAAGCGGGTACGGTGCAGTTGGTGGGGGCCAACCAAGCCAACATTGTGGCCGCCGTGCGCAAGCTGTGGGAAAACGCGCCGCTGTACGCCCAGATGTCGGAGGCCAGCAATCCCTACGGCGATGGCCAAGCAGGAACGCGCGTAGTGGCTTTTTTGGAAAGTTTCTTACTTTTGTAAACTTGAATTAACAAGTGCGTTTGTAAAAGTTGAAAAGCTCATCT
Organism: Cytophagia bacterium; assembly: GCA_004293645.1. GTDB lineage: Bacteria > Bacteroidota > Bacteroidia > Cytophagales > Spirosomataceae > REAB01. The sequence goes on along the minus strand of REAB01000065.1, from coordinate 682 downwards.
TATCAAAGTAAGGCCATGAACTATCGCCCTATTTCCCAGAAGTGGCTGCTGTGGCTACTTTTTGTAATCTTTATTGCTGCTTGTCGCCAAGACCAAGAAGAGGTCAAACCCCTTCCTCGCAACTCCGCTGAGGTAATGATGAGCGGCAAAGTATGGAACTACATAACACCCAAAGGTACTAAGGTTTCTACCCATACTGTTAGTAATTCGTGTTGGGCAGAACGAATAAGTGATAATTATAAGAATTTTTTTGGTGTTGCTTTTTATCGTTATTTCATCACAGACGACAATACACGTTACTATTTTGAGAGTCTTTCGTTTAGTGCAATACCGTTGCGAGTTGGCAGTTATGAGCTTAGGGGAAGCCCAATCAATGCTTGCCGCCCCGATACCATTCCAGCGGCTGCTTTTTTCACCTCTGAACACGATGCGGGCAAGGATAGTTATCGGGTGTTGCAATCGGAAAAGAATTACTTTCGAGTAACCAAGGTGGATAAGCAAACGGGGCTGGTAGAAGGTGAGTTCATGGCATCTTTTATCAAAACATTCGGAGCCAAAGATTCTACTTACCCAGATACTATTAGGTTTCAGCCATCGCGTTTTTCGGCATTTTTGGGCGCAGAAGAGTAACTACTCATTTCGCCTCTTTCAGATTGGGAATTTCCCCCGTTTCTTCGTAGCG
>REAB01000217.1 GCA_004293645.1 Cytophagia bacterium | reverse complement strand
TGTTGAGTGTTGAGTGTTGAGTGTTGAGTGTTGAGTGTTGAGTGTTGAGTGTTGAGTGTTGAGTGTTGAGTGTTGAGTGTTGAGTGTTGAGTGTTGAGTTAAATTTACTTTTTTTTGCATTTTTTTTGTTTCACTTTATAAATTTTTTACAATTATGTTGTTGCAAATCTTACTTCAAGCAGCCGCCAACAGCGGAGTTGGTTTCGCCGTTATGGGTGCAGGTATTGGTGCAGGTTTAGCTGCCATCGGTGCTGGTATGGGCTTGGGTCGTATTGGCGGTAGTGCCATGGAAGGTATCGCGCGTCAGCCCGAAGCGGCGGCTCGTATTCAGACTGCGATGTTGATTATCGCCGCTCTGGTAGAAGCCGTAGCTCTTTTTGCTGCCGTTATCTGTCTTTTGATTTCGTTCAAGTTAGCTTAAGAACGAAGCCCGCGACTTGCCGCGCTCGCATTAGGCGTCGGGGCAAGTCGCTTCTTTTTATTTTGAAACAAAAAATGAGGGCTTTATTGCTCACTTTTCATATTTTACTTTATTAAAATCACTAAAAAAAATGGAATTGCTTACCCCCGCCGTCGGTCTGTTGTTCTGGATGGTTCTCGTCTTCCTTATTTTGTTCGTTATTCTGCGCTTATCGGCCTGGAAACCCATTTTGAACGGTCTAAAAGAACGCGAAACTCAAATTCAGAGTGCGCTTGATTTGGCAGAAAAAACCCGCAATGAAATGGCTAAAATGCAGGCCGACAATCAAAAGCTGCTGGCCGAAGCCCGTTTGGAGCGCGATGGTATTTTGAAAGCCGCCCGCGACGTGGCCGACAAGACCATTGCCGAGGCCAAAGACAAAGCCCAAATAGAAGGCAAAAAGTTAGTAGAAGATGCCCGTGAAGCCATCAACAATGAGCGTGCTTCGGTAGTAGCGCAGATGCGCAAAGAAATGGTAACGCTGTCGCTCGAAATAGCCGAGAAAGTATTGCGCAAAGAATTGAGCGACAAGCCAGCGCAGGAGAAATTGGTGTCTGAATTGGTAAAAGACGCACACCTTAATTAAAAGTGTCAAGTTAAAAGTGAAAAGTGTTGAATCTCTATTTCTACACGCTACACTTTAAAATCACCCCATTAAAATGTCAGAATCAACCGTTGCCATTCGATATGCCCAGTCTTTGATTGGACTGGCCCAAGAAAAAAAAGTAGTGGAAGAGGTGTATAACGATATGCTATTTTTTAAGAAAGTAGCCGACGAAAACCGCGCCCTGTTATTGACTTTGAAAAGCCCCGTGGTGCGCCACGAAAAGAAAATAGCCGTTTTGAAGGCCATTTTTCAAGAAAGAGTCAATCCAGTTTCTTACACTATTTTTGAGATTGTAACCAAGAAAAACCGCGAAGGCATCTTGTACGCCATTGCCGATGAGTTTGTGAAACTATACGACGAGTCGAAAGGCATTGTGGTGGCGCACGTTACGGCGGCGGTGGCACTTACCGACGAATTGCGCCAGCAGTTTAGCCAAATCGTGGCCGACTCAACGGGCAAAACCGTGCAAATAAAAGAAAAAACCGACGAGCGGCTCATTGGTGGCTACGTGTTGCGCGTAGGCGACCGCCAAATTGACGCTTCCATTCGGAAACGGTTGAGCGACTTGAAATTGTCTTTGCTCAATTAATCAAAAAATAGGGAACAAAAACAGACCTTACCGCAACTTGGTGAGGTCTTTTTTGTTTATCAATGTAAGACACCCCAAAAAACATGGCAATAGTTAGAGAAAACTTCTTATCAAAATATTTGAAAGACCGCGCCGACGGTACAGTCTTGTCGAAGGGCAAAGCGGTTTATATACAAGGAGGTGGCTATAGCGTGGTGCGGCTTGATTTGAGTGGGCGCGGCTTCGCCGAATTTAAAATGAAAGGCGACTCCTACGGCAGCACCTACCGCACATTGGTCGAAGATTTTAACACCAGCGGAGTCAAAAGTAGCTGTACTTGTTCGGAAGGGCGCGGGGGTGTTTGCAAGCACCGCGTGGCGGCCATTTTGCACATTTTAGACCGAATGCCCAACGCCGTTGAGCCTACCTATTTCTCCATGTCAAGTAGTACAGTGCCGCTGCCATTGCTGCAAGACGACTTGCTGCGCCCCCTGGTTACGCCCGAAACTTGGCAAAACAGGCACAGCATGAAAACCGTGCGCGTAGAATCGGCCAAAGACGGCATGGCCGAGTGTAAAGTGGTGTTCAAAAAAGAAGAATACAACGTTAGCTTTAAGTTTTTTGCCAATACCAAGCAGCTTTATACGAGTTGTAGCTGCAACGCCCGCCTTACCTCGCCGCTGTGCGCCCACAAATTAGCCGCTTTGCTGGCAATCAAAACCCAAATGAGCGAGCGGGCTTTTGAGTTGATGCGCGATTTTAGCGACGAAAAAAACGCGCTTTTGGCCGAATACGGTTTTTCGTTACAAGACGAGATTAAGAACAAATTTGATTTTAAAATAGACAACAAGGGCATTTTGCAGCTCTTAAAACTCGATAGCAGTATCCAGAAAATTGGAACGTATCAAAACTGGGGCAACGTGCGCGATAAGCTATTGATGCCCGCTGCCGCCGTTGGCTTTCAGGCCAGTACCAACGCCGAGCCAGTGCTGGAAGACGACGAGCGCGTGGTGCTGTACGTGTTGTCGCAGGGGGGGGCTTCAAACTTATTGGATACCAATTTTGGGGTATTTTCGGCCAAAATTTCGGCCAAAACGGGCAAGCTCACCTTCATCAAAAGCATAACGGGCGACTACGTGCAGCCCAGCGAAATGCCCGAATTGGCCGCCGAAGATTGGCGACTCATCAAACTGGCCAAACGCCTTAGTTCGGACGGCTTGCAGGCTTTTGTAAAAAAACAAAACTGGCAAACAGGCTGGTATTGGAGCATGAGCGACCTAACAGCCCCCCAAAAACGAGAAGTACAAATTTGGGTTGGCCGACAAATAGAACGCATTTTTCAGGATTTGAAAGAAGAACGGCTTTTTGTGAGCGATTCTGACTACGTTTCTACCCAAAACGACTTACGCGCCATTGCTTTGCACCGTGCGCCCGTCAAGCCCTTTTTTATCTTAAAAGAAGAAAAAGACTTTGTGTCGCTCGAACCTTACGTCGAAATAGAACCCAACAAACCCGTTGAACTTGAACACGTGTCGGCATTTAAGAGTTTTTGGACGGGTACTTATCGCGGTCAAAAATTTTTTAAATGGGCCAACATCAACGATGCCGAAATGGTGGCGTATTTTCGGGAAAATGGGTTTAAAATGCGCGTTCGCAAGGCATTTGCCGATGGTTTTTTGACCGATTGGGTCATACCCATGACCGAGCAATTCGACGTGCTGTTTCAGACGCGGCACGCCGTTCAGAACCAAACGCTGCCGTTTCAAAAAGCCCGCATTTACCTCAAAGAAGACGATGCCAGCCTGCTCATTGTGCCAACGTACGTATATGAAGGCGAAACCGCAGACGACGAAGTGGAGTTCATGAACGACCAACGCCGCACCAAAGCCCGCTACGAAAACGGCGAAATTGTGCTGATGGAGCGCAACCGCGCCGCCGAAGCCGAAGCCTGGGAATGGGCCAAAACGCTGCACCCCGACTTTGAACGCCAAAGCGACCAACCATTTTTTTCGGTACTTTTTACCGAAGTAATGAAAGACGGCTGGCTCTTTAAAATGGTGGAAGCTGTGCAAGAAAAAGGCGTGCAACTGCTGGGTTTCAAGGAGTTGAAAAAAATGCGGTTTAATCCCAACAAGGGAAAGTTCAACATCAAGGCATCGTCGGGCATTGACTGGTTTGACATGAAAGTTGAGATTTCGTTTGGCGACCAGCACATTTCGTTGGCCGATGCCAAAAAAGCGTTGCTCAAAAAACAAAACTACGTAGAACTCAAAGATGGCACGCTCGGAATGATACCCGAAGAGTGGATAAAAAAATTAGACAATGTACTGAAATTTGGCACCGTCAAGGGCGACGACATCAAGTTGTCTAAGCTCCATTTTTCGCTCATTGACGATTTGATTGACAACATAGACGACCTGCAAATTCAGCGTGAATTGTTTGAGAAAAAACAAAAATTGCTCCATTTTAAAGAAATGGCCGCCGTGCCTAAACCCAAAAACGTACGCGCCGAATTGCGCCATTACCAAGAAGAAGGCTTTAAATGGCTCAATTTTTTGGACGAATTTAAGTGGGGCGGCTGCTTGGCCGACGACATGGGCCTGGGCAAAACGGTACAAATGCTCACGTTTTTGCAACACCAAAAAAACCAAATTCCCGATGCCGTAAACTTGGTCATTGTGCCTACTACGCTGATTTTCAACTGGCAAGCCGAATCTGAAAAGTTTACCCCCGAACTTAAATTGCACGTGCATCGGGGCAATATGCGCCAACGCGACATCAATTTCTTTAAAGATTTTGACATTGTGCTCACCACCTACGGCACCATGCGCAGCGACATTGACGTACTGCGGCACTTTCATTTTCATTACATTGTGCTGGACGAGTCGCAGGCCATCAAAAACCCCGACTCGCTCACGGCCAAGGCCAGCAGGCTCTTAAATGCCCACAACCGCTTGACCATGACGGGTACGCCCGTCGAAAACAATACCTTCGATTTGTACTCACAAATGGAGTTTTTGAACCCTGGCCTGCTGGGAAGTGTCGAGTTTTTTAAGAGCGAATACGCTACGCCCATCGATAAACTCCAAGACAAAACAAAAGCGCAAGAACTGCGGCGGATAATTTACCCGTTTATGCTCAAACGCACCAAAGAAGAAGTTGCCCCCGACCTGCCCGACAAAACCGAAACCATTTTGTACTGCGAAATGGGGGCCAAACAGCGCAAAGTATATGAAACATTCAGAGAAAAATACCGCCAACAAATTGCCGACAAATTGGCCACCGAAGGCTTAAACAAAAGCAGTTTTTTGGTGTTGGAAGCGTTGATGAAGCTCCGTCAAATTTGCGACTCCCCTGCCCTACTCTCCGACGATGCCGACTACGGCAACGAATCGGCCAAATTGGAAGAAATAGTGCGCGAAATTGAAGAGAACGCTTCTAATCATAAAATCTTGATTTTCAGCCAGTTCTTGAAAATGCTCGACTTGGTGCGCACTTATTTAGAAAAAGCCAACATTCCGTACGAATATTTGGACGGCCAAACCGACGACCGCGCCAGCCGTGTCAATCGGTTTCAGAACGACCAAAATTGCCGCGTATTTTTGATGAGCCTCAAAGCGGGTGGCGTGGGTCTCAACCTCACCGAAGCCGACTACGTGTATTTGGTGGACCCCTGGTGGAACCCCGCCGTAGAGCGCCAAGCCATAGACCGCACGCACCGCATTGGCCAAACCAAAAAAGTGTTTGCTTACAAAATGATTTGCAAAGACAGCATCGAAGAAAAAATATTGCTGCTGCAAGCCCGCAAAAAAGAACTGGCCGAAGACTTAATAAGTACCGAACAGGGCTTTATTAAAAAGCTCACCCAAGACGACATCATGGCTTTATTTAGTTAAGATTACATCATTTTATACAACATAACTGGTAGGTTCGGTTTTGAATCACTAATTTTGCGGTCTCCCTCCTAAAATTGTATTTAACCAATATAGTATGAATTACAAATTATTGCAAGTACCCGACCGCAAGCTAAAACCACGGCAGTCGGGCTTAACGATGGTCATGGACAAGGGCCTGAGTATCCGCGAAGTGGAAGATATGTTGTCTATTGCCTCTCCTCACATTGACATCGTAAAACTCGGCTGGGCTACCTCTTTTGTAACCCCCAATCTAAAACAAAAAGTAAAAGTATATCAAGATGCGGGCGTACCCGTTTATTTTGGTGGAACACTTTTTGAGGCGTTTGTGGTGCGCAATCAGTTTGACGACTACCGCAAGCTGCTCGATGAATATAAACTCACGCACGCCGAGGTGTCGGACGGCTCGGTAGAAATGCCCCACGACATGAAATTGGAGTTTATTAGCACGTTGGCCCAGCAGGTTACGGTGCTGTCGGAGGTGGGTTCAAAAGACGAGGCCAAGATTATTCCGCCCTACAAATGGATAAAACTCATGAACGCCGAACTCGAAGCGGGCTCTTGGAAAGTAATTGGCGAAGCCCGCGAAGCTGGCAACGTGGGTCTTTTTAGGAGCAGTGGCGAAGTGCGGCAGGGACTGGTAGAAGAGATTTTGACCCAAGTACCCGTTGATAAAATAATTTGGGAAGCCCCCCAAAAGTCGCAGCAGGTGTTTTTTGTGCAACTCATGGGCGCAAACGTCAATTTGGGCAACATTGCCCCCAACGAAATTATTCCGCTCGAAACCATCAGATTGGGTTTACGCGGCGATACCTTCGGCCACTTCTTGAACGACAAAACCAAGAAGAAATGGAAGTTGGGGAAATAGATAAATAGTCCACAGACGACAGTCTACAGACGACGGTCCATAGACGACAGCAAAAATTATCCTCACGACCATCGACTATAGACTATAAACCATCGACTATAAACAAAACAATATGGCTTTCAAATTTGAGCAGTTAAATGTTTGGCAAAAATCTATAGAATTGACGGGAGAGATTCACGAATTGACCCGCCATTTTCCCAAAGATGAATTGTTTGTTTTAACCGCTCAAATAAAACGAGCCGCCGATTCGATTGCACTTAATATTGCGGAGGGTTCAACAGGCCAAACGAATCCTGAATTTAGTAGATTCTTAGGATTTGCGATTAGGTCTGGAATTGAAGTAGTAAGTTGTTTATACGTTGGTAAACGTCGTAATATTATCAATGATATTGATTTTCGACGTTTGTACAACGAAGTTGAAGAAATTATAAAAATGGCGCAAGCCCTGCGCAATTCACTCGAAAAAAGATAATTGGCCTACTTTACTGTCGTCGGTTGGCTATGAACAAAAAACTAAGCAAAATATTCACTATCGTCTGTAGACTAAAAAACTAAGTAAAATATTCACTATGGACCATGGACTATCGTCTGTGGACTAAAAAAAACTAAGCAAAATATTCACTATGGACCATGGACTGTCGTCTGTGGACTAAAAAACTAAAAAACCAAATGGAAATCCTCACTCAAATCTTAGACTTCTTTTTGCACTTAGATAAGCACCTCGCCGACATCATTACTGAGTACGGCACGCTTACGTACGTCATTTTGTTTTTGATTATTTTTACCGAAACGGGTTTGGTTGTTATGCCACTTCTGCCAGGCGACTCACTGCTTTTTGCCACGGGCGCGTTGGCGGCTTCTACGGGCGCATTGAGCGTGTGGATTGTTATTCCGCTGCTGATTGTAGCTGCTTTGCTGGGCGACAATGTCAATTACTTCGTGGGCAAATATTTGGGGGCTACCATCAAAAAGCACGAACGAATTTTGTTTTTTAAGCGCGAATACTTAGAAAAAACCGAGGCTTTTTACGCCAAACACGGCGGGCGCACCGTCATCATGGCCCGTTTTATTCCGATTGTGCGCACACTTGCCCCTTTTGTGGCGGGGGCAGGAAGCATGGTTTATTCGCGCTACATTGTGTTTTGTGTGGTGGGTGCGCTGCTGTGGGTGCCTTCCATGACCATGTTGGGCTACTTTTTTGGCAATATTCCGTTTGTGAAGAAAAACTTTGAACTGGTCATATTTGGCATCATTGGGTTGTCGGTTATGCCCATGGTATGGGAGTTTGCCAAGGCCAAGTTTTTCACCAAATCGGCGGCTTAAGCTCGATTCAACCCTGCAATAAACATGGCAAGTTGGCAAAATTTCGTTTTATCGTACTTTCTCAAAAAAAAACTGCGAAGCCAGCCTGTTACCGACGATGAAGCATTGATTGTACGCCTCACACGCCGCGCTTTGGGCAAGTCCACTTTGCAGTTGCCCACGCCCAAAAATGCTCAAATTATCCCTTTCGACGAAGAGAACCTGCGCGGCGAATGGGTATTTTGGAAAAATCAAACGCCCAGCCGCACGCTGCTCTATTTGCACGGAGGCGGCTATTTTGCTTGTTCGCCCCAAACGCACCGCAGCATTACGTTGGCACTGGCCAAAAGCCTGAATGTTAGAATCTTGGCCTTAGATTATCGCCTTGCGCCCGAACATCGCTTTCCCGCCGCCCTTGACGATGCCTTTGCGGCTTATCAATACCTACTAAAAAGTGGCGTGTTGCCGCAAAATCTGCTCGTGGCTGGCGACTCGGCGGGCGGTGGCTTGACGTTGGCTTTACTTCTCAAAATCCGAGATGAGCAGCAGCTCCTACCCAAAGCCGCCGTTTGCTTTTCGCCCTGGACAGACCTCACCGCCACGGGCAGCAGTTTGCAAACCAACGATGCGACCGATGCAATGTTTGGCCATGACGGTATTCGTTTTGGTTCTAAAATATACCCTGGCCCGCACAACAACCCTACCAATCCTTATATTTCGCCGCTTTATGGCGATTTTACGGGCTTACCGCCTTTGCTTATTTTTGCCAGCCAACACGAAGTTCTGCGCGACGATGCCGTGCGCGTAGCCGAAAAAGCGCGTCGGCAGGGCGTGGAAGTAGATTTGCAAGTGTGGGATAAATTGCCGCACGTGTGGCCCATCTTCGTAGGAATACTCCCCGAAGCCCGTCAAGCCATCAATTACGTTGCCCAAAAATTGAACCAACCAAACTTATGAACCTAAATCTAACCAACAAAAACGCCCTTGTGTGCGGCAGCACGCAGGGAATTGGCCGCGCTGTGGCGGTAGAACTGGCCCAAATGGGTGCGAATGTTACGCTCATGGCTCGCAACGAGACTACTTTACAAAGCACGTTAAAAATGCTCAATACAGCCCAAAATCAGCAACACAACTACATTGTGGCCGATTTTGCAAGTAGTGAAAACGTACAAAAAGCCATTGCCGACCACCCCGCGCAATTTGCCAATTTCCATATTTTGATAAACAACACGGGCGGACCGACGGGCGGGCCGCTCATCGAAGCCGCTACCACGCAGCTGCTGCACACTTTTGAGATGCACCTCATCAACAACCAACTTTTGGCGCAGGCGGTGGTAGAAGGTATGAAAAAAGCGGGGTTTGGGCGCGTTGTCAATGTTATTTCTACGTCGGTAAAACAGCCCATTGTGGGTTTGGGGGTGTCTAATACCGTGCGGTGGGCGGTGGCGAGTTGGGCCAAAACGCTCTCTTTGGAGTTGGGGCAATTTGGTATTACGGTCAATAACGTACTGCCAGGCTACACCAAAACGGGGCGTTTGGAGGCCGTCAATAAAATGCGCGCTGCCACCTTGGGCAAGAGCGTTGAAGAAGTGGCGACGCAGTTAGCAACCGAAATTCCGATGCAACGCTTTGCCGAAGCCGAGGAGGTAGCCGCTGCCGTGGCATTTTTGTGCAGCCCAGCAGCTGCCGCCATCAGTGGCATCAATTTGCCCGTGGACGGCGGCAAAACGGGGAGCTTGTAGCAACCGAAATGCCGAATTTTTTGCTGGACCTATTTTCTGACCTGAAAGTCCGTTTCTTGGCGCATTGAAAACATCCAAAAAGCGGTGTAGGTCAGCAGCAATAATAACGCAAACGCCAGCGTAGTTTGAATGGCCAACGGATTGACAAAACTATGGGCAATGTAGCGCACCAAACCCAGCGGATTCGATAAAATATCCCAACTGTTCCAGCGGCCAAAACGCCCCAAATATACACCGTAGCCTGCCAAAATCAGGCAAATAGGTACGCCAATCCACGCCCAAACCGCTCCCCACACCCGCACCACAAGCCGCTGCACCCACAACAGCGAGTACAAACCCGTAAGCAAGCCAGACAAGGCAAACGAAAAAATGAGCAAGGCATCAAACCACAAAGTGGCATCGGACGCGCCGCGCAGGTGAATGAGATCGGTGATGAGATAGGGCGCGTTGGGAAAAAACAGCAGCCAAACCACCAAACCTGCCAATAGCCCCCCTTTGCCAATGCGTTGTTTTTGCCAAGCACGGCCACAAAGCAGCACCGTCCAGAGTGGAATCCAGGCCAAAAACAAATTCCAAAGCAAGAAAATGTAGCCCAAAGACCACAAAACCGATATTCGGGCAAATAGTAAGCATACGCACAGACCCGAAAGCAGGGCTAAAATGAAGGTAGTGCTGGGACGATGAAAGCGATAGTTTTTCATTAAAAAGTACTTTGTTTTGCAAAGTAAAGTAAAGTAAAAAAACAAAGCACACCAAATTGAATCGAAAGTTTTTTGAAGTTGAGGTGTTTGAATTTGTACGATGAATTTATCGTACGATGATTTTGTCGTACGATAAATTCATCGTATAAATTTTTGCGACTTTTACTATTTGCAATTTAGTTTTTGCTGACACTAACTTATTTGGTGGGGGTATAAAATAACGATACTCCTGCCCACCAAGTAGCAAAACAACAGTTCCCTAATTTTGTAACTACCTAATAGTCAGTAGCTATATTATTTGCCCCACCAAATCCGTTAGTGTCAGAGTTTTTGAATTTTTTCAGTGTGCCTCCAACCAGTTTTGGCCCACGCCGATGCCCGTTTCCATCTTTACGGCCAATGGTATGGCGTTACACATCAACTCATTAACGCTACGACTCAATAACTCCACTTCTTCGCGGTGGGCTTCAAAAACCAATTCATCGTGTACTTGCAAAATCATGCGGCTGCGTAGTTTCTCGGTTTTTAAGAAATCGTGTACGTTAATCATGGCCACTTTTATCATGTCGGCAGCCGAGCCTTGAATGGGGGCGTTGATGGCGTTGCGCTCGGCAAAACCCCGATTGGTTTGGTTTTGCGAGTTGATGTCGGCTAAGTAGCGGCGACGGCCCAAGATGGTTTCGACGTAGTGTCGCTCGCGGGCACCCGCAATGCAGCTGTCCATAAATTCTTTGACGGCAGGAAACTCGGCAAAATAGGCTTGGATAATGTCGTTGGCTTCGCCGCGCGGAATACCCAACCGCTGCCCTAAGCCAAAGGCCGAAATGCCGTAAATAATGCCAAAATTGACCATTTTAGCCTTTCGACGCATGTCTGAACTTACGTCTTCGAGGGCTACCTTAAACACTTTACTGGCCGTTTGGGCGTGAATATCCAACCCATTGTTGAAGGCTTCGAGCATGGTGCTGTCTTGGCTAAACGCCGCCATGATGCGCAGTTCTATTTGCGAATAATCGGCCGACAGAATCAGAAATTCGTCATTGGCTGGTACAAAAGCGCGGCGAATCTCGCGCCCACGCGGGGTTCTGATGGGAATATTTTGCAGGTTGGGATTGGTGCTGCTCAATCGGCCTGTGGAGGTTACGGCTTGGTTGAAAGAGGTGTGGATTCGCCCCGATTGCGGACTAATGAGCAGCGGCAGCGCGTCCACGTAAGTTGATTTTAGTTTTTGTAATTCTCGGTAATCCAGAATCTTACGCGCTATTTCGTGTTCGGCCTCCAAGTCCGACAGGATGTCTTCGCCCGTGGCGTACTGGCCCGTGGCGGTTTTCTTGGGCTTTTTGACCAACGCCATTTTCTCAAACAGCACCACGCCGAGCTGTTTGGGCGAGCCAATGTTAAAACGCGTACCCGCCAGTTCATAAATCACTTTTTCTACCTCGGCCACGTCGGTAGCCAGCACCTGCGACATATCAGCCAGTGCTTTGGTGTCTATTTTTACGCCTTCACGCTCTATATCGGCCAGCACCCGCAACAGCGGCATTTCTACTTTGTGAAACAACTTTTCGGCTTGATTTTCAACCAAAATGGGGTTTAGTTTCTCTTTGAGTTGAAGCGTAATATCGGCATCTTCGGCGGCGTATTCGGTTACTTTTTCAACGGGTGAGTCGCGCATATTACCTTGTTTTACGCCTTTTTTGCCAATCAACGTTTCAATAGAAATGGGTTCGTAGTTGAGGTAATTATTGGCCAAAATATCCATATTGTGGCGTTTTTCGGGTTCAATGAGGTAGTGCGCCAGCATGGTATCGTAGAGTGGTCCGCGCACCGAAATGCCATAATTTTTTAGTACCAGCAGGTCGTATTTGATATTTTGCCCCACCTTTTCAATTTGCTCATTTTCTAAAACCGCCCGAAATTCTTCCACAATTTGCTGCGCTTGGGCTTGGTCGGCAGGTACAGGCACGTAAAATGCCTCCCCCGCCCGATATGCAAATGACAAGCCCACCAACTGCGCCTCAATGGTTTCGAGCGAGGTGGTTTCGGTGTCAAAACAAACGGAATTTTGCCGCATCAAATAATATGCCAAACTTTGTCGGAGTTCGGGGGTGTCTATGCAATAATACTGATGCAGGGTGTTGGCAACGCTACGTAGCTCCGCCACCCCACCCCAGCCCACCTCTGCCCCCACCCCCACTTTCTCCTGTTGGAAGGGGGCTTCTTCAAGGCCTTCCCTCTGAGGTGGCGCGGGCGTTCCAAACAAATCCAACTGCCCCATTTTATCAGCTTTGGGTTGGAAATTTGTTTGCGCAACAGGCCGTGGTTCAGCAGCTTCGCCCAGCAAGCGGCGGCGGAGCGTTCTGAACTCCAACTCATCGAGCAGAGGCGAAAGTAGCTCACGGTTGGGTTCGTTCATGAGCAGGGCTGTTTCATCAAACTCAATGGGAACGTTGATGTCAATGGTGGCCAATTCTTTGGATAAAATGGCTTTATCGGCGTGTTCTATTACTTTATCTTTGAGTTTGCCCGCTACTTTATCGGCATTGGCAATGAGATTTTCGATTGAGCCAAACTCTTCGATGAGTTTTTGGGCGGTTTTTTCGCCCACGCCTGGTATGCCTGGAATGTTATCCACGGCATCGCCTTGCAAGCCGAGCATGTCTATTACTTGGCCAATTTCTTTGATGCCCCAGCGTTCCAATATCTGCGGAATACCCTGTATTTCAACGCCTTTGCCCATGATGGCGGGTTTGTAGAGGTAAATGTGTTCTTCTACCAACTGGCCGTAGTCTTTGTCGGGAGTCATCATGAATACCTCAAAACCAGCGCGCGCCGCTTTTTTGGCCAAAGTCCCCACCACGTCGTCGGCTTCGTAGCCGTCCATCTCCAAAATCGGAATGTTCATGGCTTGCAGCATTCGCTTTACGTAAGGTACGGCAGCGGTAATATCTTCGGGTTGTTTTTCGCGTTGGGCTTTGTACGCTTCATATTGCACGTGCCTAAACGTGGGCTTGGGCGTGTCGAAAGCTACGCCCAAGTGCGTGGGCTTTTCTTTGTTTAGCACTTCCAACAGGGCATTAATAAATCCAAAAACTGCGCTGGTATTTAAACCTTTGGACGTAATGCGCGGTGCTTTGATAAAGGCAAAATGGGCGCGGTAAATGAGCGCAAAGGCATCAAGCAGAAAGAGTTTTTTATCAGGTTTCATAAAAAAGTGAAAGGTGAAAGGTCAGGGGTTATGGCAGCTATCGTTCGTGTTTTTGCGGACTGTCGTCTGTGGACTATTGGCCGTAAACTGCCTACCATCTTCCAAATTTAAGGCATTTTTTGGCATCTTTCATATTGCTTCCAAAGTAGTTGACAGTTTTTGAGAAATTAGTCCACAAGCATATTGCCCACTAAACATGTAGTCGGAAAAAT
>REAB01000216.1 GCA_004293645.1 Cytophagia bacterium | reverse complement strand
ATAATTATTTCTATCTGTGCCATTTTATTGAGGGTTAATATATTTCCTCAAAATTAATAAATCTCCTATATTACCAGTCTATAATTTACACTAACATATTTTTTATCCAAATATTGGCCCCCGAGGTTGTTACTGACTCAATTGTAAAAATAAGATTTTGAGGATTTGTAATTCCAAACGTATCGCCAAATGCAATAGCAGGTGTAGATGTAAAAGTTGAGAATAAAATAGGTAGTGGTCCAATTAGCGCACCAGCATTTAAAGTAAAATTAATATTGGCAGGTGTTGTCATATCTTCTATAACCATTTGCGTAGCATCATGACTTCTTACTATCCCTCTACCGTTATTAACTGTAAGATTTCCATCAATTTTAGTATTCCCCGCAACTTCTAATTTTTGTGAGGGACTTGTATCCCCGATGCCCACATTACCCGATCCACTGATAGTTATTCGAGGCGAATTGTTTGTGCCAAGTACCAAATCAGTATTTTCAAAATTAAAAACATAGCTAGTTAAACCAGAAATACCTACATATAAGCCATCACTAGAAGTTGTTCCAGTAGCTGAAGTTAGGTAGTTTGTAGAAGGGTAACCCGCCGCATTAAAAATAGTTAATGGTGCAACTGGATTGATGGTTCCAATACCTACCCTACCTGTCAAACTGCTTAGATAACTATCATTACCTGAATTTATCCAATTGTTCGGAACAGCACCTGTTGTAGGGTCAATCCAAGTGGTACCATTGCAATACAAAACTTTTTCTTGGGTAGTATTATAAATCATTTTGCCTTTGTCGGCAACTAAACAGGTGGGGTTTACTGCCAATCGTGGCAACTGCAGAGCATTTGGATCAATGCTGATAGATTGAGCAAAAATGTTCAATGATAATGCCTGAATGATGAATAGAGCGAGTAATTTTTTCATGTGTTTAATATTTTTTTAAGGATTTGATAATTTGTTTTTGTTTGATGATACAAAACTCAGCTTTACTAATCAGTGCAAAAAAAATATTCAAACGAAAGGTTGAAATGAGGGATTTAAGTGTGGAAAATTGGATTTAAGGTGAATTTTACTTTTCAGTATAGATTTTAAGTTTCGATAGAAAGTAAAAATGATTTTCTGCCAAAAACGATTTAAATGGCCAATTTTGGCGGATAATAAAGCTGATTACTCGCCAAAATCAGATATTTGATTCAGTATTGGCAAATAATACAAACATTTACTCATGAAAATGATAGGTAGAGAAGCCGAAATGAAGCTACTGAATCAAATCGTAGATTCTGACAAAGCAGAGTTTGTGACGGTGTATGGAAGAAGAAGAATTGGCAAAACGCTTTTGGTAAAAGAGTTTTTTAATGACAAATTGAGTTTTTATGCCACTGGTTTAGCCAATGCAAATACCTGTCTCCAACATCACCTGCGTAAGGTCTTGATAACAAGCCGTCCAAGATTCTGAAACCTCCTCCTTCCAATCTTTCCCCAAAGCCGTTTTGAGTGTCCAGATGAGGGCGTTTCCTACTTGTACGTAATGCTTGGGTTTTACACCGTATTCTACATGGCGTTTTGCCATTGCGTGGATTTCGTCCATCAATTCTTCCAGGTTATCCAAACGCCTCACCACAATATCAAGCATATCAATCAGCTTTTTGGCTTGCACTTCTTTGGAGGTTTTAAACATTTTTTCGAGCGAAGGATTTTTGAGAAACAAGTAACTGTAAAAAACGTCCCCCAATAATTCAGGGCTAATTCCTTGCAAACTCTTCCAACTCTTTTTTACGATTGCTATTTGTTCGCTTGTCATTTTTTCTGATTTTTTTGGTAAATTTTCAAAAACCATTCCCAAATTATCAAAAATAATACAGTGAAGTGTCAAAATATGACGCTGAAAAGTGTAATTCCAGTTCTTTGCTTGTTGTGCTGGTGGTTTAGCCTTTTATTGTGCACTGAAGGTGTAGATACATTTTTCTTGTCTCACTTTAATTTACACACGAGCGACCATTTTATTCCAATAAACTCATGATGTCGGCTTTGGTCAGCGATTTTACAAAGCTCTCTTCGGTGGTAATGAGGTCGTTGAAAAGCCGTTGTTTGCTCCGCTGTAGGTCCAGGATTTTTTCTTCTACGGTGTTTTTGGTAATAAATTTGTACGTAAAAACTGTTTTTTGCTGGCCAATTCGGTGCGCTCGGTCCACGGCTTGGGCTTCGATGGCGGGGTTCCACCAGGGGTCAAGTAAGAACACGTACTCGGCAGCGGTGAGGTTTAACCCCAAACCACCTGCTTTCAACGAAATCAAAAATACCTGCACGTTAGGGCCCTGCTGAAACGTATCTACCTGCGCTTGGCGGTTGAGCGTAGCCCCGTCTAAGTACGCATACACTACGCCGTGGGTATCTAAATGTTGGCGTACAATACTCAAATGTTTGACATACTGGCTGAATATCAGTACTTTATGTTTGGTTGATAGCGCCGTTTCTAATTGATGAATAACCTGTTTAAACTTGCCCGAATCGCCCTCATAGGCGGGGTCAATCATGCGGGGATGATTGGCCAATTGCCGCAATTTGGTTAAGCCTTGCAGCACCATCAGTTGTGTTTTGCCCATACCGTTGTCCTCAATTTGTTGTAAAATAAGGTTTCGGTAGTATGATTTGGCTTCCTCATATTGTTGTTCTTGGGTTTCGGTCATGGTGCAGTAGTGAATGTTCTCTACTTTGGGCGGTAGGTCGAGTGCCACCTGCGACTTGTGCCGCCG
The DNA here is from genome assembly GCA_004293645.1 of Cytophagia bacterium. Taxonomy (GTDB): domain Bacteria; phylum Bacteroidota; class Bacteroidia; order Cytophagales; family Spirosomataceae; genus REAB01. Next base: position 7,703 of record REAB01000216.1, on the reverse strand, counting down.
CAACAAAAACGGTTTGATGAGCGCGTACAGTTTCTGGGTTTGCTGTTCGTCGTTGTGCTTCTCGATGGGCACCTGAAAGTGCGTCCTAAAAAATGATTGACTTCCCAGCAAGCCTGGGTTGATAAAAGTCATCTGCGACCACAAGTCCATGGTGGTGTTTTCGAGCGGCGTACCCGTCAAAATAAGCCGATGCGCCGCGTTGAACTGCCGTATAGCCTGTGAAATATGCGAACTGGGGTTTTTGATGGCCTGCGACTCGTCGAGAATCAAATAATTGAAACGGTAGTTTTTGAGTAAATCGGCATCCATGCGGGCAGTGCCGTACGAGGTTAGCACCAAGTCGTAGCGGCCAAATTGCTGCGGGTCTTTGTGTCGCTGCGATCCCGCATAGACCAGCACGCGCAGTTGGGGCGTAAATTTGCGGGCTTCCATTTCCCAATTGTAGAGCAGCGAGGTGGGCATCACGAGCAGCGACGGTTCGGCTGCGGCAGTTTCTTTTTGGGCTTGCAACATGGCCAGCGTTGTTACGGTTTTGCCCAAGCCCATGTCGTCGGCCAGGCAGCCACCAAACCGATACTGGTTCAAGAAGTAAAGCCAATCGTAGCCCGCTTTTTGGTAAGGCCGTAGCGTACCCCGAAACCCTTTTGGCAATGGTTGCGGGTCTATTTCAGCAAACTGCCGCAGTTTTTCGAGCTTACGGTTCATTACTGTTTTGGCCAACGATTCGTCGGACAACTCCTGCACCAACGCCAAATGGTGCTTGCGAAGGAGCAGCTTTTGGTCGTCTTGTTCAATAAATGCAAACAGTTCGGCATATTTGGTGAGCCACACCTCAGGAATCACCGCCACCTCGCCGTTGGGCAATTTAAACTCTTTTTTACGGGCTAAAATTAAATTTTTGAGGTCAATAAACGCAATTTCGTAGTCGCCGAAGCGCACTTTGGCGTAAATATCAAACCAATCGCGGCCTTCTTCGATGCTGATATCAATGGACGAATACCCCAAAAAATACCGCTTGGTGTCGGTGGTATTTTGCTGTATTTCAAACCCCATTTCTTCCAATTTTTGGTAGTTTGCTTGCAGCCAAGCAAAAGCCGCTGCTTTGCTCAACACGCCGCGCCCGTGCTGTAAGTCAAGCCCCGTTTGGTTCAAAAACAGCACCCGTTCTTTTTCGAGTTTTAAGTCGCGCCGCACCTTGTGAAAAACATAATTGTCGCCTTGTTTTTCGATGCTTACGTTGGCTCCCGCCGCAAAATTATCGAACCGAAACAAAAAATTGCCGTATCGAAACGACAAGTCCAGCACCACGTTGGGTTGGTCGGCAGGTTGCAACTCGTCGGGTAGAGTGGGAGTGAGGTCTTCAAACAGCGTTCCTGTCTGTGCAGTACTGTTTTCTGAAAGGGTCAAGATGGGCTTGGCGGTACTGGTTTCGTAACGAATCTCGAAGCCCTCGGCAAAGACATCGTAGGCGGCCACGAGCGGCGCCACAAAACGCTGATAATATTGGGCTTCTACGTTTTTGGGAATTACAATGTGGTTTTTCTTAAAAAAAGGCCGCAGTTTTTTGCCGTCCACGTTGCGCCCAAAGTAGTACAGTTTGTTGTCAATGACGAGGCAGGCGGGTTCGTCGCAAAACAAAAATGCCTCGCGGTGCCTGATTTGCAGCCGCTCGGTATTGTATTTCAGAATTGGGAAATAGTGCGTTTCGGTGTCGTTGCGCTTAAAGTGAAAAAACACGCGCACTTTATCGGGCATTGTTTGCAGCGGTAGCCAAGCGGGGTTGCCGTCGTTGCCCATCACAAAGAGTGGTTTGTGCGGTATTTTTTCTAAAATAGCCGTCTTGATATTTTCCAAATAGCCCGCTATGGTTTCCTGCAACAATTTATCACCTTTTTGTGGGTCATACACTTTTTGAAAAAAATCGGGAGCAGGCCATTTTTTAGGGTTAAATTTCTTTAAAACGGTTTCTTGTTGGGAGGCTTCAATGAGTTTAATGAGCTCAAAATCAGTGCCATCGAGCCGACTGGCGAAATCTTTGATGTTTTTGGAAGATACAATTTGGTGGAGCAGCGTCAATTCATTTTTGCTGTTTATTTGCACCACAAATGCGCCCAGCAAATACCCCAGGTATTCGTGCTGAAACAGCGAATACACCATTTGAAAAGGCTGCGTAGGAGATACTTTCATAAAAAAAATAGAAAAAAAAAGACCTCAAAGGTAAGGCTAAGTTCTTACGGTTTAGTATTTTTGGGCAAAGAATACTCAAAGTTATTGGTGTTTTTCGTAGCTTTACCTCAAATTACTCAATTTTACCTCCTTTCTTCTACCGCTTATTGGTATTTATAGCCTTTTTTTGCCATTGTTCATGATGGGCTAAAACGAAGGGCATAAACACTCAATGTTATCTTGATCGGTCTAATTAAGTACTTGCCATTGGCAGTACTTGGCGCAGCATTTTATCAATTTTTTCAGAGAATCAAATGCTTCCTTTTGATTTGTTTCACGCTTATTTTTAAATTATGAATTTAACGCAAATGGCCTTTCGTTTTTTATTAACTGGGTTGATTCTCGTGGCTTTTCAGGGCAAATCCCAAACAATAATTTACACGCCCCAAGCCGAAAATCCTAAGCTCAAATTGGGGCTGTCTGATGTTGCCAGTGCGGCGAAAATGAACCAAAATCTCCGTGCCTCAAACATTGAAAATTCTGATTTACACCGATTTAAAGAAGGAAATGCCAAGATTTTGGTTGATGCCATTGCGACAACAGATGGCGCGGTTCTGGAAAAAGAGTTGTCTGAATTTGGGGCAGAAATTGTGGCCAGAAATCAAAATGTGGTTAGCTGTTGGGTAGCAATAAAGCAAATTGAAAGCATAGTAGCCAAAAGCAAAAACCTTTTATGGATGCAAAGTGCCTTAAAACCCACCACTAATTCGGGCGTTGTACAAACACAAGGAGACGTGGCTCAACGCTCTAACTTGGCTCGGAGTTTATACGGATTGACGGGCGCGGGTGTAAAAATAGGAGTGCTTTCTGACAGCTACAACCGCCTTGGCGGCGCGGCGGCGGGCGTGGCAGCAGGCGAATTGCCAGGGGTTGGAAACCCCAACGGAAAACTAACGCCCGTTACTGTTTTGAGCGACTACAACGACGGGAAAGATGAAGGCCGAGCCATGCTTGAAGTGGTGCACGACATAGCACCCGATGCCGCTTTGTATTTTTATACGGGTTTTTTTAGTGAAGCAGATTTTGCCAACGGCATTCGCGCATTGGCCGACGCGGGCTGCAAGGTCATTATTGACGACGTTTCTTATTTTTCGGAATCCATTTTTCAAGATGGTCCCATTGCTCAGGCCATTGAATTTGTCGTGAATGTAAAGGGGGTCGTTTATTTTTCATCGGCGGGCAACAGCAAAGACCAATCTTACGAAGCTCCTTATCAGGCATCAACTTTTCAGCCTTTCAATGATGGTGAAACCGCTCACAATTTCGGAACTGCCGCCAATCCAGTCTATTTTTTGCCCGTTTCTGGTGCAGTAAGATTGGGCTTGCAATGGGATGAGCCATTCATAACGGCAGGAAATGGCTCGCCTGGTTCAGCTTCTGACTTAAATTTTTACGTTCTGACATCAATAGACAATGGCATAACGTATTCGGTTCAGCTTTCGGGCATTGCCAGTAATATTGGCGGAAACCCCATTGAACTGTTGAGTACAAGTGCTGGAATGGGTGTCAAATATGTATTGATTACCAAAAAAGCGGGGACCAACCCCACAAGAATAAAAGTAAATGATTTTTCTCGAACCTTGGACTGGTCGGTAACTCCTGCCAACATTGTCGGAATCAAAGCAGGTACTGTGATAGGACACCACAATTCTGCTTTCAGTATTACTTGTGGGGCCGCCGATTACAGACAAACACCTGCTTTTGGGGTAAATCCGCCCGTGATAGAAGCCTTTTCTTCTAAAGGAGGAACACCCGTGTTTTTCACGCCTGCTGGGCTGCGACTTACCACTCCCGACGACCGCCTAAAACCCAATATTGTTGCCCCAGACAACGGGAACACATCATTTTTTATAGCGGGCTACAATCCTGATGGAGATGGTAGTCCCAATTTTAATGGCACTTCGGCGGCTACCTCTCACGCTGGAGCGGTGGCGGCGTTGATGTTACAGGGCAACCCTGTGCTAACGCAAACAAGTATCAAAACGGCCTTGATTAATTCGGCTACCGATATGAACGACCCCGCTACTCCCAGTTTTGACGTAGGTTTTGATTACGGCACGGGCAATGGTTTAATCAAAGCAGACGTTGCCGTTGGACTGACCATCAATCCTGATTGCCCTACCGTAATGCTCACTGTAACGGGGGCCACTACTTTTTGTGAAGGCGACTCGGCATTGTTGAGTACGAGTACGGCAAGTGGCTACAGTTTTCAGTGGAAAACCAACGGTATTGTGATAAATGGAGCAACACAACCTCAGTTAATTGTCAAACAATCAGGTATTTATAGCGTAGCTGTGTCGAGAAGTGGTTGTACTAAAAACAGTAATGATGTAGCAATAACCAAAAAAGTGGGTACTCCCAAGCCCACCACTACGAGCCAAACCATTACGGTAGGAACGCCCATAACGGCAGGAAATGGCTTACAATCAACCACCCCCAATTGCCCAAGCGATGCCATTCAGATATACACTGGCCCAAACGTTGGATACGATAATAATCAAATCAGTGGTACAAATCCGAGCGTTACTTTTGCGGGGCTTGCCAACAATGTGGCCAAAATAAAAGTATCCATCACTTGGAGAAAGAAAAAAGGAGGAAACCAAACCACCTGCGCTGCTGCCGACGGAATGGGCAATCCGTACAATGAAGAAGTTTCTTTTAAAATTAAAGCCCCCAACAATACCATCGTTACCCTCTTAAAAAGCGGGACTTATGCAACTGGGGGCGCACCAGCGGGCGTTGTAACAACGGTATTTGAAGACGATGCGGCGGCGGTTGGCACGCTACCCGTTTCGGGGACTTTCAAACCCACTCAAAATTTATCGCTATTCAATGGCATTGCCCCCAATGGTATTTGGGAATTGCAACCCAACGACAACGGAAACCAAGACCCACTGTGCGTACAAGGTTTCTCGGTAACCGTTACCACCGTTGGCACTGGTAGTGCCAGTACAATTACTTGGCACGATGCCGCCACTGCTGGCACGCAAGTGGGCAGTGGCCCAGTGTTTATTCCAACCAACACTGCCGTAGGAACATACACCTATTATGCCCAAGCGAGTTGCCCAAGTCTGCCTATTTGTAACACGAGTATTCGCGTTCCTGCAACGCTCACTATCAACTGCGTAACTACTCCCAACGCGCCATCTGGTACCACAAATCCCACAATCTGCGCCAATACAGCTGCCTCATTGTCAGCTACTTGTGCTACGGGGTTGGTAAGGTGGTACAATGCCAATGCTTCGACATTGTTAGGGACGGGTTCTCCTTTGGCTACGCCCAATCTTTTGACAAATACCAGCTACAAAGTGCGCTGTGAAAACGGCATTTGTGCCAGCAACTTTGTTACTATTTTGGTTACCGTAAACTCCGCTCAGTTGCCAATTATTACCAGTTTTTCTCCTGCCAGCGGGGCCGTTGGAAGCAGTATAAACATAACAGGTGCCCATTTTAATGCTACTCCCAATCAAAACATTGTGTTTTTTGGGGCAACCAGGGCCAATGTTACAGCTTCTTCGGCTACCAATCTAACCGTTGAAGTGCCAGTGGGTGCTACTTTTCAGCCTACTTCGGTTTTAAATGTGTGTACCGCTTTGTCGGCCAATGGCTTATCTCCTTTCAAAGCAACTTTTCCAGGTTTTATTGGCCCCAACAGCTTTGACCCCAACATAGACCTGGCCGCTGGAACATTTCCTGCTTCGGTAGCTATTGGCGACTTAGATGGCGACGGGAAAGCTGATTTGGCAGTTGCCAACCTCAATAGTGGCACGGTATCCGTTTATCGAAATACGTCAATAAGTGGCACTATTTCTGCCAGTTCGTTTGCTACGAAGGTTGATTTTTTGACGGCAGCAAGTCCCAGATTTGTAACCATCGGCGACTTAGATGCCGACGGAAAACTGGACATAATCGTAGTAAACAACGCCAGTAACAGCATCTCTATTTTTCGCAATACCGCCACCGTCGGGAGTATCACAACTGGTTCTTTTGCCGCAAAAGTTGATTTTGCTACTGGAACAGGCCCCACAACCCTCAGTATCGGCGATTTAGACAATGACGGGAAACCTGATTTGGCAGTCAATAATTTTAATGGCAACTCGGTGTCTGTTTTTAAGAATACCACTTCAAGTGGTAGTATTTCGGCCAGTTCTTTTGCCGCAAAAATTGACTTTGCTACTGGTTTAAACCCTAATATGGTCGTTATAAATGACTTAGACGGCGATACAAAACCCGACGTAGTGGTGGTTAATTACGGCAGCAACACGGTGTCCATTCTCCGAAATGCCACGGCCATTGGAAGCATAACTGCCAATTCATTGGCCCCCAAAATAGATTATGACACCGGCACAAATCCATCTGGCCTGGCCATTGGCGATTTAGACAACGATGGGAAAAATGACGTGGTAGTAGCTAATTTTAGCAGCAACTCCATCTCTGTTTTTCGCAATACAACTACCAATGGCATCGGTTCGTTGGCCAGCAAGGTAGATTTTACAACCGCTACAAACCCAATTGCGGTGCGCATGGGCGATTTAGACGGCGACGGTCGGCCCGATTTGGCAGTAGCCAACACAGGCAATGCCAGCAACTCCGTTTCAATTTTTCGCAATACCGCAGCTCCCGGAAACATAACCGCCAGTTCGTTTATGGCCAAGATTGACTATCCCACTGGCCTGCAACCCTATTCGTTGAGCATCGGTGATTTGGACGGCGATAGGTTTCCCGATTGGGTAGTAACAAATTCAGGTAGCAACAATATCTCCATTTTTAGGAATAGTCCTAAACTGCCGCAGGGCAGTATTGCGGCAAACGGCCCTTTTTGTAGTTCGGGTACGGGCCAACTCACTTGGACAGCCGCCTTTGGAACCGGGCCTTACACCATTGTTTATAACGACGGCATCGCCAACCGAACGGCCACTAATGTGGTCAGCGGTATTCCTTTCAACGTATTCACAAACCCCGTAATAACCACCAGCACCTACACTTTGGTTTCCGTAACAGATGCAGCCAGCTTTGTACGTAGCAGTGATTTTACGGGCAATATGGCAACGATTGCAATCACCAACTTGCTCACAATCGCCAGCCCTATTGATGATTATTCTTCAGGCATGGTTGTAAAAACCGCTTCAAGCATCAACGGAAAAATAATTGCTACCAACAAAGTAACGGGTACTGCCAATGTGATTTACAGTGCCAAATCTATCGAACTCAATGCTGGTTTTAAGGCAGATAACGGGACGGTATTTTTAGCCAAAGTAGGTGGGTGCAATTGATGCGTTACGCAAACCTCAAAGGGACGATTGAGTAGCCCGCAAAACCACCAAAGGCCGCCTCGGTTGCCTTTGGTCTGAAAGCCAAATTTCGTAAATCAGTTGAAGTTTTCGGCATCCTTCACGATGCAGTTTACAGTTTTAGAAAAAAAAAGGAGGAGAGTGAGCAAAAAGAAGTAATTTAGTTTTTCTACAAATCAAAAGACT
>REAB01000215.1 GCA_004293645.1 Cytophagia bacterium | reverse complement strand
CTTTTGATTTGTAGAAAAACTAAATTACTTCTTTTTGCTCACTCTCCTCCTTTTTTTTTCTAAAACTGTAAACTGCATCGTGAAGGATGCCCAAAATTAGGGCTTTTGAGTGATTTTTGGTTGTTGCGTTTCAAATTGTTACTTTTGATTCGACCTTAGACTGGGCAAGTCCCAAGAAATACCCCAATGTCTGCAAAAAATACTTTTATGACCAATACTCTTTTTGACCAACTCAGGAAATCGAAAACCGTTGCCCCTGCCTTATCAACTACCAAAAAAGAAGCCGTACGGGTGCAACTGTGCTTTGACGAAAATGGGGCGTTTGTTCAACTCATTGATGCCAAAAACGCAGTTGTTACGCCCGACTACCAACTCTACAACGGCGCTTTGCGCAATCTTATTCGGGCCGTTCAGCAAATTCAAGAACGCAACGAATTTGTGATTGACTGGGAAAACCCCGCGCGGCAACTTTATTTGCACCAATACGACTACCTGCTCGAATACATCAGACAATGCCCCGAAGTAATAGACGAACGCCAAAAACCTGTGCAGTTTACGCATTTGAAGGGCGAACTTCGGCTGCAAATACAAACCACCGAAGGCAAGTTATTGGCAGCTCGGGTAAAATTGTTTGTAGAAGGCAGCTATGAGTCAGATTTTTTGCTGCTCAACGAACGCTACGCATTGTCGGAGGGGCGGGTTGTCGAAATCCATGAAGTGGGGCCGGCTTTTAATCGAGTGGCACTTTTTGACACCGAACTACTGCCCACTGAACTGACCAAATATTTGTCGCTGGCGTTGTCGTATTTGGATAATGTGCGTTTAGAATACGCCGATTTTCAGCTCAAACACAACGCCGACCCCATTACGGCGATTCCTTGTTTGGTTTTTGAAAAAATAGATGCCGACGACTCGCTCTATGTGCGGGTGGGGCAGCAATTGCCACATACCGATGCCGATTTTTTGGAAGAATTTGAACTGCATCGCTACGCCGACATCAACGAACTGGAACGCACCATTTATGTCAGAATGATAGAGCGGCAGGTGCTTGATGTGCTGGTCAAAGACATCGAAAAACTCATCGAGAAGCACATAACCAAAGAAAAAGGCCGCCGTAAATCGCAGGGGCAGTACATTGTTGAGGGCAATTTGTTTGTTATTCCGCGCGAGATTGCGGGGAATTTTATTTACCAAGAGTTGCCCCAATTGTTAGAAAAATTTCAACTATTTGGGGCCGAAAAACTCAAACAATACCGCATCAGTGCGCACCCGCCGCGCTTAGATTTGAGCCTCAGCCACGGCATAGATTTCTTGGAAGGCAACGCTTCCATTAGTTTTGGCGAAGAACAATTGGGGCTTTTTGACGTAATTAAACAATACCGACAGCAACGCTACGTACAACTCTCTGACGGTAGCCACGCCCTCATCAACGAAGCCTACATTCAAAAATTAGAGCGCATTTTTAAGAAAAGTAAAAAAGACAAAATTCAGGTGTCGTTTTTTGATTTACCACTCGTTGAAGACCTCTTGGAAGCTGCCGTGGCCGAGGCTACTCTCAAAAAATCAAGGGCATTTTTTGAAGGATTTAACCAATTGGCCAATCAAAAACCCAAAACGGCCAAAGTCAATGCCAAACTGCGACCTTACCAGCAGCGAGGTGTACAATGGCTTGAATACCTGCACGATAGCAAACTCAACGGCTGCTTGGCCGACGACATGGGGCTGGGAAAAACCCTCCAAACCATCACGCTGCTGTCGCGGTTTTATCCTAAAAAAACCAAGCCGACGCTCATTGTGATGCCCAAAAGTTTGTTGTTTAATTGGCAAAAAGAAGTGGAACGGTTCAACCCCGAACTCACTTTTTATACCTACTACGCCGATACGCGCAATTTGGACGACGCCGTGCAGCATCATCTCATCTTTACGACCTACGCCATGCTGCGCATCGACATCGAAAAATTTCAGCAAAAAGATTTTTTCTATGTCATCTTGGACGAGTCTCAAAACATTAAAAACCTCCAATCTCAGGCCAGCAAGGCCGTGGTGCTGCTCCAAGCCGAGCATCGGTTGGCACTGAGCGGCACGCCCATCGAAAACAACCTGTCGGAGCTGTATTCGCTGTTTCGGTTCTTAAATCCCGCCATGTTTGGTAGCATTGAGTCTTTCAACCAGCACTATTTATTGCCCATTCAAAAACACAACAATACCGATGTAATTCAAGAACTTAGGAAAAAGATTTACCCGTTTTTGTTGCGCCGTTTGAAAAAAAATGTTTTGACCGAACTGCCCGATAAAATTGAGCAAATTCTGTACGTGGAGATGTCGGACGAGCAGCGGCTGTTTTATGAGCAACGCAGGCGTTTTTATAAAGAAAACATTGAAAGGCAAATTGCCGAGAAAGGATTGGAGCAAAGTCAGTTTTTTATCTTTCAAGCGTTCAATGAGTTGCGGCAAATAGCGAGTATTCCAGAGGCCAAAGCCGACCGCCCCATGGAGTCGCCCAAGGCCGAAACACTGGTGGAGCAATTGGTGGACGCGGCCGCCAACGGCCACAAAATGCTCGTATTTGTCAATTTTTTGGCCGCCCTCGAACACATCGGCGACTTGCTCGACAAACAGGGCATTGACTACGTAAGCATGAGCGGCTCCACCCGCGACCGCCAGCAGCTCGTGGAGCGGTTTCAGAACGACACCAACTGCAAGGTATTTTTGATGACCCTCAAAACGGGTGGCACTGGCCTCAACCTCACCGCCGCCGACATGGTGTTTATTTTTGACCCGTGGTGGAACAAAGCCGCTGAAAGTCAGGCCATTGACCGCACTCACCGCATTGGGCAAACCCAAAAAGTGATGGCTTATAAAATGATAACGCAAGGAACAATCGAAGAGAAAATTGTGCTGTTGCAAGACAAAAAAGCCGAGTTATTCAACGCCATCATTTCTTCTGATGCGGCCTCAATCAAATCGTTTAGTGAAACCGACATTGCGTTTTTGTTAGGATAAATCAACCCCAATCACCGTTTTTGAAATGACACAAGCCCAGTTAATTACGCTTTTGGAGCAATTGATTAAAGACCGCACCAGCGTAAAAAATAACCGCTCCAACGTGGCTACCGAGGTAGCCCGCGAGTTTATTAAACAAGCAAAGCCCGCTGTATCGGCGGCTATCATTGCGGAGTTGGACGAAAACTATACCAAAGAGAATTTGGTGGCTCTGGCCAAGCACGCCCGTAAAATGGTCAGTGCCAACGAAGTGTGGTTGGGTTCGTTGCAACTCAACTTGCCCTACACTTGGCTGAACACCCTCGATACCAACGCTCCCAAAGCCAAACTGTTATGGGCCGTGGCGGTGATATTTAGCCTGCCCTCGGTAATGCAGAAGTTTCACGAAACGCTTCCTCGTGAACTCCAAAAAGCGTTTGAAAAGCTCACTTGGCTCACCGAAGCAAAAGTAGATGTGCTGGGCAAACTGATTGGCGAGAATATGCTGACTCCAGGCAACTCCTCCAGGTACTATCAAAGCACGCCCGAAATGGAGGCTATCTACAAGGTGCTGCCGCATAAATCTACTGGCTGGGGAGGTAGCATTACCCTGAGTTGGCCCAAGAATATCCGTGAGTTTTTGCGAAATACGTATCCACAACCTTCCGATTATCACATCAAAACCATTGAGGAGCCACCCGCCCACTTGGCACGCTGGGAAGAAGGCGAAGTGGTAATTTTTGAAGAAATTCAGAAATTGTTGGCGTATCGGCTGCAAGATGCCATCGTCATCAACGCATCGGGCAAAGTAGCGGCCAATGCCTTCAAAAAAATGCGAAAAACGCTCGGTATCAGAGAGTTTTTACCCGACAACGAACCCTTTTCGCTGCTTCGTACGCTGTGTTTGGCGCAGGTATTGGCGGCTTACGCCCCCGCCAAAAATCAAATTAACGTAGATTCTTTGGAAATTTTGAAGCAACTTCAAAAAACGCTCCTCAAAGAATTGAAATTGCTTCATTTGCTCAACGACCTCAAAAACCACGGCTTCGTAAATATGTACGGCTACAAGCAAGAGGCAGAAAAAACACTCATTGAAATAATGGAACGCTTGCCCTCAAATAAATGGGTAAGCATTGAAAACCTCGTAGCTTACGCGCAAATACACGATTTGCAAATGCTTCCCACACACGACTATTCGTCGCTGGCCTACGAAGTGCCTTCTTCAAATAGCAGTTATAGCGAGAAGATGCATGTGAATTCAAATAACCTCTATTCGTTTGTGCAACACCCTGCTTTGTTGGGCGGTCTTTTTTTGATGGCGGCACTGGGCTGGCTTGATATAGCCTACGAAGCCCCCACGGGTCAATTTGGTACAAATTATTATTCAAGTTTTGACGGCCTCCGCTGCGTGCGCCTCAACGATTTGGGTGCTCATATTTTTGGGCATAGTGGCAAAACTTACACGCCCAAAGTCAATAAAGCTACCCAAGAACTCATTTTTGACGACAAATCGCTGCTCATTTTTTGCGACCCCGAAAACGCCGTTGCCGAAACTGTCTTGGCCAACTACGCCGAGCGGGTGAGCAATACCCGCTTCTTGGTTACACCCCAAACATTCTTAAAAGATTGTAAATCGAAGGCCCAACTTAGCGCAAAAATTAGCCTATTTCAAAAATCGGTAGCTCCCAACTTGGCGGACAACTGGCACCGTTTTTTTGACGATATCCTCAGCAAAGCCGAACCTTTTATACCAACAAACGATTTGGTGGTGCTGCGCATACCGCCTGCCAATCAGACACTTATCAAACTTTTGGCGCAAGACGAAGTGCTCAAATCAATTGTTCTGAAAGCCGAAGGTTTTAGAATATTAGTACCTCAAAATCAGATTTCGAAGCTAAAAAGCCGCCTCCGAGAGTTGGGCTATTTAATGGCATAACCTCCAACTGCTCACCACTAACTCATTTTCTTATGGCACTCACCCATATTGATATTTCGGGCAATCCGAGCATGGTAGATGTTTCCGAAAAAACCGCCAGCAAGCGCGTTGCCAAAGCCCGTAGCATTGTGGTGCTGGGCAGCGCCATCATGGATTTACTCCAAAACGACGAAATCAGCACAAAAAAAGGCCCTGTTTTTCAGACCGCTATTATTGCGGGCGTAATGGCCGCCAAACGTACGAGCGAGCTTATTCCGTTGTGCCACCCACTGGGTTTAGAAAACTGCCAAGTGGCCATTTCAGTAAACCAACAAAATGAAGTAGTGATAGACTGCACCGCCAGCGTAACCAGCAAAACGGGCGTTGAAATGGAGGCATTGGTGGGCGCAAGCATGGCCGCACTTACCATTTATGACATGTGCAAAGCCATGAGCCACGACATCGTAATCAAAGAAACGCGGCTCATCGAAAAAACGGGCGGGAAGAAAGATTTTAAGCGCGATGTTTGACGTTGAAGCGCGGCATCTTATGCTGTACGAACACACTTTTGGGGTCTTTCAAATGTTTCAATTGCTTTTAGTAGCGTTGTTTCTATGTTTCGTTGAACCATTTCTGTGTAAATTTAAAATGCGAATGCACAAAAAGTAAAAATACCAAATAGTATGAAAATTTTTTGTTAGACGGCATTTCTATAAAAAAATATTTGCATACTGATGTAACAGATTGAACGGGTTTACGCTGATTTTTTGTTCGATTTTTCTCTAAAAATCAGTCGCATCAGTCTCATCTGTGTGCTATTGGATTGGTAAATATTTTTATAAAAATACTGTGTTTTGTATTACTTGGTTTGAAAATCGTCAAAAATATAAGAAGAATTTAGCATAAATTTGTGAATCTATTGTAACAAACTGTTTTGTCATGGCCAAATACAATCTCAAAATCAACGGCAAATCCCGCCAAGTAGAAGCCGACCCCGCTACGCCCATGCTCTGGGTATTGCGCGACCACCTCGACATGCCTGGTACCAAATACGGCTGTGGCATAGCTCAATGTGGGGCTTGTACGGTGCATCTCGACGGTAACGCCGTTCGCTCTTGTAGCCTTCCTGTTTCGGCAGTGGGCAAAGCGGCCATTACTACCATCGAAGGCTTATCAGAAAATGGTACGCACCCCGTGCAAAAAGCGTGGATTGAACACGACGTAGCCCAGTGTGGCTATTGCCAATCGGGACAAATCATGTCGGCAACGGCATTACTCAAAAGTAATCCAAAACCAACAGATGAAGACATTGACAATGCCATGAGTGGTAACATTTGCCGCTGTGGCACGTATTTAAGAATTAAAGAAGCAATAAAAAGTGTAGCTCAATAAACAGCCCCCTAACCGCACGGGCGGCCCCGCCCCGATGGGGGGACTCTTTTAACGTGGTTATTTCATTTTTTTCTATAAATTTAAATTTTGAAATTCAATGAATAATAAAAATATAGATTTAAAAGCCCCCATCGGGGGTTTGGGGGCTTCGCGTCGCTCCTTTCTCAAATCTTCTGCCCTGGCAGGTGGCGGAATGTTACTGAGTTTTAGCTGGTTTGCCAAAGCGCAAGCTGCCCAAAATATGCCCGCCCTTCCCGAACAATGGGCAGAACTCAACGGCTACCTCAAAATTACGCCCGATAACGTCATCAAAATACTTTGCCCCAACCCTGAATTTGGCCAAAACGTGATGACTTCGCTGCCCATGATGGTAGCCGAAGAACTCGATGCAGACTGGAAAAACGTGGTAGTAGAAATGGGGCCGCACGACAACGTTAAATTAGGCCCGCAGTTTACGGGCGGTAGCAACTCGGTGAAAATGTACTGGAAACCATTGAGAAATGCGGGGGCATCGGCACGGCAAATGCTCATCGAAGCGGCGGCTCAAACTTGGGGTGTTTCGGCCAGTGAAATTACCACCAAAGCGGGAGTTTTGTCTCATTCGAGCGGCAAATCGGCTAAATACGGAGAAATGGCCAGTAAAGCGGCCACCGCTGCGGTTCCGAAAGAAGTGAAGTTGAAAGCACCCAAAGATTTTTCGATTGTGAGCCACTCCAAAAAAAATGCGGAAGGCTTGAAAGTAGTTACTGGCCAACCCCTCTTTGGCATGGATTACAAAGTTGACGGAATGTTAATCGCCATGATTCAGCACCCGCCCGCTTTTGGTATGAAACTAAAATCTTTTGATGCTGCCGCCGCCAAAAAAATGCCTGGTATCAAAGATGTTTTTAGCTTTAAATTGTACGACGATGGTTTCGAGCAAAGTGGTTTTGATACGCGCACTTTCAACGAGATGATAGTGGTGGTGGGCAAAACCACTTGGGAAGTAATGAACGCCCGCAAAAAACTAATCGTACAATGGGAACCCGCTGGCGACTTAAAAGAAACCATGATGGGAAGAGCGGGCAAAAAAGAAGTAACCGTGCCAGGAAGATTGGAAACAACGAGCAGCCAATTTGAGTTGATGGCCGAATACGCCAAAAAACCTGCGCAACAATTAAGAAAAGACGGCGACCCCGAAGCTGCCTTCAAAAATGCCGCTCAGGTTATTGAGCGCACCTACAACGCCCCGTTTTTGGCCCACAACTGCATGGAGCCCATGAATTTTTTTGCCCACGTGCAAGACGACAAAGCCCTCGTGGCGGGGCCATTGCAAGCACCAAGTTGGGTAGAGCCTACTTTGGCAAAGATTTTAAACCTGCCCGCCGACAAAATTGAGATTCAGATGACCCGCATGGGAGGAGGTTTTGGCCGCAGGGCGTATGGCTCGTATGTGTATGAAGCCGCCCGAATTTCTCAAAAACTCAAAGCCCCCGTCAAACTCATCTACACCCGCGAAGACGACATGAGCTACGGTATTTATCGCCCCATGTACACGGCCACCTATCGGGCGGCCTTAGATGCCGACAAAAACCTGATTGGGTTTCACGTAAAAGGTGGTGGTATTCCCGAAAACCCCGTTCATGCCAATCGTTTTCCAGCGGGGGCGGTTGATAATTACTTGGCCGAAGGCTGGGAAATACCCTCAAATGTTACCATTGGGGCGTTTCGTGCGCCGCGTTCCAACTTTAACGCCGCCGCCGAGCAGTCGTTTTTGGACGAAGTGGCCGAGGCCATGGGCAAAGACCCCATTCAACTGCGCCTCGATTTGCTGAAACGCGCCAAAGAAAACCCCGTAGGCAAAAACAACGACTACGACGCAGGCCGATACGCGGGTGTGTTGGAATTGCTTAGAGATAAATCGGGCTGGGGCAAACCCGAAAACGCGGGCAAAAAGCGGGGTGTAGCCGCGTATTTCTGCCATAATTCGTACGCTGGCCACGTGGTAGATATGGTCATGCGCGACGGTCAGCCTTACGTGGAGCGCGTAACAAGTGCCGTTGATTGTGGCGTGGTAGTGAACCCCGATGCGGCCAAAAACATGGTAGAAGGCGCGGTAGTTGACGGCATTGGCAATGCTTTCTATGGCGCACTTACCCACAAAGACGGTGTTGCCGAGCAGCGCAATTTTCACAATTACCGCATGATTCGCCACAACGAAGCTCCGCAAAAAATAGAAGTGCATTTTGTGCAAAACGAAATAGACCCCACGGGCCTGGGCGAGCCGCCGTTTCCGCCCGTATTTGGCGCAGTAGCCAACGCCTTGTTCAAAACCACGGGCAAAAGATACTACAACCAGCCGTTTATGAAAAACGGTGCCAACGAAGGTCAGAAACTTTAAAAGGATATTTTTTACGACAAATCCACGTATTTCTGCTCATAGAAATACGTGGATTTGTCGTAAAACTGTGGGTAAACTAGAAAACCACCACTCAACTCGTAGCCGAGCTAATTTTGCAAGAAGCCAAAACATTGTTGAAACACAGCTCTTCGTACGTAAGTAGTAATATTTTCGTCGTTAGGATATGCTTTGACAATCAAGACTTTGGGGCTTTGAGCCAATGCCTCCACGACACCAAAAAAAACAAGTAATAGGGGTTTCATGAAGATATAGATTGATAGCTAAAATCGAATAAAGCAACCATTTATTGTTTTATTACTTTGCCACATGCCAGAATTTGAGGACACAGGGACCGAATGCCTAATGCGAGTTCATTACAGTGGTTTATTAGAAACATACTAGCGCCATTATGCAGCAACGGAGGCTCAAAAGCTAGGATATGGCGGCAAACGTATATAACAAGACTTTTAGGTTTGACCACCCGAACCTTATATAAAGGGGTTTCAGAGTTAGTTGAGGAGAACGGGGCACTCACGCATACTCGCTGGCTGCGCTGGCTTTGAGTTGGGCTTTGGTTAGTGCCTTTATTTATTTTAAGCTTTCCAGAGTATTGCAAAGCCATATGTTCAAGTGCTTTTATTTCCCTTGCTTAAATTTTCAAAAGCCCATAATGGTTGAAGATTTGAATAATGAAAGCATTTTCTTTGGTCTTCATCTTTTGTTAAGTCAAAACTCGAACAAGGAATAATATGGTCAATATGCCAGCCATTAATCCCGTGGTTTTCCCAACTCATGCCCTCAATGAATCGTTTTTCAATGTGAACTCTGGCTTTTGCAATTGTGCATCCTAATAATTCTAATGTCCTTACAGACTTTACTCCTCGTTGGTCATAAATAGCCCGTCTAACTCTGTGACTTAACAATTCCTTTAATTTAAATTCTGGATCAGTTTTTAATCTTTTTACTTTCGCCAAATAACCTTTCGTTAAAAGGGTTTCTTTATTTTTTTTGTAATATTCTTTACTTTTTATTTTATTTTTTTCTTGCTTTTCAATTAGGGATTGGTTTCTACACGACTTACAAATATCTGATAATCCAAATTTCCCACTTTTAGATTTTTTAAAATTTTCTCTTGGTTTATCGGCAAGGCATCTTTTGCATTTTTTCGATTCAATATTTTCGTATTCTTCGAGTTGCTTTTTTCGATTTTCAAGGCGAACTACTCGATTTTTTTGTTTAATAGTTTCTTTATTTTGTTCGTAGTACTCTTTTCCTCTTTTGTTAAGTTCTGCTTTATTATCTATATACAAACTATTTTTATATTTAGTGTAATATTCAAGGTTTTTGGAAATCGTTTTTTTCTTACTCTCGGCTATTTTTTCTAGGTTTTCAGTTCTATACCTTTTAATATAAACTTCGTTACAAGACTTACAACTGCTATAAAGTCCATCTGATTTTGTAATGTCCTGGGCAAATTCAGAGGATTTTTTTTCAACATTACATTTTCTGCAAATTTTGACTTCTGGTAATTTATTATCTTTTAGTAATGTTCTTGTATGCTCTTTCCTTAATTCTGATTTCCTTTTCACACAAACTTTGCAATTTGAATTTTTACCATAGAGCCCATTTTTCTTTTGACTGAATTCTTTCAATAACTTCTCCTCATTACAACATGTGCAAAGTCGTTTTTGCAAAATGTGTGGATGCGAGTCACTTGTCAGTCCGGGGTTTTCATTTGTTTCGGACTGAAATTTGGCATCCTTCACGATGCAGTTTACAGTTTTAGAAAAAAAAAGGAGGAGAGTGAGCAAAAAGAAGTAATTTAGTTTTTCTACAAATCAAAAGAC
>REAB01000144.1 GCA_004293645.1 Cytophagia bacterium | reverse complement strand
TTGCGTAATACAAAGATATTAAAAAAAATACACCCAACAAACTGTTTTGCGTATTTTTGGAAAATTATATTCCGTATCAAATAAAGTTACAGGTTAAGTTATCTGCTGGCCATTTTGCCCAGTATTTACACTTATTGAGCAATTCATCAATTGGGCTACCTACCGATTTATGGACTTCATCTACCAGAAGAATAGCTCCACAGTTGTCAAATCAAGTTTCGCTCGGTTATTACAAAAATCTAAAAAACAGCGCGTGGAATTTCATGGTGGAGGGCTTTTATCGAACCATGGACAACGTAATTGAGTACCAAGAAGGTGCCTCATTTTTGAACAGTACATCGGTGAATTGGGAAGATAAAGTGGCTGTAGGAACAGGAAAAGCCTACGGTTTGGAGTTGATGCTGCAAAAAAACAAGGGCAAACTAACGGGTAGTTTGAGTTATACTTTATCGAGGTCTGAGCGTACTTTTGACGACATTAATCAAGGCCAAACCTTCCCTTATCGCTACGACGCACCGCACAACTTAGCCCTTAATCTGCACTACGAGGTTCGTAATAATAAGACTTTCTCGGTCAATTTCTTTTTCAATTCGGGCGCACCACTGCAAATTGCCCAAGCAAAATACGCTGGTTCTTTTCCTCACAACAATTGGGGACCTTTTTCTCTCAGCCGAGGATCTGGTTATCAATCTTATTATTCTTATTTTCAACAATTACCACTTTTGAGCGACCGAAATACCTATCGCGCACCCGCCTATCATCGGTTAGACGTAAACTATCGGGTAGTAAAGCAAAAAAAAACGGGTAATCGCGTCTGGGCTTTCGGTATTTACAACGTTTACAACAGAAACAATCCGTTTTATATATTCTATGACAACTCCCAACTAAAACAATTCAGCCTCTTTCCAGTCATTCCATCTTTTACTTATGAACGCAACTTCTAATTACACCGCCAAACAACATCACAAACTTTGTCTTGTTGGCTTATTTTGCCTTTGGCAACTCAATATCAGTGCTCAAACGCTTGATTCTACCACAAAATTCAATAAGTGGGGCGTGGAGATAGGTTATGGCCCCACCGTATCGGTAACTATAACCGACCCGCAAGCAATGGCTGAGGTACAACCTTTGTGGAGAACACAAGTAGGTGTATCAGTATCTCATCTATTGGGAAAGAAAAGTTTTTTATCATACAAACTTTTATACCGTTCTTTTGGCTCAGAATTACCCAAATTTGGTGCGGCTCGTAGATATAGTTACATTAATTTTATAGGTGCTTCGCTGAGTTATAATCGCTTCTTATTTCGCAAAAAATTAATAGTAGGGGCTAATTTTTCGAGCGAATACCGATTTCAAGATTATTTGGTGACTGTTCAGAATGACGGGTCTGTTAGCAAACAGACGCTTACAAATTCGGTTTTTCCTACGCATCGTCTTTTTAGGTGGGGAGCAGGTTTAAACTGTCAAATGCCCGTCAGAATAAGCAACAAATTAAGTGCCAGAATAGGGCTCGAGTATTCGTTTTCTTTAATCAATTTTGTTTCTGAAAAACGAATCAATCCTGGCTTCAAATCTTATCCCACTGGCCTCTGGTTGGTAACAGGAATTTATTTTTGAGAACCTTGCCGTCGCACAGTGCTCAAAGCAGCCTCCAAATCAATCAAATCAAGGCCCGCTCCCGCCACAAACTTCAAGCGCGGCGCGTGGGTCATCATTTCTTCATCAATGGCCGTTTTGCTGCGCACAATCAGCCCCTCAAAAAACGGCAACTTTGGCAAAATATCTGCCCTTTTGAGCGTTGGCTCATAGCTATATTCAAACCCTGCTTGGTTTAGCATTCCAAACAGCGAAGGGTGCATTTCGTCAATAATAAGAATCTTCATTCGATTAATTCGTAACTTGCGACATTGTTAAAGCAACTTCCAAAAGACGGC
>REAB01000214.1 GCA_004293645.1 Cytophagia bacterium | reverse complement strand
AAAAGATTTAGACAACCACATTGGAGCAATTGCTTATTTCATCTGTGATTATAACTTGCAAATCCAAAAATCAATAGCACCATAAATGTACCACTACCATAAAGAGATGAACAATAACTTTGTTTTCATGTTTGTTTTTAATTTTTAGTTGAGCCACAAAATTGGCATCAAGCAAAACGAAAACAGTCCTGAATTATAATTGAAGACAAGAAAAACAATAAATTATGCCAAAGTGTGGGTTTCTTTGAAAAGACTTGGGGTGGTGCCTTTGATTTTTTTGAAAGCTGCAAAAAAAGTAGATTTTGATTGAAAGCCAACTTCGTAACCGATTGCTTCAATTTTGAGATCTACCCCCGATGCCATCAGTTCGCATGATTTTTTAATACGGAACTCGGTGAGATAAGTCGAAAAACTTTTTTGAAGATTATCATTGAGTAGCTGGGATAACTGATGCGCAGAAATATCCATTTGATTTGCCAAATCAGATAATTTAAGTGCCGAATTGCCATAAATGTCTTCTTTTTCGATGATTTCTTCTAACCTTTTTATCAACTTAGTTGCTTCCGCCGACTCAATTTTTTTGTTAAGATACTTCTCAGAACTAAACAAATTGATTGTTTTTTTTCGATGGAGTATAATCAGAAAGTTAAGATAGATAAGAAAAGAAAATGCAATAGCCCCAGAAATATAAGCCACATTAAAAATTTTAAAAAACGACATCGTAAAGAATAATGCAATCATCAGATTACTAAAATAAACGCTCAAAACCCATTTAGTATGAGGCTTGAAGTTTTGGTAATTTTCATTTTTAAAAATTGGCAGTAATAAAAAACATGTACCCAAAACGCTTAAAAACCACTGAGCATAAATGATTTTTACAAGATACTTTTTCCATAGTTGTAAATCATTTGAAAAAAAAGTAAGTAAAACGACAGCCGCAATTGACGTCAAAACTAAAATGCTTTTATCAAATTTTGAGAGTTTTGTAGATTGATGTAGCGTACTTTTGATGTAGAGATATAGTAATGGCCCGATAAAAAGGCAAACACATAATCCAAACAGTACAAAAATTATAGGTAACTGAGGATTGAAATACCAAATAACAGATTTACTGATTCGGAGACTTAGGCAAAGTAATAGAAAACCCAATAGTTGATTAGAAAGTGTTTTATTTTTTACGAAAAATAAAAAATAAAAACTTAAAATTATACCATTAAACCAGCCTATTGTACTTATAAAAAATATAATGCTATTAGAAACACTCATAATTGAGGATAAAATTATCTTTTTGTCAAAAATAGTAACAAAAAAATGTAGATGTAGAGATTTTGATGAATGGTAGAAAAACTAGCATAAACACTCAATATCAGGGTCATAATGAAGAGCAGGGCATCAAGTCTTTCTGGTTTTTTAACAAAAAAGTATGGGCAACAAGCGGAACGCCGCCCGACTGAGGGTCTTTCATAAAACGAAAACTTTTTTCGACTCCATTGTGCCCCTCATAAGCCAATAAGACTTGCTGGTCTGCCAGCCGTTCTTTGTCCAATTCGTTGGTCGCAATCATGAACCGACCTTTACAGTTTTTCTTTTCTTCAAAAGCATCCACAGAACAACAAACCAGCGCTCTTGGATAAAAGGTCTTTATGCCAATGTCGGTTTTTGCTGGTCGTCCTTTTCTGAGATAAGTCTGGGTTTGGTGGGCTTCTATGTCATTGACTACTATATACTTACACTTTTTTGAAAATAAAACCAAGGCATTTGTTGCATCGCTTTGGCAGCTAAATCCTGTTTTGAGTAAGGCTTCATATTGCTTGTATTTGGCTTCACTATTTTGAAAATAGTTTGTAGGCTTGCTCAGAATACACCAAATGCCAGCATTGTTTGACCCCAGCGTAGTCGCAATTCGCACTTAGTGCCATATATTTGTTGCCATTGCCTAAGTCAATCCAATGGGAATAAGTAGTTCACCGTAAATGGCCAATAGTCCATAGAGGTGTAAAGTGCTAATAAACAGTGTTTTATGAAAACAAATAATGTCAACTAAATTAGTCTCATTGTTGTTATTATTTGTTCAATTGATTTGAATTTGTTTCGGTCTCATTGATATGTCAGCTAACACGTTAATAATCGGTAAGTTGATATTTTTGCTTTTTTAAACCCTAAAACCAAGAAGAAAATGAAAAACTTGATGCCTTTTTTACTTTTGTTGGCAGTGTGCTGCTCGGCTTGCAGCACCACCCGCATCTACATAGTGCGGCACGGCGAGCGCCTCAACAGCAGCGACACCACGAGCCTCTCAGAAATGGGCCACGATCGGGCCGAAACGTTGGCATTGGTGCTGGCCGACAAAGACATTGATTCGATTTTTGTGTCGGATTATGCCCGTACACGCCAAACTGCCCAACCCACCGCCGACCGCCTCAACTTACCGCTCACTACCTACAACCCAAGACCTGCCGAGCTGATAGCCAGCCGTTTGAAAAATATAAAAAATAAAAATGTGCTGGTAGTAGGCCACAGCGACACCATCTTGGAAGTGGCCAAACGGCTCGAAACTACACCCACCCGCTCCAAAATAGAGGGTACTGACTTCGACAATTTTTTGGTGGTGCGCATCAAGCGCACATTTGGCCACAAAAAAACCACGCTTCAAGAACTTACGTATGGTCGGCAAACTCCTCCCTGAGTTTACTTGATACTTTCTACTTTGCTCATGCCCACTGTTTGTGATTTGAGGTTGGATACTTTGCCCAAATTAGCCCTGCTCGCTCCCGCAGCCGATACGTCGGCGTTTTGAACTTGCATGGCCACGGCATCAAGGGCGCAAGCCCCCGCCAAATCGGCGTTGAGGGTGTTGGTTTTGCCGCGCAACACCACTTTTGAAGCACCCGATACACTCAAATCCAGTTTCTGTGCTTTCACGTTGATACTGGTTTTTGAAGCCCCCGCAATGTCCACGTCCAAGCTACCGAGATTTTCAAAACCTTTTACTTGCGCCACAGTTGCGCCAGCCAAATGAAGAGCTTTGACGGTAGGCATCACAACCGTGATACCAATGCGTCGGTTGCGGCCAAAAAAGTTGAATTTTGGATTGTTGCCAATGCGAAGTACGTTGTTTTCTACGCGCACATCGAGTTTTTCAATGTCGCTTTCGCGGCCATCGACGGTTACTTTAAATGCTGTGCCTTGCTCTATTTTGACCACATATACCCCAGTTAAATTGACTTGGTTAAAATCTTTCACGTCAAATTGCTTCACAAACTCGCCTTTGGTGTTTTGGTCAAACGACTCCTCGAAGGCCTTACCCAATGTTGATTCTACATTTTCATCTATTTCGGTCGACACGCGCCCCAATTCTTCATCGTCTTCTTCCTCGTTGTCGGCCTCTTCTATTACCAAAGCGCGGTTGATGCACACCAAGCCAGAGTCAGGTTTGATGGTCCACAATACTTGCTTCAATTCTGACTCGCTGCTGCCGTCAAAGACATAATCTCGTCCGTCCATATTTCGGTTTCCAAATTGCTCAAAGAATGATTTGGTCATTCTAAATGGTTTATTATAAGGCAAATACAGGTTTATATCTAATCGTTGCCCGCGAAATTTAGCTTTGTCGGCTACCGTAAAATGTTCGTCAAAAATCAAAGCGGAGTCTTTTTGATTTACGTTAAACAACACCGTTCGGGCATTGGCTTCGGCATCTTTGCGGCTGCGTCCTTGCGCCCGCATTTCCATTGCCACTTTTACGTCGTTGGCATCGTGTCCGCGCAAACCAAACGACATATTGTGGTATCGTTCATCGTTATCGGTTTCGTTTAAGTCGAGTAGCAGCGTTTGGTTTGGCAGGGCATAATTTTTGGACTGCTCTACCATGGCATCGCGGCTAAAATTAGCGCCGTATTTTACGCCAAACACCGACACCCCCAACAAGCCCACCAAAAACAAGCCCAGCATGGTTTGCCACACGGCGGGCGTAAACTTGTTGTGTTTGGCCAAAAGCGACACCCCTACCCAAGCAATAGCCGCAAAAGGAATGGCGACGGTCAAAAAAGCGGCGATGTATGCAAAAGACGACACCTCGCCAAAGAAGAAATTGAAAGGCAAAAAGTCGTTGTCAAATTGCCAAGCGGGTATTTCGGCAATACCCAACATGGCAAACAATGCCACCAGCAAACCAATCAAAGTGCCGCCGCCAATCAAGATGAGCATCAAGCCCGCAAAAACCCGCGCTATCACAACCACAAATTTGAGCAACGGCGTAAGGCTACGAAAAACCGCCGCAATGGCCCGAAAAGGCAATAATAGCAATTTGGTAAAAGTATTCTCTTCGGAGGCTTCGGGTTGTAAAGCTCGTTTTACGTTGGTTTCGATGTTTTCGAGCGTAATGGGTTGCCCCGTCATTTCCATTTTTTCGGTGAGCGTTTTGGCCAGCGGCGTAATGGCCCAAAGCACCAAATAAAGCAGAAAGCCCGTGCCAAAAAAGGCAACACTCAGCACCCAAAGCAGCCGCACAATGCCCGTATCGATGCCAAAGTAAGCAGCTACGCCCGAGGCTACTCCACCCACCACTTTTTGGTCGGAGTCGCGGTAAAACTTCTTAATACTTTTGTCTTCTTCGAGGTTGTTTGAACCTGGAAACGACACCCAAAGGGCTACGTAAAGCAAGAAAATAACGCCACTCACGGGGCCGAATACCTCTTCTAAACCATGGCCAACGATGCCCCCAAAGGCGGGTATTCCCAAAAACAAAAACAAAAAAAACAGGCGCGTCAAGAGCGGATCTACGTTGAGATAATGCGCTACGCCCGCACACACGCCACCTATCAGTTTGCGTTTGGTGTCGCGCACCAGTGGCTTATTTTTGGAGTTGGTTTTTGGTTCGTAGTTGCTACTTGCGGCACTTTCGCCCTTTTCACTTTCACCTTCCACCTTTATACTTTCCCCTTTCCCCTTTGCACTTTCATCTTCCACCTTTCCCCTTTCGCCTTTTACCTTCCCATTCGCAGCCAGGTCTTCTTCCTCTTCTACGGCTTCAAAATCGGTAACAGTACCCATGGCTTTGATGAGTTCGTCCACGTCGTCGAGGTTAATGGCCTGTTTATCAGCGGCTTTTTGTTTATTAAAAAACCGCTCGGCCACGCGGCCTTCAATGTCAGACACAATTTCTTGGCTGTCTTCGTAGTTGGCAAAATACTTTTGAATAGAATTTAAGTAGGCGCGTAATTTATCAAAGCCGTCTTCCTCAATGTGGAAAACCAGCCCCGCGATATTGATACTAATGGTCTTTTTCATGGCTTATGCAGAGGTTTTCAGTGCTTCTGTTTTGTGAATAATGGTATTGACCGACTCCGAAAGTTCGACCCAAGTGGCTTGCATTCCAGTCAAGAACTCCAAGCCTGTTTCGGTGATAACGTAGTATTTGCGCGGTGGCCCCGAAGAAGACTCCACCCATTTGTATTCGAGCAGGCCCGAATTTTTGAGGCGCGTCAAAAGCGGGTAAAGCGTGCCTTCTACCACCATAATTTTGGCAGAGGTCAGTTCGTCGAGCATATCTGAGGCATATACTTCGCCCCGCGAGATGATGTGCAAAATGCAGAACTCTAAAATTCCTTTGCGCATTTGCACTTGTGCATTCTCAATATTCATGCTGTTGTCAAGTTTTGGAGGTTGATGGATAAGGGTCATGGCTGTTCATCAGAATATTTGTTTATGGCTGTAATAAGATGTTGCAAAGATAATGTAAGGTACTTTGTGATACAAGGTACTTGGCCAGATTTATTTTTAAAATTAGTAAGAACGGCGTGAAACAGCGGGTAAACGGCTAACTTTGTGTTAAATTGGCATCAAAAAATTGAATAGAATGATGGATTGGGCGCAAAAAGAAATACAACCGTTGGGAGAGGTATTTGGCTTTCCAATTGAAAACGATAGCCAACGGGCTAAACATTATCGAAACAATAAACTATGCCCTTTTAACAACATTGTGGCTAATTGCACCAAAAATAGCCTTGATTTTCCGTTGGGAGTCTGTAGTTTAAACCATAAAAATAGCCGAGTTATTATCTGCCCCATCAGATTTCGGGAAGACTGGACAATTATAAGCGATGCAGCAAAATTTGCTTTTGAATCACCTGCCACGTGGACACACGTTGGAGAGGTAAAGCTGGTAGATAAATATGGTAAATCGGCTGGAAATATTGATTATGTGTTAGTGTCGTACGACAATAAAGGCCAAATTCTGGATTTTGCGTCGCTCGAAGTACAATCCGTTTATATTTCGGGCAATCTCACTGGCCCTTTTAACGCCTATTTAGAGCAACCTTCTGCCGATTTTAATTGGCCGCAAGCCCTCAAATACCCTAAACCTGACTATCTGTCATCTTCCAGAAAAAGGCTAATACCACAGATAATTGCCAAAGGGTCAATTCTAAAACAATGGAATAAAAGACAGGTGGTAGCTTTGCAGACCAGTTTTTACAGTACATTACCTTCATTTCCAGAATTTAGCAAAGATGATTCTGATTTTGCCTTTTTGTTGTATGATTTGGTACCCAACCCTCAAACACAAACTTTATCTTTGCAGCTACAGAGAACCGTTTACACCAAATTCACCAATGCTTTAGAACAGATTGCGAAATTTGAAGCAGGGTCTATTTCAGATTTTACCAGCGCATTACAAAAGAAATTAAGCGCAAAAAAGAGGGGTAGCAAAGGGCAAATGCAAGATTTTGAAAATATAGTAGCAGAATGAAAAACCAGATGACATTATTCGATTTAGGCAATACCCCAACCAGCCAAGAGGTGGTCAATGTGGCTTCCGTGCCACAACGTAGCCCCTTTCGTTATCCTGGTGGTAAAACTTGGCTCATACCCATAGTTAGAAAATGGCTAAAACAAACGCCAAAACCTGCTCCAATTCTCATTGAAGTATTTGCGGGAGGGGGCATAGTCAGTTTAACCGCTGCCTTTGAAAAATTGGCAGAACACGTTACAATGGTAGAAATAGATGAGGAAGTAGCTGCTGTTTGGGAAGTGATATTGAATGGTAAAAATGGCTGGCTGGCCGAAAAAATCTATAATTATGATTTAACCTACAATAATGTAAAAGCAGAATTGGAGAAACCCAACAAGGCACTTCAAGATGTTGCTTTTTGTACCATACTAAAAAATAGGGTTTTTCACGGTGGTATTTTGGCCAAAGGCTCAGGAATGATAAAAAACGGTGAAAATGGAAAAGGGCTTACTTCGCGCTGGTATCCTAAAACGCTAAGAGACAGAATTTTAGCCATAGATTATATAAAAAATAAAATCACGTTTATTGCTGGCGATGCCTTTGAAGTACTCGAAAAAAATGTAGCCAATCCAGCTGCTTATTTTTTTATTGACCCACCTTATACCATAGCTGGTAGAAGGCTTTACAATCATTACGATATAGACCACGAGCAACTATTTAAGCTCACTGCCCAAATTGCGGGTAAATTTATGCTCACCTACGACGACACCCCCGAAATACGCCAACTTGCTGCCAAATATCAGTTGCAGTACAGAACAATTCCGATGAAAACAACTTTGCATTTTCAAAAAAACGAACTGATTATTGCCGATAATTTTGACTGGTGGCCTAACAGCCCAAAAACCGACAACCCATGATAGACTTCAAAGAAATCGCTTCTATTACGCTTATTTTATTTTCGGTTATTGATATTTTGGGGTCTATTCCTGTTATCATTGACTTGCGCCAAAAAGCGGGAAGTATTGACGCGGGGCGCGCTACCATTGTGTCGGGAGGCCTGATGATAGCCTTTCTGTATTTGGGCAAAGAAATCTTGAAATTGTTTGGGGTGGACGTGGCCTCTTTTGCCGTAGCAGGTGCTTTAATTTTATTTTTGATTGGTTTAGAAATGATTTTGGGACGCACCATTTTCAAGCACGACACCACCCACAGCCGCGCTACTTCTATTGTGCCCATTGCGTTTCCAATTATTGCGGGGGCTGGCACTATGACCACCATTTTGTCGCTCAAAGCGGCTTACCAAGAAATCAATATCATTGTGGGTATTCTGCTCAATCTGGTGTTTATTTACTTGGTGCTGCGCTCGTCGGTTTGGATAGAAAAACAACTCGGCACGGCTGGTACCGACGTATTGCGCAAAATATTTGGCCTCATTCTCATTGCCATTGCCATCAAATTGGTGAGAAGCAACTTTTAAAAACCACTTATGCTCAAAAAAGAACGTTATCGTTTGCTGGTCAATCATTTTTCGGAGCGTTATCCCGAAGTAGAAACGGAGCTACACTACCGCAATCCTTACGAGTTGCTGGTAGCCGTTATTTTGTCAGCGCAATGCACCGACAAGCGCGTAAATATGGTAACACCGCCGCTATTTGAGCGTTTTCCCGATGCCCAAGCGTTGGCCAATGGCACCGTAGAAGAGGTTTTTCAGTATATTAGAAGTGTGTCGTATCCCAACAATAAAGCCAAACACTTGGTGGGCATGGGCCGAATGTTACTGGAAGAATTTGGGAGTGAAGTGCCCAGCAACATCGAAGATTTGCAAAAAATGCCAGGCGTAGGCCGCAAAACCGCCAACGTCATTGTGTCGGTAATTTACAACCAACCCGCCATGGCCGTAGATACGCACGTGTTTCGGGTGTCGCATCGGGTAGGGCTGGTACCCAAAAACGCCACCACGCCGCTGGCCGTCGAAAAAGAACTCGTTAAGTATATTCCCAAAGACCTCATTGCGCGGGCGCACCATTGGCTCATCTTGCACGGGCGTTATGTGTGCGTAGCCCGCAGTCCGCGCTGCCAAACGTGCGAACTCACAGCGGTTTGCAAGTATTTTGAGAAAAAAAAGTAATTGGCTTATTTTTGCAATTCCATCAGCGACTATTTGCACAACCATTATGAAAAATACCTATTTCACGGCAGGCCCTGCCCAAATGTACCCCACTTTTGAGAAACACTTGCAAACAGCCCTCAACGAGCAGTTGGGGTCTATTTCGCACCGCAGCCAAAAATTTCGGGATATTTACAAATTTACCGTCGAGCAGTTGCGGCAGTTGATGAACATTCCCGACACGCACGGCATTTTTTTTGCGGGTTCTGCTTCCGAAATTTGGGAACGTATTTTGCTCAATTGCGTCGAACACGAGAGTTTTCACTTGGTAAATGGCTCATTTTCAAAGAAATTTTACGAATACGCCGTTTCGTTGCGCAAATATGCCCACTTGCTCGAAAAGCCTTTTGGCCAGGGCTTCGATTATGCCGAAGTCGAAGTACCCGAATACGCTGAGGTGATTTGTGCCACCCAAAACGAAACCAGCGCGGGCGTGCAGATGCGCGAGGCCGACATTCATAAACTCAAACGCAGCAACGCCAAAAAACTCATTGCGGTGGACATGGTGTCGTCGGCACCGCACCCAGCGCTTGATTTTAGCGTGGTGGACACCGCCTTCTTTTCGGTCCAAAAAGCCTTTGGTTTGCCCGCAGGTTTGGGCGTTTGGATTGCCAACGACAGGTGTTTGACCAAAGCCGAACGGCTGCAAAAATACGAAGACAACAGCATTGGGGCGCACCACAACCTGCCCGTGCTTTGGAAAAACTACGAAAAATACGAAACCCCCGCCACGCCCAACGTGCTGTTGATTTATTTGTTGGGTAAAATAGCCGAAGACCTCAACCAAATTGGCGCAGAAACGGTACGAAAAGAAACCGAAGACAAAGCCAAGATGATTTATAAGTTCTTAGAAAACAGCGACTTATACAACACTTTTGTCAAAGAAGACCGCCACCGCTCGCGCACGGTGATAGTAGCCAACTGCCAAAAGCCATCGGCAGACATCATTGCCCAAGTCAAAAAGCAAGGAATGATTGTGGGCAGCGGCTACGGCGCGTTCAAAGATTCTCAGATTCGGATTGCCAATTTTCCCGCCACTTCAATCGAACAAGTAGAAGCGTTGTTGAAGGTTTTGTGAGAAAAATAAAACTTTGGGGTGCCTCAATTACCCCGATTTAAAATCGGAGGCGGAGGTGGTTCAGCGATTGTATCTCGCAGGTAAAACACTGATATTCAATTGTTTAAATATTTAGTACTTGGCAAAGCAGTGTCTTTCACGGCTTTCATAGCCCCAATCTCCTCGCATAATTGGACTAAAAAACCGCTAAACGTGCTTTTAAAGCTTGGTTTTCTTTTTTCAAGGCTTCGTAGGCTTTCTTTTGCGACGCAATCAACTCATCTTTCGATTTGAGCAGGTTGTCTTTGAGTTCAAAAAGCTGTTGGTACAATTCAAGCGCGTTTATTTTTAGGGCATCTTCTTGAATCGAAGGCGCGCTTATTTCTACTTGCATGTCTTCGGGCATGAGCTTGCCAATATCCACCTTGCACAGTCGAGCAATGATGGCCATGTATTTGAGCCTCGGTTTGGTTTTGCCGCTCCGCCAATTGTGAATCGTCGTTTGGCATACCCCCAACTCCTCCGCTGCTTCTTGCTGCCTTAATTTATTTTTGTCAAGCCATTCTGAAAAAATCTTTTCCATGATTTACAGTAGGTTAAGTGGGGAATATACGCTCGCAAACTAAACGAAAAATATAAATAAAAGTTTTGGCATCTTTCATATTGCTTCCAAAGTAGTTGACAGTTTTTGAGAAATTAATCCACAAGCATATTGCCCACTAAACATGTAGTCGGAAAAATTAGTATAA
>REAB01000213.1 GCA_004293645.1 Cytophagia bacterium | reverse complement strand
TGCCTTCTTTCTTTTTCGATTCTTCCATTAGCAAAATTTCTATTGTGGTCTATTGCGAAGTATCTAAGTTTTCA
Organism: Cytophagia bacterium; assembly: GCA_004293645.1. GTDB lineage: Bacteria > Bacteroidota > Bacteroidia > Cytophagales > Spirosomataceae > REAB01. The sequence continues at coordinate 12,047 of REAB01000213.1, read as the reverse complement.
CGCCCTTTTTAATAGACTCCGAAAACTCCGTTTTTGCCTCGCGTGCGCGTACTGGTTCTGCCCGTTTTGCCAGATTACTCGCTCTCACGATTTTTCTAAAGTCTTAACGCGCGTACTGCTCCCGTTTTACCCTGCTCTCGTGATTTTTCCGAAGTCTTAACGCGCGTACTGCCCCCGTTTTTGCCAAAATGACACAAACTACACACTATAAAAAAAAGGGCGCGTGCGTATTGCACTACGGGGCGCGTGGTTGGTCGCGGGTGCGGCTGTCGCCCTTTTTTATGGGTGTACAAATTGTACATTTTAGCCGAGCCAAAATTGGTTAGTTCCAGCACCTGCGTATGTCGAGCGGTCATAAGTTTAGGCCACATTTCGCAGCTGCGTTAGTTGTACGGCTATACCCGTTCCTTTGAGTAGGTCGTTTCGTAGTTCGGTGTATTGTGCTATCAACACGGGCGGGCTGTTGTGCGCTCTATGTGTAGCAATGGCCTCATTATCCATCACAATCATCTCTATCAATCGAGCCATACGCAACGTTTTGGGCGGTTCGCCGTTGCGAGCATCTTCTAATTCTTGCATGGTCTTAAAATTTTAGCAACTCAATCGTTATCAATTCGTAGGGCGTAAGGTGTCCGTATTGGTCAAAGGTCATAGGTGTTTATGCGGCTTTGTCAAACGATAACTGAATATTGAGTTTGGGCGTGTGTAGAAGGTCTGCCAGTTGTTTCAAATTTTGGTTTCTCAAATCTACATACTGTTGCATTTGGGCATCGTCTATACCATTGGCGCGGTATTGGCCAATTATTTCGGTGTCCATCTCAATCAATCTAAACAGTTTGGCAACGGCGGCGGCGCGTTGGTCGGTGTCCAGTAGCAAGTCTTGTATTTGTTCCATTGTTCTAAAAATTTAGCGGGTTTACCAGTACAGTTCAATCACTCCTTTGGGTCGTTTGGTGTAGTAATGCGTCGAAAAGTCAAATAGCCAGCGTTTTTGCTCCATTTTATAAATGCCGTATTGTTTGTGGAGGTCTGGGTAAACTATCACAAACGAGCCATCTGTTTTTATGTTTTTAGTGTAGCGTTTCCATCTAATTTTCTCAATTTCTTTGGCGTTCTGTTGGTATTGTTCCAAGTCAATAAACTAGTTTCTGCGTTACAAAACTCCCATCAATCCATTGGTAAAACCCGCCACCTACTATTTGCCGCAACTCGGCCACGTACTGCAAATACGCCGTAAATATAGGTCGGCGGGTGGTTGAGCGGAGCGGTTCAAAGTCGGTTACAAACGTTTTTTCAAAGGTTAGCAAGTCGGTTTCTATCAATTCGTAGGGCGTAAGATGCCCGTATTGGTCAAAGTTCATAGGTGTTTAGGCTAATTTCAATACTTTGGTTTCTTTGGCCAGCTGACTGGCCTGCTTCCAATGGTCTTTCAATGCCTCCGCGTGTTCGCGGGGTGTTACTTTGATGTATTTCATAAATGCCTTTTCGGTGCGGTGTCCCGTTATTTTCATAATAGAAATAGTAGGGAATCTGGCCAAATAGTGATTGGTTGCAAACGACCGTCGGGCGGTGTGGGTTGTTACCAGTTCGTGTTTGGGTGTGGTCTTAGTAAAGGTTTGCCCGCCTTTGGTGTGGGTTTCTGTTATTGGTTCGTTGAGGTTGGCCAGTACCGCAATTTCTTTTAGATAGTCATTCATGCGTTGATTGCTCAACGGCACGGGTAGCGAATTTTCGGTTATGCCTTCGTAACGATTCATAATGGCCTGCACGTGGTCATGGATAGGCACTACTACTGTTTCATTGGTTTTTTGGGTCTGTATGGTAATAAACCCGTCTTTAATATTTTCTTGCTTGATGCGTGTAAAATCCGAGAACCGTAAACCCGTCCACGCTCCTACAATAAACAAATCACGGACACGCTGCAAACGCGGCGGCTGTTTGCGTAAGTCAAGTTCAAAAAAGGCGTTTAGTTCGCCCGCATTTAAATAAATTGCGTCGGTACGTTCCTCTATTCCTCTAAACTTTCGAGGGCTAAAATCTGACAAATGGCCACACTCTTGGGCTTCAAGTAGAAAAGTTTTAATAGTCCGAATGTGTTTGCCTACGGTATTGGTAGAAAACTTTTTTTCAGCAATCAAAAACTGCTGAAACTTCGTGTAGAACCCGTGGTTTATTTGCTCAAAGCTAAATGGGCGGCGTTTGTAGTGGAGGTCTTTAAATTCCTTCAAAATGCGGTACGCCTGCTCATACACCAGTAACGTAACTTTCTGAATTGGTTTGCCTGTGCGTTCGTTGAGGCGGGTTTTTGCGTCCTGCAAATATTGGTCAATAAACCCCATTAGGTCGAGCGGTTTTTCTACTGCCACTCCTTTGGGGTTCATGGCGGCGTGGTGGTCAAACTCGTTGCGTAGTTCGTCGGTGGAGGGTTGGCGGTGGTAGTCGTTCACAAAACGCCTAAAAATATCACTCGCCGTATCTTTGAGTTTAGATAGCCGAGCATTTTTTTCTACTTGGCAGCTGTCTTTTTTCAAAACACACTCATTTTTCCAATGACTGGGTAGCACATTTTCGCCCGTCGGGTATTTGACGGTTTTTTTTTCGTACCTAAAATATAAAACTATGGGCGTGGGTTGCATCGCCTCTTTATCACGAAGGTAAAAAGTAATCTTTGCCATTTTTCAAGTCTTAAAATCGAACAGTAGCAAAGATAAAACTTTTTTGTTTGGGGGACACTATGGGGGACACTAAATTTAAATCTTATTGAATTATATTAAGTTCTATTAAAACAGTAGTATATTGTAACTCATTGATAATTAAGGCATTTAACTAAAATATGATTTAATCAAATTGTACTGGTTCGATTCCGTCCATTACCACATAAAACCAACATAACCCCCTAACTATCAAATAGTTAGGGGATTTGTTTTTTATTGGAGTACACTACTCCTTTGTACTTGCCGCATTGGGAGCCGTTGCACACAAATCTTAATTTTTTCGGCAAGTGGTGTATTTTGAGTTTTTGTACAAAAAAGCCCTCAGAACTCTTCAAAACTCAACTTTCGTATTCAATCGCCTCCAAAAAGCCCATTTTCCCTGACTGATAATCTTCGATGGTCTGCCTGATTTCTGCTTGCGTATTCATTACAAAAGGGCCATAACTTACAATGGGTTCGTTGATGGCTTCGCCACCCAAAATCAAGAAACGTGCGCCTTCTTTTTCTGTTTTTATTTCAATCCACTCTCCCGCTTGGCTGAGTTTGGCAATGTGCTTATTGGCCAATTTTTCGGTCTTATTGAGCATTATTTCTCCCATTACCACGTGGATAGCCACGTTTTGATTTTGGGGCAATTGCAATTCAAACCAACTTTCTCCCGAAACAATTACATCGGCCAAAAGTACCGATGAATACGTCAAAGCGGGGCCATTGATACCTTCCAACGCTCCCGAAATAACCCGTAGTTGCGTATTTTCATTGAGGGCTACCACCGGAATTTGTGAAGAAGCAAGCTCTTGATAGCGTGGTTTTTCCATCTTGTGCGCACGGGGCAGGTTTACCCACAATTGAATAAAGTCTAATGTGCCACCTTGACGGGAAAAATTGAGTTCATGTTTTTCTTCGTGAACCAAACCCGACGCTGCCGACATCCACTGCACATCGCCCGCAAAAATCACCCCGTTATTGCCTGCCGAGTCGCGGTGTTGAAGCGCACCTTCAAATACTACCGTAACGGTTTCAATACCACGGTGTGGATGCTCATCTACGCCCTTCGGAGTCCGCGATGGTTTCACCTGCATTGGGCCGTGATGGTCGAGGAGCAAAAAAGGGCTAAAATCTTCAAAACGATTAGATGGAATCATACTTTGTCCCACAAAGCCGTCGCCCACTTGCTGCGGGCGACCTGCTGATGCATAAGCAATGCTTTTGAATGTTTTCATTTAACAGAATAGCTTTACGATAAATTACAAATACTTGACAAAATACCCACAACTAAGTAGTTGAGTAAAATGAGGCGCGGGGCCGCCCGTGCGGTCGCCGCTGCGACGCGGGGCCGCCGCCATGCTATTATTATTGGTGGCACGACTGATTTAATACGCTGAATAAAAGCATTTTAAGTAATAGTCGTGCCACCAGTTAAATACCCACAACTACTTGCGCAAAAGGTTAGGAATTCATCCTAATTAATGAACCAAAAACCTACATTTCCTCGTCCACTTCGTCGGTTATTGGGCTCGATTTACCGTGTAAAACCTCCAAGATGGACTTGATTTGATACACGTTGCGGTTGTAGCGATTGCTCAAAATAATGACCACAAACTGGTCTTTGGGACTAAACCACATCAACGTATTGTAGCCTTTCCACCAACCCGTGTGATACACGTATTTGGGTTGCTGCGTGGCTTCGTCTATTTGCATTCTGAAACCATAGCCGTAGTTTTTGATACCACGCCGCTCCAAACTGCGCGGCGTAAAAGCCTCTTTGAGCGTAGCCGGATTGAGCAAACAACCGCTGTTGAGGCCCATGTACCAGCGCAAAATATCGTCGGAAGTAGAATAAACGCCTTTGTCGCCAATTACATCGTCGTAGTTGTCTTTGGGTAATTTACGATTGTACTGGTAGCCTACCGTTCTAAATATATTGATAGAATCGTTGCGGGTAGTGGTCAGCCAAGTGTTGTGCATGCCGAGTGGTGCAAAGATATTTTTGCGCAAAAAAACTTCAAACGGCTGCCCCGATACCCGCTCTATGATGGTGGCGAGCAGGGCATAATTGGTGTTTGAGTAACTAAAATGGCGATTGGGCGAGTTGTAGAGTTTGGGTTTTACGTAGCAATACCACCGCACAATGTCGTCATTAGAAGGAAAACGGTTGCGCTTGCGCACGCTGTCGGTGAGTACGTAGGCATAATTGGGCAAACCGCTGCGGTGCGACAGCAACGATTTGATTTGAATGCCCGAATACGGAAATTGCGGAATAAATTTTTGAATGGTGTCTTCGAGGCTCAATTTGCCCTGCTCGTACAGTTTCAAAACGGCCACCGCCGTAAAAGTCTTGGAAAGCGATGCCAACTGAAACTTCGATTCGGGCCGCAGGGTGTCTTTATTTTCTATTTGCCCGTAGCCAAACGACCGCCTGTAAAGCACCACGCCGTTTTGGGCAATGAGGACGTTGCCGTTGAAGCCGCCCATTTTTACTTTTTGCTGAAATACCGAATCAAGCCGCGCGGCTTTCAGATCACCTTTGATGGAAGCCCGTACTTTGGCTTCTACTTCTTTGTCTAAGGCTTTGATACCGAGGCAGTTGTCGGTGGCAATCCAAGTAGTTTCTTGGTGGGTATTATTGCAAGAAAAAACAGCAATTAATAAAACGGGAACGATGTTTTTGAACATGGTGTGAATGCTACGATGAGTAACCGACAAAAAACAAAAAAAGGCATTGAACGAGCAGCTCAATGCCTTTTTACAATAAAACACGCCTTACTTGCTTTTCTTGTCAACAGCAGTAGCCGCAGGAGTTGGCGAGGCGATTACTTCGCCTTTCAAAGTCAAATAAATGGTACCGTTTTCGGCGTTGCTTTGTACAGTTACGCTTTTGTTGAAAGCGCCCATTACGCCCGCATTGAAAGTGGCACTTACTACGCCCGTTCCACCTGGCGCAATTGGCTCTTTGGTCCAAGTGGGGGTGGTGCAGCCGCAAGATGCTGATACGTTACCCAAGATGAGTGGCTCTTTGCCCGTGTTAGTGAATTTGAACACATTGGTAACAGGCTTACCTTGTTGAATTTTGCCAAAATCAAATTCTGACTTTTGAAAAGAAATGGCGGCTTTTTGAGCGTAACTAATTGCGCTAAACGCCAAAATGGCAACAAAAAACAAAAGAACTTTTTTCATGTTAATTATAAAAATTTAGTTTGGTAAAACATATTTATTTAGTAACATTAATTGGCAGTGCAAAAGTTTTGCCAAAAAATGATTTTTCTAAAAAATTTTAACAAAGTACCGTAAAAATATTCAATTTTGAAAGGTGCGTTCTTTTGTATTACCTTTACTTGCCAAAACAAGTACTTACCCCATACCCCCTAAAACCGTGGTAGAAAACGAACTTTTTACCGAAGATATTGCTCTAACGAGCCAAAATATCCTGCAAGATTATCGAATTATGTGCGAAAGTCGGCAGGCCAGCTTGCTGGGCCGCCGCGATGTGATGGGCGGTCGTGCCAAATTTGGAATTTTTGGCGACGGCAAAGAATTGGCCCAGTTGGCCATGGCCAAAGCCTTCCAAAAAGGCGATTTTCGTTCGGGATACTACCGCGACCAAACCGTGGTAGCCGCCTTAGATGGCCTGACCTGGCGGGCGTTTTTTTCGCAGCTCTACGGCCACGCCGACGTGTATTTTGACCCCAACACGGCAGGCCGCTCCATGAACAATCACTACACCACGCGCTATTTAGACGAAAATGGCCTCTGGAAATCGCAGACCGATACCTACAACCACATTTGCGACTTAGCCCCCACGGCTGGCCAAATGCCCCGCTCGCTGGGCTTGGCCTATGCCTCCAAACTATACCGCCACAACCACGCGTTGTCGCACTTGGCGGGCTTTTCGCGGCAGGGCAACGAAATTGTTTTTGGCACCATCGGCGACGGCTCCACCTCGCAAGGTATGTTTTGGGAAACCATGAACGCCGCCGCCGTCTTGCAAGTGCCGCTGCTCACATCAGTTTGGGACGATGGCTATGGTATTTCAGTGCCCATTTCTTACCAAACGGCCAAGTCCAGTATCTCCAAAGCATTGGCGGGGTTGCAACGCACCGACCACGAACTGGGCATGGAAATATTGACCGTAAAAGCCTGGGACTACCTCGCGCTCATCGAAACCTACCAAAAAGCAGCGCGTATTTGTAGAGAGGAACAAGTACCCGTACTGGTTCATGTTCAGGAAGTTACGCAACCACAAGGGCACTCTTCTTCTGGTTCGCACGAGCGCTACAAAAGCAAAGAACGCCTCACTTGGGAACAAGAATGGGACTGCAATGTAAAGTTTAAAAATTGGATTTTGACCAACGGCTACGCTACCTCCGAAGAACTGGAAGCCATTAATGAAACCGCCAAAAAACTGATTCGAAAAGATCGCAACGAGGCCTGGGAGGCTTTTCAAGATTCTATTAAAACAGAACAAAACCAAGCCGCCGTGCTGCTGGAAGCCGCCGCCCACGACAGCAACGCCACCACCGAATTGCTCAAAATGGCCGACGAACTGCGCCGCTCGACTACCCTACTTCACCGCGAAAACACCGCCGCCGTGCGCAAAGCGTTGCGGTTGTTGCGTTTTGAAGAACACAATGCCAAAAACGCCCTCCAAAACTGGCTCAAACAATCAAATACCAACAACAAAGACCGTTTTAGCTCGCATTTGTACAGTCAGTCGGTAGAGTCGCCGCTGCAAGTAGCCGCCGTGGCTGCTCAATACGACGAAAACCCCGCCATGGTGGACGGTCGTGAGGTGGTGCGGGCTAATTTTGACGCGCTCTTTACCAACGACCCGCGCATTGTAGCACTCGGCGAAGACGTAGGCCAGATTGGCGACGTAAACCAGGGCTTTGCGGGACTGCAAGAAAAACACGGCAAAATCAGAATTACCGACACGGGCATCCGCGAAACCACCATCATTGGGCAGGGCATTGGCATGGCCATGCGTGGCTTGCGGCCCATTGTTGAAATCCAGTATTTCGATTATATTTATTATGCCTTAGCTACCCTTACCGACGACCTGGCCTCGCTCCAATACCGTACCAAAGGCGGCCAAAAAGCGCCGCTCATTGTGCGCACCCGTGGCCACCGCCTCGAAGGCATTTGGCACTCTGGCTCGCCCATGGCCGTGGTCATTCACAGCTTGCGTGGCCTGCACGTGTGCGTGCCGCGCAACCTCACCCAAGCCGCTGGAATGTACAATACCCTGCTGCGCGGCGACGACCCCGCGCTCGTCGTAGAACCCCTCAACGGCTACCGCCTGAAAGAAGCTATGCCCCGCAATTTGGGCGAGTTTTGCGTGCCGCTCGGCCAGCCCGAAGTGTTGCGCACGGGCAGCGATGTTACAATAGTTACGTACGGCTCCATGTGCCGCATTGTGCAAGAAGCCGCCGACCAATTAGCTGAAATGGGCATCGAAATTGAAATAATAGACGTGCAAACACTGCTGCCCTTCGACCGCCACCACACCATTGTAGAATCTATCAAAAAAACCAATCGGGTGATTTTTGCCGACGAAGATATGCCAGGCGGCGCTACGGGCTATATGTTGCAGCAAGTCATGGACGAACAAAACGCTTACCAGTGGCTCGATTCGCCGCCGCGTACTATTTCGGCCAACGCCCACCGCCCTTCTTACGGTTCAGACGGCGATTATTTCTCTAAACCCAACGCAGAAGACGTGTTTGAAGCCGTTTATCAACTCATGAGCGAAACCAACCCCGCGCAGTTCCCGGGTTAATGTTTTAAATTTAACGCAAAAAATTATCCGCGTTAAACATCTGACAATCAGATATTTGTTCGCATTATTTTGGGTCTTTGGGCGACTGTGCAAACAGCAAATGACCGCACAAACACAAGAGAAATATTTTTTTTATATCACACTTTATTGTATTGATTAGCTACATTCAAGTTACAAGTGCAACTTTTGGGATTAAATTTAAATTATTAAAAACTTGAACGGCTTTTTCATTGTAATTTAACTTATTGATATACAGGATATTGCCAAATCAAGATTAAAACTCATGTCCTCTCTAAAAGCCGTTATACCATCCCCTATGTTAAATTTTCTTACTCTATTAACTGCATTATTAATTGCCGATGCTATCATCCTAATTCTTCCACTTTCTTTACATTTGATTCTATCCGCACCCCAAACAACATCTTTGATATAGGCTGTTCAGAAAAAGGCAAAAAGTTGTGCGTAGTTTTTAACCGCACGGGCGGCCCCGTACGCACGGGTGTCAAAAGGTCTCCGACCGCTACCCACCACAAACGCAACAAATCCCCGCCATCTTTGACCTTAAAACAGGCCAACTTTACAGCAAGAAAACCTCAAAAAACCACCCCACAACTACCTCACCATAAGTGCATTACTGCCCAAAACTGCCGCTTGATAAATTTTTATAGCTAAATCAAACAACCGTACTACTTTGTGATTATATTTGGCACATCTCTCCACTTCTTAGCCCGCTACGCCTATGCAACACCCGCCCTTTGTGAGTAGTACCAATGGTTGAACCTTTTAAACAAAAACAAACAACATGAAAAAACAATGGAAACCCTGGCTCTATATAGCCGCTGTGCTGTGTATGAGTGTGAGTTGTAAGAAAGAAGAATGCATTTGTGCCGATTGTGGTGCCCCTGACCAAAAAATGACCTATAGGAAAACTATACAAAATGCCAGAGCTGACGTATGGGGTAGCGGGCTGTTAATTGAAAATGTGGCAGGTGCTCCTTTTTTTTGCTACCAGCAACAGCTTTTGTACGAGGGTAAATTACAGAATACGTATGTAGATGGGCAACCTCAACCGTTCAAATATCGTGTTTGGGGGGACATTTACAACTGCGATAGTTGTCCTACTGCCGTAATAGGCGATGTATTACATATCCGAATTGATAGAATAGAAATGGCAAACTAAAACACTTGAAACTATGAAAAAGATACTTTTAATTATCATTTTATGTTTAGTCTATGGGGGGAGGGGGGCTACTGGCACAAAAATACCAACCCAAATATTTGCGTGAAAACGATAAATCGTTCAAGGAACTCACCATTAAGACCACTGAAAACGGGTGGATAGAGTTCAAAAAAGAGGCCAAAATAAATCCAAATACTTTCTTCAAAGACTACGGAAGTAGTCTGGGCCTCGGTAAAGATTACGACTTCAAAATCTTCAAAGAAGAAACTGACCGAAAGCAAAGTCGGTATCAGAGGTTTCAACTTCACTACAAAAATATTCCAGTCGAAGGAGTTGAGTTTACCCTACACTCATCTATTGAGGGCGTATTGACGCTTGGCCACGGCAAAATACCCGACGGACTAAATTTTGATGTATCCAAGCCCATTTCTGAAAACAAGGCGTTAGGTTTGGCTTTGGTCGCTATGAAATTGAACTTGGCGGACTTCAAAAAGAAAGAAGTAAACAAAGAAAAAGGCGAGTTACTCTTTGCCCGTTTGAATGACGAAGCCATAGCCACTAACTTTCGTTTGGCTTATGCCTTCAACATTTATGGCAACGAAACCCTCAATGCCTTTCGGGTGTATGTAGATGCTAACACGGGCGAAGTTATCAAAAAAATATCGTTGATTCATTCGTGTTTAGTGCATCGGCAAGGCAGTACTGCCCCAGTCGAGTCGAGCATAATTGCACCAGAAATATTCAACCCCGTAGGAACTCCCAGCGCACCGATGTTGGCTTCTACTTTTATTCCCAATAACCCTCGCTACCTCAATGGGCAAGCTAATCTTACTTTTGAAACTGAACCAAACCCTGCCAACAACACCCAGCTTAGATTGAGTGCTTTTAACAATGCACTCAATACCCGCATGGCTACTGCAACAAGTATTACTTGGGCAAATTTACCCGATGTAATAAATCCCAACGGCACAGACTGGCAAGGGCAAGTAGGTAGTCGTGATGCTCAAACTGCCCATTGGCTTACGCAACGAATGCACCAATATCTTGGACAAGCTCCAAACATCCAACGAAACGGGGTTAATGGGCAAGGCTTGTATCCAAGAGTAGTTACAGGCTGGCCTGACCAAAATGCCTCTTGGTCTGGCATACCTAACAATCAAATAACTTTTGGCCGTACCAACGGAACCAATACCAGTTGGGTAAATATAGACCAATTAGGACACGAGTACATGCACGCAGTTACTCAATACACCGCAAATTTGACCTACTGGGGTGAATCAGGCGCGTTGAATGAAAGTATATCTGATATTTTCGGTACTGCTTTGGAGCGAAATGTGCTTATCACCCCCCAAACTCCAACCAATCTCAATGGTTGGAATTGGTTGTATGGAGAAGATATAGGATATGCTCTCAGAAGTTTAGAAAATCCGCCTGCAATCCCAACGGAACTATGGCGTGGGCGCATAGCACAACCAGACAGGTATTTTGGAGCTAATTGGCACGATGTAAACGATGGTTTTGATAATGGTGGTGTCCATATCAACAGTGGTGTTATGAACAAATGGTTTCAGACTATCTGTACGGGGCAATGTGTGAACCCTAACATTCAAATCAACCCCATTGACTTTGATAGGGCAACCGCCATTGTATATCGCGCATTGGCGGTTTACCTGCAATCAGGCTCAAACTACGCAGATATGCGCAACGCCACCATTCAAGCTGCCCGCGATTTATACGGAGATTGTTCGTTTGAAGAGGAGGCCGTTACCAATGCGTGGAACGCGGCTAACGTTGGCGGGCGTTATTTTCGGAGTTGCGCCAATAATAATGCTGTGTTGCCCAATGGCTGCTACATCATCAAAGCCCAACATTCTGATAAAGCATTACAACCCGAAAGCAGTAACAATGGGGCCAGAATCCGCCAACTTGATGCCAACGGTAGTGCTCAACAAATTATGGAGATTACGTCGGTTGATCAAGCATCATACATCATTCAAGCCAAATCAACGGGCAAAGTCTTTAGCGTTCCCAATACATCAGGTAGTGATTTGCCTGTTCAAGCCAACGATTTTACTTTCGATAATCTCCAAAAGTGGTGGTTTGTACGGCGTCCCGACGGATCGCACCTTATTTTACCCAAAATGCTCACTGGTAGGGCATTAGAGGTAGAAGGTGCTATTCAAAACAATGTAGCTCCTTTACAGGTGTGGAGTGGTGGTATTAATGAAAATGCCAACCAACGATTTATATTGCAAGCCACAGGTTGTACGGTGGCTCCTCCCACCTGCCCCAACACGGGCAGCATCAGCTACCAACGCTGGGAGAACATTGGCGGTGGCACCAGCATCCAAGACCTGCGCAACAACACCAACAACCT
>REAB01000168.1 GCA_004293645.1 Cytophagia bacterium | reverse complement strand
ATTTTATATTTATAAATTTTTTATGGTTGTAAAGTTGGAAACTTTACTTATTTACCCTCACAAGTTACGCTTCGCTAAACTTGCGAGAGCGGGGGGTAATTTTGCCCGAAATAACGATTAGAGGCACAATTCACAAAAATGGTACTACTACATTTTAGACGGACAATTATGATAAAAGTTAATATATTTTCAGATAAAGGCCAGTTGGACAGGACCAAAGCAATAAATGCTTTGCCAGGATTGATTGCCTTTGTGGGATTATTGATTTCACCATACGTATCAGATGGCTTGACTTGGGTTTGTTTATTAGGTACTATTGTAGGTTCGTTATTAATATATTTCCCCTTCTATTTGAATGCCACAATAGAAGCTACTCCGGACTATATGAAGTTGCGGTATAAGAAAGAAATGCTATTATATTGGAAAGATGTTAAATTAATAAGGGTTGAACTTAAGCAACAAGATTTTAATCACAATTATATTAAATATAAAATTGAGGGTGAGGGAGGTATATTATTAGATTTTTACATTACCCGCCATTTATTTAGTAGTAAATTTAAACAGCATAAAAAACTGCTATCTCAAATCCCTAAAGAGATTGAAATAGTATATAATTAAGGCTCCCCCAGCCTTGGTTCGTGTCCTTTAGCTTTGAAAAGTTAAATGAGGGACAAAAATTTCTTTACTATTACAAAATTTTTTATTTTTTTTTTCATTTGAAAAATCATTTATTTTATGAAATAAATGACCAAACAGCAGGGGCGCATTAAGAACGTGTCAGGGTTAACTACCCATGTGGGGATAAAATCCCCTGCTGTTTTTTCCCTTAGTGTCCATATAGCAATTAGGGTTAAATACCCATTATAAAGGACTAGGACGATGGGGCAAAAACGGTCATTATTTATCAAATATAAAAAATATAATTATGAACGGAGACACTAAATTTTACTTGGGAATTGATGTATCAAAACCCTATTTCGATTTGTCAGTAATGAGCGTTGTAAATCACCAAAAACAACCTATGAATACTGAACGTTTTGAGAATACTGAGCAGGGCATAAAACTGTTTCACAAATACCTCAAAAATCATAAAGTTAGTTTTAATACCGATACACTATTGGTAATAGAAAACACTGGAGTTTATCACCGTTTAATTTGGCGTTTTTGTAGCGAACATTCTTTACCTATAAACATAGGTAATGCCGCTCATATCAAATGGAGCTTTGGTCTAGTAAGAGGAAAAAACGATATTATAGACAGTAAGCGTTTGTGTAACTATGCACATAAGCATGCCGATGAAATAAAAGCCACAGCACCCTTAAACCCTGTTTTTATAGAGATAAAGGACTTAATGACCGCAAGAAGTAATTTATTAAAACAACAGGGAAATATCAAAAAATATTTGAATGAGTTGAAATTATCAAATTCTAAACCAGTTCAAAAACTGATGGAAGATGCACATAAGGCGGCACTCGAAGGTCTTGAAAAATCTATAAAAATAGTTGAAGCCCAATTAATGAAAATAGTAGTTAAAGACACTGCTATTGCCACAAATTATAACCTAATAGTAACCGTACCTGGTATAGGTCATTTAACGGCATTATACATTATTTCTTGTACCAACAATTTTGCAGGATCAATTAGTGGTAAACAATTAGCTTGTTATGCTGGCGTAGTTCCTTTTAAAGACACGAGTGGTATCAGTATAAAAGGTCGTGAAAGAGTACATAAAATGGCCAATAAAGAGCTTAAAAAAATGCTTCATTTATGTGCCATGTCAACGTTAAGATATTATCCAGAATTTAAGGATTACTACGAAAGAAAAAAGAAGGAAGGTAAAAATGGTATGAGTATTATGAATGCTATAAGAAATAAGTTAGTGTTAAGGGTGGTGGCTGTTGTAAATAGTAAGAAACCTTACGTTAACAACCATAAAGCGGTTGCATAAAATAAATGAAAATATATTTGTTTTATTCATAGCAATCCCCACG
>REAB01000212.1 GCA_004293645.1 Cytophagia bacterium | reverse complement strand
TTTTGCTGTCGTTAGTAGTAACACCATTTTTGATAATAATTATATACATCCCAAATAATATTTTGTATTTTGTTTGTAATTTAACACAGAACATGTTACTTCTTGGTCAAATTTTGTCTAAATGCCGTAAGAAAATTTATTTTTTATTACTTTTGACTTCAACTTTTAAACAACTACCAAATCATGTTAGAGCAACTACTTAGTCTCGTAAAAGAACATTCGCAAGATGCCATCATAAACAACCCCGCCATTCCTAACCAGCACAACGACGCAGCCCAGCAAACCATTGCTAACTCGGTGTTGGGAAGTTTGCAAGAACACGCCCAGCAAGGTGGTGGCATAGCCGATATCATCGGGCTTTTGTCTGGCCAAGCTGGCCAAGGTGGTGGTTTAATGAGAAACCCCGTAGTGGGCGGAATAGCCCAGAACGCCATTGGTAGCTTAATGGAAAAATTTGGCCTTTCAAACAGCGCGGCGGGCGGCATTGTGGCGCAAGTGTTGCCAGGTTTGTTGGCTTCGTTGATTTCTAAAACCAGCAATGCCAACGACAACAGCATGGATTTTAACAGCGTGTTGGGCGGTTTGCTCGGCGGCGGTGGCCAGCAGCAGCAGCAAGCGCAAGGTGGCAGCGGTTTTGATTTCAACCAAATTGGCTATGCCCTGGCCGACGGCAAATTGGACATGAACGACTTGCTCCGCGTGGGCGGCAGCATGCTCGGTGGCGGCGGTGGCCAGCAGCAGGGCGGTGGCGGCTTAGGCTCGCTGCTGGGAGGTTTGTTTGGCAAATAACACGCTCAAACGTAAATAAAAAAGTGCCGAAAGAGCAGTTCTTTCGGCACTTTTTCTGTTAAAAACTACTGAGCTACCTTCTGCACGGCATATACTACTTTTCTATCAGTTTTCGAAGAAATGTCACTTCGTCTTCCAAGTGTTTAATTCGCTTTTCATACAAATCACGCTCCCTTTCTTCCAAGCCATTGTTGTGATTGGTTACGTCTCCTTGGGCAAAATTTACACTTTGGTTTTTGGAGATTTTATCAATGGCTATATTCTCACTGCTACACAATAAATCAGTTATTGTGATTCATAAAATTTGTGTAATCTGTATCACACGCTCTACCGATAAAATGGTCAAAATTGGCCTCTGTTTTCGTCTTTGTGAGTCTTCTATTGTTTTCAAGTTGCAAAGACAGCATTTCTGAAACAATTGACCACGATTCAGGACCTCTACCTACAAATGAGTACGAGGCTTTAAGTCAAACGTTGCAGCAAGTTGATATGAGATTAAAATCTCAGCGGTATGCTATGGATGTTTTTATGTCTAAAATTGCTCAGTTGAACAACCCTAATTCTACTCAAGTTCATACTATTTTTACTCAGAACTCGTTTTTAGATAGGTTTTTCATTGGTAATAAAAATGCCAGGACTTCGGGGGCGGAGTTGAACATAGACGAGGTCAATAAAGAGATAAATTCTTCAAATATTTCAAAAGCTGTTCGGAAAAAGATTCTCAATTTCGGAAAAGAACTTGAAAAGGTTAAAGAAAAAGCCTCCAAGAAAAATATCGAAACAGACAAAGAGGTGTTTGACAAAATCACCGATTTAGAGAAGGATACTGAAAAGGCAACTGACTTGACCCAAGAAGAAAAAGCAATGTTTTCTGGAGTAATTCAAGTTCTTAAAAATAATTATCAAGATATTAAAAGGCAGGCCGAACAAAATCTAAGAAACGGTAAGACTTCTTGTTGGTTGTGTTCGTTAGTTAATGTCATTGTTACCGTAATAATAGTGGCCGTTGTTGTAGCCGTTGTTGTTATTGCAATAGGGGCTGTGGCAATAGTTGCAGTTACTTCATCTGCAATAACTGGTCAAGATGCTCAAGCTTTAGCTGCTGTTGGAGCAGGAATAGGTTTACTTGGTGGTTTAGCAGTAGTATTAAACGGTTATTGTTTTGTTGTAGTTGATTACGGACAACAAGTACCTAGTAGTCAAGGTAATATCTTTGGCTTCATCGAATTAAATAATTGTTGAGGTGAAAAGTGATGTAAGTACGAGTTTGGCGCTCTTGGTTCATGTAATACGAACGAGCCAAATTCGTACTTAATTTAGAAGATGTACGATAACTTTTTAGTAAAATTATTGACAAACAATCAGTTTTTTACCTTTAGGTCTTTGATTGTAAGTAGGCTATTTTACAATGATTAAACAACACCTTCATGAATAGAAAAATAGTATTAAACTTAATTTGGACTCTTGCTTTTTACTCCTCATTTCAAAATATCTTTGCTCAAATACCCATCAAAGCCAATGCAGCGATTGTGATAAATATATCTTACACTCCGCTTATTGGACAGAGTTCAGTAGGTGGGAAAATTTATGCAACAAAGGATAGTTTGTTTTTTGCTGCCACGCCTTGCGACTACCCAAACAGTAATGCACTGAACCTACTTTTTCCTTGTAATGATCACCTCATAAAGCCCGTTCATTTGTCGTTTGGAGACATCAAAAAAATCAAAAATAGGGCGTTTTTGTTCTTAATTCCCAACCGCCTTTTCATTCAAACAAAATCAAACCAACGGTATCTCTTTATTATCTATAAACGAAGAGCAATTAAGCGGTTATACAAATCGTACTTGGCCGCTCAGACGCAGCAACCTGCTGCTGATAATGTAGGCCAGTAATTTTACTACCGTGATTCTTTTAGTTTTTTGCAGAATCTGTATTTATGGCTATGGCATACGCCAACGAAACTGTTTTTTTAATGTTTTGGTGAACTCACACTTTATTCTCAGCCACTTTCTGCACGGCTTTCATTACCCGAAAGAAATTGCCCGACCAGATTTTGTTGATGTCTTTGGCCGAATAACCGCGCCGCACGAGTTCGGTGGTCAAGTTTTGGTATTGGCTCACGTCGAAACAGTCGGCCAGCGCCCCGCCGCCGTCAAAATCAGCCCCGATGCCCACGTGGTCAATGCCCATTATTTTGACGAAGTGGTCAATGTGGTCCACGGCATCTTTTACGGTGGCCATGTCTTTGAGGTATTTTTCTTGCATTTGGGTGTATTCCGCAAATGCTTTTTCGGACTCTTCTTTGCTCAATTTGGTCATCATCTCCGGCAGCCCTTTCACGTTCCATTTGGCCAAAAAAGACTTCATTTCGGCATCTTTGGCGGAGTTGGGCTTAGCTGTTTTTACGTAAGCACTCAACAAATTGAGCTGAATCACGCCGTTGTTTTTGGCAAGCGTGCGCAGCATATCGTCGGTGAGGTTGCGCGGCACGTCGCACAGGGCGCGGGCGCACGAGTGCGTAGCCACAATAGGAGCTTTGGAAAGCCGAATGACATCGTAAAAAGTAGAATCGGACACGTGCGAGATGTCAACGACCATACCGAGACGATTCATTTCGGTTACTACTTGCTCGCCCAATTTGCTTAGTCCTTGGTATTCAGCTCCTTTCGGGTCGGTAGATGAGTCGCAGATGTCGTTGTTGGACGAGTGGCAGAGCGTCATGTAGCGCGCGCCTTTGTCAAAAAATACCTGCAACATACCCAAATCTTGCCCCATGGGGTAGCCGTTTTCTACGCCAATGTAGATGGCGCGTTTGCCCGTTTTGCCAATGCGTAGGCCGTCTTCTGGTGTGAGTGCCAGTTCGGCATCGTTGGGGTATTTTTTTAAGTTTTTGTCAATGCTATCAAAAATTTCGAGGGCTTTGGCTTTGGCCGTGGCGTGGCCTTCGGGCGTACGCGGGCCTTGCCCCAAATAGACCGCCCAAAAAATAGCGTCAAGTCCGCCCTTGCGCATTCTTGGGAAATCTACTTTTGAGCGCGTTTTGATGGCATCGTTCTCGACCGACACATTGAAGTCGGGCCGTGAAAACAGCATGGGCGTGTCGGCGTGGGTGTCGAGGGTAAAGGCTTTTTCGTGAATTTTAGCGGCTTTTTTGAGTAATTTGGCCTCACTGTCATCAGACTGAGCGGTGCTCAACAGCGGCAACGCCAAAAGCGGAAGCATAAAACGTACATTCATGTGGTTTGTGGGTTAATAAGGTGGTGGTATAATAGACGAGTTCGTAAAAATAGCTTTTATTTTGTAAAAAAGAACCACTTATGTTGCCCTGCGAACGCCAGCGTGGCAAAATTGTGTTAATTTCGCGTTGAACAGCGTGAAATATCGGCCTCATTTTCAATAAAACAGCCTACTTATGGACAATTTTAAGCGTTTTCGGCGGTGGTTCAAAGCACCCTTCGTTCGTTTTTTTGGCGAAGTAAAACGCCACTTTCTCAACGCGGTAATGCCCGCTTTGAAACTCCCCCAAAATCCCGAAAACATTCCCATCATCATCAATAACTTCAATCGCTTGGCGTATCCGTTGTTGCTCATCGAGTGGCTCGAACAGGCAGGAATGACTCATATCGTGATTTTGGACAATGCCTCTACTTACCCGCCTTTGCTCGAATATTACAAAAATTGCCCCCATCGCGTTGTGTTATTGGGCAAAAATGCGGGCTACATGGCGCTGTGGGAAAGCCCCATTTTTGAAGAATTTAAAAACGATTTTTACGTTTATACCGACCCCGACTTGCTGCCCATCGCCCAGTGTCCCAAAGATTTTATGGAGGTATTTTTGAAATTATTGGCCGAAAACGCCGACATCAAAAAAGTAGGTTTTAGTTTAAAAATAGACGATTTGCCCGATTGTTTTCCAAAAAAACAAGAAATCGTGGCCATTGAGTCCAAATATTGGCAGCGCAAACGCAGTGAATGGGCCTACGACGCACCCATCGATACCACTTTCGCGCTCTACCGACCAGGCGCAAAGGGAGACCACCGCGCCAAAGGTTTGCGCACCGTTTATCCGTACGTGGCACGCCATTTGCCGTGGTATTTAGACCCGCAAAACCTGCCCGAAGAAGAAATTTATTACAAACAAAGAGCCTCCGACAGCAGCACCACTTAATTTCCCATAAGTAATTGCGCATATTTAATTGGTGGCACGACTATTACTTAAAGTACTCTTATTCAGCGCATTAAATCAGTCGTGCCACCAATAATAATACCGCACGGGCGGCCCCGCATCACAGCAGCACCACTTAATTTCCCATAATTTCTTCCAAATGAGTAAACCCGCTTTGCGCGGGGCTTATTAATTCATAATTTAACTATTCGATATGTTACTTCCTCGTTTACTGCCTTTATTGTTTTGTTTTTTTACCACTGTTTCGTTTGCCCAAAAGAAAAATGAATCGTATCGGTACAAAATAAAACCCGCTACTGGGCCTATTCGGATAGACGGTCTGCCCGACGACGCAGCTTGGAAAGATGCCCAAGTAGCCAACAATTTTTTTATGATTACGCCGCTCGATACCAGTTTTGCCCGCACCAAAACGGAGGTAAGAATGACCTTTGACCAGCAAAATATCTACATCGTGGTCGTTAATTACAAGCCCGTCAAAGGCACGCTCGTGGTAGAATCGTTGAAACGCGATTTTAATTTTGGCAAAAACGACAACTTTATTTTTTTTCTCGACCCCTTCGACGACCAGCTCAACGGCTTTTCGTTTGGCTCTAATGCCGCAGGCGGGCAGTGGGACGGACAGCAGGCCAACGGCGGACAAATAGACCTAAGTTGGGACAACAAATGGACCTCGGAAAGCCGTAATTACGAAGACCGCTGGACGTGGGAAGCCGCCATTCCGTTCAAATCTATTCGTTACAAATCTGACCAAACCCGCTGGGGTATCAATTTTAGCCGACTTGACCTCACCCTCAACGAAAAATCGGCTTGGGCTCCCGTACCACGTCAATTTCCGTCTTCAACGTTGGCCTACACGGGTGTACTGGAATGGGAAACCCCGCCGCCTTCGCCCCGCGCCAACGTTTCGCTGATTCCGTACGTGCTGGGTGGTTTAACCAAAAATCATGAAAAAAATACCGACACTGATTTTCGGCGCGACATTGGCGGTGATGCCAAAATTGCGCTTACGTCGGCCCTCAATTTAGACTTGACCGTTAATCCCGACTTTTCGCAGGTGGACGTGGACCGGCAGCTAACCAACCTCGATCGTTTTGAGTTGTTCTTTCCAGAACGCCGTCAGTTTTTTTTAGAAAACGCCGATTTATTTTCGAGTTTTGGGTACAGTACTTTGCGGCCATTTTTTTCGCGGCGCATTGGTTTGGGCGTTCCTATTCAGTTTGGGGCGCGGCTCAGTGGCAAACTCAACCGCGACTGGCGCATTGGTGCGCTCAATATGCAGACCCGCGCCCAAGACGATTTACCAAGCCAAAATTTTTCCGTCTTGGCCCTCCAACGCCGCGTATTGGCCCGTTCTAACGTAGGCTTATTGATGATAAACAAAGAATCGTTGAACTATGACGAAGTGCTAAACGGAGCTTACTCGCGCTACAATCGCAACGTGGGCGCGGAGTTTAACTTGGCTTCTCAAAACAACTTCTGGACGGGTAAAGCCTTGATTTTGAGGTCGTTTAGCCCAAATATAGAGGGCGGAGGTTGGGTACAAGCAGGCAGTATTAATTTTAATAATACCAAATGGTCGGTGCAGTTTCAGGCCGAACACGTAGGCGAAAACTACAACGCCGAAGTGGGTTTTGTGCCAAACGCCACGCGGCGCGGGTATTATAAAGTTACGCCGCAAGTATCGTATTTGAAATTTATAAAATCTAAAAAACTCATCAGCCACGGCCCCGTAGTAGGCGGAGTTACGTTTTGGAACAAATCGGGCAAAATGGTGGACAACGAAATGTACGCTGCTTATCAGTTCAATTTTTTGAACCGCGCCATGGGAATGTTGTTTTTGGGCGGCAACAAACTCACGCTCCAAGCTCCCTTCGACCCTACCAATTCGGGCCGCGAACGCCTTGCGGCGGGGACGTTGCACAGTTGGGTGGCGTTTGGCAGCGAGTTTACGTCGAGTCCGCAGCGACCTCTTACCTTTGGGTTTAGCACGCGCTACGGCGGCTACTACGCCGACGGCACGCGGCTTGGTTTAACGGGCGAAATAGGCTACCGCTACCAACCTTACGTAGCAGCCACGCTCAGTGCCAATTACAACCGCATTGAGATGTCCGCTCCCTGGAACCGAGTTGATTTGTGGCTTATTGGGCCACGCATAGATGTAACGTTTAGCAATAAACTCTTTTTTGCCACTTTTATGCAGTATAACAATCAAGCCAAAAACGTAAATCTCAACTCCCGCTTGCAGTGGCGCTACAAGCCCGCCTCCGACTTGTTTGTGGTTTATACCGACAATTATTTGCCAGAAAATTTTATGACCAAAAACCGCGCTTTGGTGCTAAAATTTACTTATTGGTTGAATGTTTAAATAGTCAATAGTCCATGGTCGATAGTCGATAGTCCACGGGCAATAGTCCACGGTCGATGGTTTACGGGCAATAGTTTAGAGGTCAGAGTAGCATAAAATACGCTTTATCAATTGCTTCAAAATTAAAATTTGTCAATTATTCTCCATTCGTTACCGCACGGGCAGCCCCATCATCACTCAACACCTCAACACTCAACACCTCAACAACTCAACACTCAACACTCAACACTCAACACTCAACACTCAACACCTCAACAACTCAACACTCAACACTCCAGATGTACTCCCTCCGCGACATTGCCAAAAATGATTGACTATGTTACACCTTACCTCTACCCTTCCATCACTTCCGAAAGTGGCTTAAAGTGAGCAGGAATCTGTTCTTCGGGGGCTTCGTAGGGATATACTTCTAAAATGGGCGTGAGATTGACATCGGTAATATCAAATGGAATGAGCATGGTGCTGAGGCTGCGTTCAATGCCCTCGTAGGCTTGCTTTGGGTTTTCGGCATTGATGAGCATCTGCTGCACTACCTTTTTTTCTTTCCCCGATTTTTCGTCGAGCGACGTATAAACTACTTTGCACTTAAACCAGTTTTCTCCGCCCTCTTCTACGTGAAACACATCGGCCAAACGCAAGCGCGAAATAGCCATGACGTTGAACTCGCGGTGTAGTTCTTCGCCAATTTTATACAGTCGCGCTTCGGCATCGGTATATGACACCGCGTCGAGGAGATAGGCTTCGTTAAAGGTTTTCAAAGACCCGTTTTCTTGTTCTTGTTGGTGGCGAATTTTTCCTAAATACCAAGTTGGCATATCAATAAAAGTTTGGTTTCTGAATAATTTGAATTTGTCTTAGCTGGCTCAACCACAATTGGCGGTTTTGCCAAAACAAAAGGTGCATAAAAAGCTGATTATCAACTTGTTATGCACCTTACTTTGTAGCGGGAACAGGACTCGAACCTGTGACCTTTGGGTTATGAGCCCAACGAGCTACCAACTGCTCCATCCCGCGATGTAGAATGGAATGCAAAATACGGGAAGTTTTTCCATAAAAACAACTATCTTTGCAAAAAAATATTTTTTTTTAGAATTCATTCGGCTTTCGTCGTTGATTTCTTGACCACCTATTTGTATTATGAATTTAGAAAATTTAATGACTTACAACAACCCCAACCACCGCGCGGGTTTTGTGAGTATCGTTGGGAAGCCCAACGTGGGTAAATCTACCCTGATGAATATCTTGGTGGGCGAACGGCTCTCCATCATCACTTCCAAAGCGCAAACTACCCGCCATCGCATCATGGGTATTTTGAACGGTGTTCACCACGAAACCGAGTTTCAGTTGGTTTATTCAGACACGCCGGGCATTATCAAACCACTTTATAAACTCCACGAATCCATGATGGAGTTTGTGCACGGCTCGCTCGAAGATGCCGACGTGGTGCTGTTTATGACCGATATTTTTGAAAAATACGACGAAGACGACGTATTGGAGGCACTGTCGCGCACCGACGGGGCGGTGATAGTACTTATCAACAAAATAGACCAAGCTACCGATGAGCAGATTGAACAAAAAATAGCTTATTGGCAGCAAAAACTCTATTCGGCGGCGGTTATTCCTATTTCGGCACTCAACCAAACCAACACCGCGCAAGTGTTTGACGCTATTTTTGAGCTATTGCCGCTGCACCCGCCGTACTTCCCCAAAGACGAACTCACCGACAAGCCAGAGCGTTTTTTTGCCGCCGAAATGATTCGTGAAAAAATCTTTTTGTACTACAAAAAAGAAGTGCCGTACAGCAGCGAAGTAGTTATTACGGAGTTTAAAGAGCGCGACGATATGATTGTGATTCGGGCTGAAATTTACGTAGAACGCCCCACCCAAAAGGGAATTCTGATTGGCGACAAAGGCAAAATGCTCAAAAAAGTAGGCACCGCCGCCCGCGAAGACATGGAACGGTTTTTTGGAAAGAAGGTGTTCTTAGAGCAGTACGTGCGCGTAGAACCCGGCTGGCGCAACAAAGCCGCGCGGCTGCGGCAGTTTGGATACGAGGGCGTTTAACAAGAATGCGGTATGGTGTAAAGGTGTATGGTGTACCCATACTTTTGCACCAAACTACCAACATATCCGTAACCCCGCGCTTTAGCGTAGGGTAAAAAAATAACTTACTGGGGTGAGGCTTTAGACCTCAAACAAGGTATGGCCATAGCTCCTTACACCTTAACCCCCTAAAACCATACACCCAACAAAAAAATGGCAAATATTGTAGCAATTGTGGGCCGCCCCAACGTGGGCAAATCCACTCTTTTTAATCGCTTGATTGAACAACGCAAAGCGATAATGGACAACCAAAGCGGTGTAACCCGCGACCGCCATTACGGCTTTGCCGACTGGACGGAACATTTTTTTACGGTAATAGACACGGGCGGCTACGTGGTAGGCTCGGAAGATATATTTGAGGGGGCCATCCGCGACCAAGTGCAAATAGCCATGGAAGAAGCCTCGGTATTGCTGTTTATGGTGGACACCATGACGGGACTTACCGACCTCGACAAGGAATTTGCCAACGTGGTGCGTAAATCAAAAAAGCCCGTGCTGGTGGTGGCCAACAAAGCCGAGTCGGTGGACCGGTTTCAGTCAGCGGCGGAGTTTTATGAGCTGGGCTTGGGAGGCGAAATCTACCCCATTTCGTCGCAAACGGGCGAAGGAACGGGCGATTTGCTCGATGCCGTAGTAAAATATTTTCAGTCAGATGGCCAAGAAGACCCCGAAGCAGGAATTCCTAAAATCTCGATTTTGGGGCGGCCAAACGTGGGAAAATCGTCGTATTTGAATATGCTCACGGGCAAAGAGCGCAGCATTGTTACCAACATAGCTGGCACCACCCGCGACTCCATCAACACGCGCTACAAGGCTTTTGGCAAAGATTTTATTTTGATAGATACCGCTGGTTTGCGGCGCAAAGCCAAAATCAGCGATGCCATCGAGTTTTATTCGACCCTGCGCACCATCAAAGCCATGGAGGAGTCGGACGTGGTGATTGTGATGCTCGACGCTTCAAAAGGACTCGAAGCCCAAGACATGACCATCATTGGCATGGCCGACAAAGCCAAAAAGGGCATTGTGGTCATGATGAACAAGTGGGATTTGGTAGAAAAAGATTCTAAAACTGCCGACACCACCAAAAAAGAGATGCTCGAGCGGCTGGCCCCGATGGACTATATGCCCATTATTTTTGCGTCGGTCCAAGACAAACAACGCATTTTTCAGGTCATGGAAAAAGCAATGGAAGTGTATGAAAACAAGACCCGCAAGATTTCGACTTCCAAACTCAACGACGTGATGCTGGGCGAAATTGCCAAGTATCCGCCGCCTGCGCACCGTGGCCGCTACATCAAAATCAAGTACATGATTCAGTTGCCCACGCCTTCGCCTACTTTTGTGTTTTTTTGCAACAACCCCAAATACCTGCAAGAGTCGTATCGCCGCTACTTAGAAAACCGAATGAGAGAAAATTTTGGTTTTGAAGGCGTGCCTATTACGCTGTTTTTTAGGGAAAAGTAAAAAGTGTTGTTGGTTGGGTAGTGGTACATTTATGGTGCTATTGATTTTTGGATTTGCAAGTTATAATCACAGATGAAATAAGCAATTGCTCCAATGTGGTTGTCTAAATCTT
>REAB01000211.1 GCA_004293645.1 Cytophagia bacterium | reverse complement strand
TATGGTGAGCGACGTGCTGCGGGTGGGCGTTGTAACTGGCCACGTGCCGCTGCTGGAAGTGCCGAGCCACATCACAAAACCTAAAATTGTGGCCAAATTGCAAGCCATGTTGCAATCGCTGCGCTACGATTTTGCCATTCAAAAACCGCGCATTGCCGTACTGGGGCTAAACCCGCACGCGGGCGAGGAGGGGCTACTGGGCAAAGAAGAGCAAGACCAAATTGTGCCCGCCTTGAAAGAACTCAAAAACAAAGGTCATTTGGTGTTTGGCCCATTTCCTGCCGACGGTTTTTTTGCAGCCCAATCTTACCGCCAGTACGATGCCGTGCTGGCCATGTACCACGACCAGGGACTTATTCCGTTCAAATCTATCGCGTTCAACGACGGCGTGAACTTCACGGCGGGGCTTTCGGCGGTGCGCACCTCGCCCGACCACGGCACGGCCTACGACATTGCGGGCAAAAACAAAGCCGACGAAACATCGTTGCGCCAAGCTATTTTTACCGCCCTCGACGTAGTTAAAAACCGAGAAATAGCCGATGATTTGGCCAAAAATGCGCTAAAAAAGAATGCCATCGTAGAAAAAATGAACGTCTCGGAGAAGTAGTCATGGGTCGTTAGTCATGGGTCATTAGTCATGGGTCAGTGGAGAATTCCATTCATACCGCATGGGCGGCCCCGATTCATTCATACCGCATGGGCGGCCCCGATTCATTCATACCGCATGGGCGACCCCGATTCATTCATTCCGCCGATTCATTCATTCCGCATGGGCGGCCCCGATTCATTCATTCCGCATGGGCGGCCCCGATTCATTCATTCCGCATGGGCGGCCCCGATTCATTCATTCATTCATTCATTCATTCATTCATTCATTCATTCATTCATTCTCCCCTTATATTCCAAAAATAATGCTTAAATCAATGACTGGCTTCGGAAAAGCCACTGTCGAATCTGACACCATCAGCGTTAGTGCCGAAATTAAAAGCCTGAATTCCAAATTTTTAGATATTTATTGCCGTATTCCCCGAACTTACTCGGAACGCGAAATCGAAATCAGGAATCAAATAACGCAGGCATTAGAACGCGGTAAAGTAGAGTTTAACCTCAACATTGCACCCATCGGCGAGAGCAGCGCAGGCACCATCGTAAACCGTGCCGTGGTAAAGGCGTATTTCCGCGATTTAGAAAAAACTGCCCAAGAACTTAGCTTCGATGCATCGCCTACCGAGCTACTGCGCATGGCGCTCCAAATGCCCAATACCTACCTCACCGATGCCAGCACCAACGAGCAACAAACTGCTCAAGATTGGGCGGTAATCCAACAAGCAGTGCGGGCTGCACTCGAAAAATGCAATGAGTTTAGGTTACAAGAAGGACAAGTTTTGGAAAATATATTTCGGCAATCTATCGAAAGAATTAGCCATTTACTGGCGCAAGTAGCCGAATTGGACAAAGACCGCATTCCTGCCGTGCGCGAGCGACTTCGCAAAAATGTGCGCGATTTAGTAGAAAACGAAAATTTTGATCCCAATCGGTTTGAGCAAGAATTGATTTATTTTATCGAAAAATTTGATATTTCAGAAGAGAAAGTGCGCCTCCAAAACCACCTCACTTATTTTGTCGAAACCCTCCAAAGCAAAGATAGTAACGGCAAAAAGCTCAACTTCATAGCCCAAGAAATGGGCCGCGAAATAAACACCATCGGCTCAAAGGCCAACGATGCGGGTATTCAACGCGTAGTGGTAGAAATGAAAGACGAACTCGAAAAAATAAAAGAGCAAACCGCCAATATTATCTAAATGCGGTTTGTCGCAGTTAGTGCCTGAACGGAAAGCGTTTACTTGTTGATTATCATGGGAAGGGCTAAAATCGGTTTTTATGCTGAAAAGATACCGCTGAAAAACGGGTAAAAACAAGAACGTAATCATGTTTTGATGCAATCACCCTAAAACAAAAATAGTTAAATAACAGGTTTTTTTTGATTTTTTAAGGCAGATAAAGTGGGGAAGCCAAATTCGTTTTTTTACTAAGTGAAAGCAAAAATAAGGCTATAACTCCCAAAAACTTCCCTTTTCAGTTTTCGACAAACAACATTTTACGGCCTTGCGCGTCGGGTGGGGTGAGTTTTACCCGTTTCAGCGCGCCACTTTGCACGTCGTAAAGCCAGAAGCGCGTGCCATCGGCGGGTACGGCGGAAGCATCAAATTTGGCCGCTGGAATGGCCTCATTTTTTTCGTTTGCGGGTGTGTTGGTTTTGGTTGGTGCGGTGTAAAATCGAACTTCTCCGCCCGCGCCTGTTCCCGTACCACGGCCCGCGTACAAGCCCAAATGCCCCGCCGAACGGTTCAAATCGGTTGGCGTAGGCCGCGCGTCGTAGGCATCTTGGCCGTGAATTTCGATTTCTACGCTGGCTGGATTGGTGTTGTCGCCGTTGTCCACGCCGTAGTCGGTGTCGTTGAGCGGGTGTTTGGGAAATCGGTGTGCGTAGCTGTTGCCCAAATACAATTTGCGTACGTCGGTCGTCAAAATACCCGAAAGTCCAGGCACGTTGGCCGCAAAAGCCCCGCGCCCAATGGCCACCGAGTGGCTCGTGAGCGACACCGCCCCCGCGCCAATGGCCGTAGATGACTGCCCACCCGCCGCACTCCACGCGCCCAAAGCGGTGGTTCGCCAGCCATAACCACGCCCCGCGTAGCCCAAAATGGTTTGGTCGTTGCCGCCCGCGCAGCCATAGGTATTGTCCCAATTGCCGCTGGCTTCTGCACCAATTACTACACTACCCTGCTGGTCGGTTTTGGCATTTGTACCTACCACAATTCCATCTCTAAAATTGCCCGCGTAGTTGGCCTCTTTGCCAATCACCACCGAGTTAAAATCGCCTTTTGCGCCGTTTCCTATTTTGACAAAAGGCGTATTTACGTCAAAACCCGCCCCGCCGTCGGTGATGGTCATGGTATTGATGCTAAAACTATTGGTGGAGCCAATGGGTTGAAAAACCACCACGTTGAAATCTCCCAACGGGTACGTCCCCGTTCGACTGATTGTGAAGAGATACTTACCCGTTTTGGTCAATAAATAACTGTACGGATTGCCAAAACGAGCCGCAACGGCCACATCGCCCGACGTTTTGACAAAATCAACGTAAACACTCAGCAGTTGCGATTCCCGAAATTTGGCAGCATCGCCAAAGCCAATGATTGCGCCATTAGAAATATTACTGACCGCCAATTGCCCGTTTTGGCGTTGTATGTTGGCAGAGCCGTTGAGTGCCACCACACCGTTGGCATTATTGGCATAGTCAGACTGATACACCGCCGCCGAGCCGCCCACGGGCGCGGTTGTGTTTTTGGCAGCTTGGTCCCAGCTTGCAATTTGGGTTGTGGTAATGGCCTTAACGTGCACCGCCACCGTTGGGTCGGTTTCGGTTAAAATTGGGCTGTTATTTTTGTCCCATTTGTCAATTTGTTGCGCCGAAATGGCCTTAACGTGAGCGGGAACGGTTGGGTCAACTTCTCGGCGAAGCAGTGAAATAAACGGGCCTTCGTCCGTTCTGGCGGTGCGGCCGTTTTGTTGCGCAACCACCGACGAGGCCGCGCCCACGTTGTTTTTGATGTTGAAAGTTCCCTTTTGCCACAACCGCTCGCCATCGCCTTTCACGTCCACGAGCTCGTATTGGTAGGTTTTTGGGGCCAAATGCGCAACTCGTTCGTCGCTTACCAGCACTTTAATTTTGCTGTCGCTCACGAGCTCAATATCGGTAGGCGATTGAAAAACGGCCAACGCGCAGCCCGTTGAATCCAACAACCGAAACTGAAAAACCAAGCCTTTGGCCGAAAGCGGTTCATTGCCCTGCAAAAACTGAAAATTGATTTCGGTGGGTGGGCTTACGGGCAAAGGTTTAATTTGGCAGTAAACAGGAGCAAGGAGCAAGGAGCAAGGAGCAAGGAAAATAGTTTTTTCATGGCAAATAAATTGATGTGAGTAGATGCGAAGCTATGAAAAAAACGGATTTTAGCCTTAAAAATTGTGGATTTTAGCTCTTATTGGGTGCGCAAATCTTGCCAAAACTTATCGTGGTCAATGGTTAAATTGGGGCTTTTTTCGAGCATTTGGCGGTAGGCGCGTATTTGTCTGAAAATGAAGTATTTGGGGTACTGATTTTCGAGTCCTTCCAAATCAATCAAATCATAGACATTTACCCAGTCGTTTTCTACTTGAATTTCCATCACTGGATTGGGGAAATAAACCCCTTGCTGAATTCTGACGAACAATTTTTTATTGTATTTATCATCGCGGTTTACTTCATTTTTTGCAAGAATACTGCTAATATATGGCCGCTGACGGCGGAACTCGGCGATGATTTGGGGCGCGAGCGGCGCGTAAAAATTGACAAAATTGGCGGTGCCGTATCCAACTGAAATACCGCGCCAATTGGCGTTGGCCAACCCCTGGCTCAGGTTGGTTCTGAGCGTAGCAATCATAAAATGGAGCATCAAAAACTCGGCTTGGTGGTTGTCTATTTTTACCAATCGGTTTTGAATTTTCACTTTTAAGCTGTCATTTTTTAATTTGGGGTAAAACTGATTCAAGAAAACCGCCTTCTGGCCAGCTTCGGTGCGGCTTTTCCAGATGGCCAATTGCAGCGCGTTGCGCCCAAAATTGTCGGCAAGGTCGGTTTTGGCCCCATTTTCCAACAAAAAAGCGGCTATTTTGACAGCCCCGTGGCTCACTGCCAGCATAAAAGGCGTGAGGTTGAACTCGTTCCGAAAATCAATGCCATACTTTTGGATTTTGGGTTGGAGCAACTTCACATCGTCGCGGCAATATTCTTGATAAGTTCGTTTGAGCAGCCCCGGTCCGTCCTGCTTCCAGCGGTCGGCGGGGCGGTATTTGAGGGTCGAAAGCACGTCAAGGTACTTGGTTTCGGCATAAAAAAGGGCGTATTCGTACAGGCTGTCTTTGGCTTTTTTGTTGAAGTTGGCGGGGTCGGTGGCGAGGGCAATGGCGTTGGCCATGTTGGGGCGGTTGAGTACTGTCCAGGGCACATTTTGAATGTGCAACACTTGCTGCCGAATGGCCTCGGCCTGTTCTTTTTTGCCTTGCAGTTCCAGTTTTCGGGCTTCGCGCTGCCATTCGTCCAAGTTAGAACTTTGCTCTTTGATGGCCACTTGCTGGCTAAAATGAGTGAGATTGAGGAGCGTCAATAAGTCGTGCTTTTTGTTGGTTTCGACCACGTACAAGTTTTTGACGGCGCGGGTAATGGCCACGTACAGCGAATTGACGTAAAACTTAAACTCGTCCAACGATTTGTCGGATTTGTCGCGGCCACGGCCATATTTGATGTCGCCCTGCAAATCTTCCGAACCAATACCGACCGTTAGCTCGCGGAATTCTTTTTCGTAGCCCGAAATGATATTGAACAAAATCACGTTTTCATATTCCAAGCCTTTGGCCTCTTGCACCGAAAACAGCAGCGGTGTTTGGAAGATTCTTTTGGCTTGGTCTTTGTCTTCGTTGCGCATCACCAACACCGCAAATTTGGCAGATTTGCGCGTTTTTTGGTTGAGTTCTTGGTTTATTTTTTGGTTGTTTTCATAAAACACCACTTCGCCTTTGTGCTGCGAGTTGGCCTCCACGAGATAGGTGCTTTCTTTGTCTATTGACCCAAAACGGGCATTTTTGATGCGCAACAACTGGTTGGCAATGTGGGTTACTTCGGGCGTATTGCGGTAATTGGTAGCCAAAATCCGTACGATGTTGTTGGCCAAGTTTTCTTTGTAAAACAGCGTTTTTACCTGCGCCCACGAAAAGAAATTGGGGTGAACAATCTGGTTGGAATCGCCACAAAGTACAAATTGAGCGGCCCGATTGAGCGATTTGAGAATGGCGTACAATTGCACATTGGTAATATCTTGCACCTCATCTACCACCACAAAATCGTAGGTGGGAACAATGCGTTCGAGGTATTGGTAGGCCACCAAATTGCTGTCGAAATAGGTTTTTTCGTCCAAAAAAGCGACGTATTTCAAAAACAAATCGTACAGTTGCTCCCGTTCAGACACCGTAAAGATAGACTGTTTAATGCCCAACGATAGGTATTCTTCTTTGCTCAAATAGGGTTTATCAATGACCGAACCCGTCAAAACGCCCTTAAATTCTTCAAAAACACGGTAACTGTCTTTGATTTTATAGGCTTGCTTGTAACGCCAAATCCACTGGTCGAAGGTTTTAAAATCAATTTCTTGGCCTTTTGGCACTTCAATGGTTTCTAAATATTCAGCAAATGACAAAAAATCGGCTTCTTGGTGGCTGTTTTCGTAGCCAAAAGAATAGTACAAATTGCGGGCATTTTCTACCAAATAGGCCGAAAGCGTAGTGTAAAGTACGCGCCCGTGCAGGGTTTTGAGTTTTTCGAGGGTGAGGGCGGTTTTGCCGCTTCCCGCCGAACCAATAACGATGAGCGGCGTGGGCAGGGTCAAAACCTCGGCCTGGGTGTCGTCGAAAGATAAAATTTTGTCTAAAATATGAAACGATTTTTGTCGCGTATTGAGGTACGTAATGGGTTCTGCGTCGTTGAGCGCCAAAGCCGCCTCGTTGGCAAGTGCCGTGAGCTTGGTTTCGTCAATGGCGGCACCGTTCAAAAACTTGGAAGCGGCGTAGTCGTGGTTGTGGATTATTTCCAACAAAAACAGGTATTTTTTGCCTTGAAACGCCCCAATTTTGAACAAAAGGCGGTTGGTGTCGTCGAGTTTGGCGCGGTAGTAGCCCGCGTTAGGCATTTTTTTTACGTCTGCCGATTTAAAATCGGAGGCTTGTAAATAGCCAACGGTTTTCTCAAATTGTTTTTTAAGTTTCCCAATTTGTAGCCCTTCAAATTGTAGTATGTCCATGTTATTCTTCAAATCGGGTTTCAACGCCAATTGACAGGTGCTGGTTGTAAAAAAACGCAAAAAGTTGAGCGCGGCTCAGTTGGCCACGGTTTTTGAATTTCAACAGAGACAGCCGATTCAATAGGTCGGTTTTGTAGTAGGCAAAAAAGGTCATGCTTGCCCCAGATGTCATGTTGAGGTCGTCAAAAGTAAGGATTCTTGAAAACAACAACACGCCCACTAAATCTTGATTTTGCGACAAGGCAATGTCCACAATCGAAAGAGGTTTATTGTCATTGAGTATGTCTATCAAATGCACTGTGGCATTTGCTTTGTCAAGGCCCGTTATTTCAAAGAATGAAGTGTAATTCTCGAGCATCGTTGCCAAGTATTCGTCTTCTTTGGCCGATAGCTCGGGACCATAGTCATAAAAATATTCGAGTGTGGTTTGGGCTCCTATTTTGACCTCAAATAGCGCGTAATCCATGAGGTAGCTCGTATCGCTTTCCGAGTTCATCACGATTGTTTTACCATTCAACATTCCCAAACTTTTGGCAGCTTTGGTAATTGTGTGGTGTTTTGCCGCAAAGTCAGTTATTTTCTCAACCACTTTTCTGGTTTCTACGCGCAGATTTTGGTATTTTTTGGTTGTATTTTTATCGTCGAGCCAACTCATTTTTTGGTTAAATTAAGTTTCAGAAACAACAATGACCTCGAAAGTATTGATTTCGAGGTCATTGTTTTATTTATACTACGGCAATGGATTTACTTTTTGGCTGGCTGCGGAGCTGGAGCAGGTTGCGCTGCGGGAGCTGGGGCAACTGGCGCGGTGGGAAGGGCTTTGGTTTGGGCTTTTTCAACGTTTACGCTCTTGATGCCACCAGCGGCCTCTGGCTCACCAATAAACATGTGCGAAGCCAGGGCTAAGATGGCCATGCCACCCGCCAAACCCCAGGTAATTTGCTCCAACAAGTCGGTGGTTTTCTTTACGCCAAACATTTGGGTAGCACCTGCGCCGCCAAATTCGCCAGCCAAGCCGCCGCCTTTTGAGTTTTGAATCAATACGATGCCAATCAATAAAACGGCGATGATTCCAATCAGTACAGTGAATACAGTAAACATATTAGATTTGATTTTTGTGGTTTGAGATTTGAGCGATACTTGGAAAGTTATGAAGTTTTGAATGGAAAAGTATTTGTTCCGTTCAGAACTCATCACTCAAAACTAATTATTCCGTGGTTAATTCTTTTATTTTTTCCGCAAAGTACGCCTTTTTTTCTGGTTTTTTCAATATCAGTTGTTCATATATTTCAATGGCGCGTTCTATTCGGCCTTGTCGCACCATTATTTTGGCCATTCCCTCGCTCACTACTCCCTGCGACGACGCGGTGGCGTTGCGACTTTTGGTGAGGTCTTCGGGGTCGGCGTTGGCATCTTTCAAATTGGCCCTGATGGGTCCCATGCGGGCTTCGTTTTCGATATACGAGTCAATAATATCCATTTGGCGTTGGCGTTCGAGTCCTTGCCAATTGGGCACGGGGTCAGCTTTGAACTGCTCCGCAATTTGGGCCAATTCGCTTTGCAGGGTATTTTCGCGGATGGCCGTGTCGTCAATAGGTGGGCGTTCTTCGGGCGCAATGAGCTGACTAATTTGGTCTTCATAAACGGTGCTGAGTTGGGGCAACTCGGGCAACTGCCACGGCTTTGATTCTTTTTGGTGGTATTCTGACGGCCACACCAAACCGCTCTTTTGGTCCAAGAGATGCTCGGCCCAATCAAATTCATTTTGTACCAAACGCCGCAACGCACTACGGCTAAGGGCATGAGCAGCAGCCACTTGCAACGTTTGATTCATTTGGTCGGGCTGGTGCATGGCCACAGCTTTGGCCGTGAGCAAGTGCAGCGTTTGGCAATACGGATACAAGCGCGTGGCTTCTTGCAGGTGCAGCACGTCGGCGGGAGTGGTGTCGTCGGCGTGGGTAGTCCAGTAAGAAAAAGATTCTTTGACGTACAATGAGTGCATGGGTGTGTCAGTGGTTGGGCATTAATTTAAAAGAGCAACAATTGAGCTAAGTTGTCAATAGTCAATAGTCGGTAGTCCACGGTAATTTATGATGCTAATTACCGAAAATTTATGTAAAATAGGTTGGCCGCGCAAATATTTTAAACTATTCAAATTACCAGTCGCCCGCCGATTTGTTGAAAATATCTTGGACAATTTGGTCAAAAATTTGGGGAATGAGCCTTGATTCTACCTGACTTATGTTTTGGGCTTGGGGAAAATCTTTAAAGAACGAAAAAGTTTGGTCAAAGTTTTTCGTTTCGTCTTTATTGTTTGTAAACTTTACTTGCACGCTGATGGTCAGTCGGTTGAGTGCCGCTTGGTCTTGCGACGTGGGTGCTACGGGGGTTACTTCATAACCCGAAATACTGCCTTCGAGCTGCATATCGCCGTTAGAAGGCAGCAGTTTGAGGTTGGTGTTTCGTTGGTAATATTCTTTGAGGTTTTCGTTAAATTTGAGGGGCAAGTTGGACGGTCCTCCCGAGGCTGCCATTACAAAATTAACCACCGTAACGCTCTTAATATCAGCCGAAAGCGTGGTACCACTAAAAGAATAAATACCGCAGGAACTTAGCGACAAAAAATATATGATATATGATGTATGATGTATGATTTTTTTAAAATTTGCTTCATATACCATACACCATATATCATACATCATATATCTAAAATTAGTCTTCTTCGATGTCATATTGCTTAATTTTTCGGTAAAGGGTACGTTCAGAAATACCAAGTGCTTCGGCGGCATATTTGCGTTTTCCTTTGTTTTGCAAAAGGGCGCGGGCTATCATTTTTTTCTCCTGTTGTTCCAACGACAACGACTCGTCTTCGGCGGTTTCGTGCACGATGTCTTCCACCTCTGCGCGTTCGTCATCGTAATCGTCTATTTCAATAAAATTGTTAGACATTGGACGCTGGACATTTGACAAGTCTGAATTTTGATGCGCTGGCAACATTTTTTGCGGGTCGGCTTGCCCAAAAGTAGCATCAGGCTCGATGCTGCTAAACAAATCGCGGTGTTCGCGCAAGATTTCCCCACTGTGCGCGTCGCCATTTAACACCCTGAGTACGAGTTTTTTAAGGTCGTTTACGTCGCGGCGCATGTCAAACAAAATCTTATAGAGCAGTTCGCGCTCGTTGAACGAATCGGCGGTGCTGCCGTTGTTGCCCAGCAACATCATTGCCCGCGAACCCGCCGCTGCTGCATGGGGCAGGTACTTGGCGAGTACTTCGGCGTTGATGGTGGGGTTGGCCTCCGATTCTAAGATTTGGATTTGTTCGGCAATATTTTTGAGTTGCCTAATGTTGCCTGGGAAAGGGTATTTGAGCAACATGGCGCGGGCTTCGGGTGTCATATTGACGGGAGAAATGCGGTAACGCTCCGAAAAATCGGTGGTAAACTTGCGAAATAGCAAATCTATGTCCGCGCCCCGTTCGCGGAGCGGTGGCACGGCAATCGGCACTGTGTTGAGGCGGTAATAGAGGTCTTCGCGGAAGCGTCCCTTAGAAACGGCTTCGAGCAAATTGACATTGGTAGCAGCCACCACGCGCACATCGGTTTTTTGGACTTTCGACGAGCCAACTCTGATGTATTCTTTATTTTCTAAAAGTCGCAGCAGCCGCGCTTGGGTGCCAACGGGCATTTCGGCTATTTCGTCCAAAAAAATAGTACCGCCATTGGTGATTTCAAAATAGCCTTTGCGGTCGTCGATAGCTCCCGTAAACGAACCTTTGACGTGGCCAAAAAGCTCTGAATCTATGGTGCCTTCGGGAATAGCCCCGCAGTTGATGGCAATAAACGGCCCGTGTTTGCGGGTGCTGAGGCTGTGAATAATTTTCGAGAAAGATTCCTTGCCACTGCCGCTTTCGCCCGTGATAAGCACCGTCAAATCGGTAGCTGCCACTTGCATAGCTACGTTGAGGGCGTAGTTGAGCGCGGGGGCAGTGCCAATGATGCCAAATCGATTTTTTATAGATTGTATTTCTTGGTTGGTCATGTTTCAGGCTGCTTTTAATACTCCCCCTTCAAACAGCAATCTTCTTACATTCCTGTATTTTTCTTGAAGGTATTTTATCCAAATTGTTTTTATTACTTCTTCTTGTAATGCTTGTTGCAGTTCAGTCGGGGTCAATATTCTCATAATATTATACCAACGCTCTGACATCAGAATTTTACGGTACATCATTACCTTTTCGTTTGCCATTCCCTCGTTTTGAATAATGGCTTCAACTTCTTCGGGCGTATAGGTATAATCCCAAATAATACGCTTGAATAGTTCTCGTCTTGCTTCGGTCATGGTCGTTTATACTTTTTTGTTCATACAAACGCTGTTTTCTACGCCAACGTATTGCCCGTAGTTTTCAATGATTTGGTAGCCATGTTTGGGGTATAGCGCAATGGCACTGTATTGTCGTTTGCCTGTTTCTAAGATGCAAGTATCGAAGCCCAATTCTTTAGCCCATTTTTCGAGTTCGGCCAATAGTTGTCCAGCAATATTTTGACCTCGGTAGTCAGACCGTACATACATTCGCTTGATTTCTAACGTTTTATCTTCATATTTTTTAATAGCTCCACAGCCTACGGCTAAGTTGCCTTGATAGGCGGATACCACATACTTTATGCTATCAATACCATTGTACTGATGGCAGAAATCGTGTTGGTCGCCGTCGGTTTTGGCTAATGATGTGTCTAATAAAACCACTAATTCCTTGAAATCAGCGTTTTCAGAGCCAGTGCGGATTAGTGTAAGGTTATACATATTGGCGGTTTATCTTTTCTTCTGGTTTTATGCAAAATAAGTACAAGCAAATCAAAAATATCCATTCTAACGGCTTCATTAAAATATACACTATGCTCGACGAAGACTCTGACGTAATTTTTTTGTTAGTGTAAATTATAGACTGATTATGCTGCATTTTTAATATTCCAGCAATTATCCCAGTTATTGTTGAGTATTTGAACTTTCAGAATAG
>REAB01000167.1 GCA_004293645.1 Cytophagia bacterium | reverse complement strand
AAGAAAAATACTAAACTATCGTACCCCTTTTGAGGTTCATTATCGTAAGAAAACCCTCTTACTTACTTAGGTATACTTTTTGACTTGAAATTTACCGAAAATTCTTGAAAAAATGATGGAATTAGCTATGATACACAGTATTTTTTACCACTTAAAGTTGATAGTTCCGATGTCTCAAAAAGTACTTTTAATGATTTTAGATGGATGGGGACTCAATCCTGATCCTGAAACATCTGCTATTGCTCAAGCTCAGACTCCTTTTATTGATAGTTTATATACGAAATATTCTCATAGTACATTGAAAACTTTTGGTGGATATGTGGGATTGCCTGATGGTCAGATGGGAAACTCTGAAGTAGGTCATATGAATATCGGAGCTGGGAGAATAGTCTATCAAGATCTTGCGAAAATTAATCTTGCTGTCCAACAACAAACATTGAAAGACAATATCGAACTCCAGAAAGTCTTGAGTTATGCAAAAGAACATAAAAAAGCTGTCCATTTTATGGGTCTTGTCTCTGATGGAGGAGTGCATTCACACATCGAACACCTCAAATGATTGCTCGAGATCGCAAAAAATATCGGAATTGAACATACCTATGTCCATGCTTTTACCGACGGAAGAGATGTCGATCCTAAGTCTGGAGTTGGTTATATTCAAGATCTTCTTGAAGCTCTGAACAACACGACAGGAAAATTAGCTACAGTCATAGGGCGTTACTATGCAATGGATAGGGACAATCGTCGAGAAAGAATTCAGCAAGCATATGATCTGATGGTGCAGGGAAAAGGAGAACAAACTTCTGATGTGATCGCATCATTGAAAGCATCGTATGAAGCAGGTGTAACTGATGAATTTATCAAACCTTTGGTAGTGACTTCTTGAACTGCGATCCAATCAGGAGATGTGGTAATCAATTTTAATTTCCGCACGGATAGAGGAAGACAGATTTCTCAAGCTCTTACTCAACAAGATTTCCCGGAATTTGGAATGAAGAAGCTAGATGTTGTCTATGCTACGATGACAAGATATGATGATAATTTTCAAAATGTACATATTCTTTTTGATAAAGATAATCTCACCAAAACTCTTGGAGAAGTAATTGCTCATCATGGCAAAAAACAAATTCGTATTGCAGAAACTGAAAAATATCCTCATGTAACGTTTTTCTTTTCTGGAGGACAAGAACAGCCCTTTGAAGGAGAAAAAAGAATTCTGATACCTTCTCCCAAAGTTGCTACCTATGACCTAGAACCTACTATGGGGACTAATGAAATTGCTGCTGCTATTATCCCAGAGTTGGAATCTGTAGAATCAGATTTTGTATGTTTGAATTTTGCAGCACCTGATATGGTAGGACATACAGGAAGCATGGAAGCGGCAATCAAAGCTGTAGAAACAGTTGATCAAGCTGCCAAAAATATTATACAAGTAACATTAGCAAAAGATTGGAATACTATCATCATAGCAGATCATGGAAATGTTGAAGTGATGAAAAATTCTGACGGATCACCCAATACTGCTCATACGACCAATTTGGTGCCTTGTATATTGGTAAGTAATGATGTATCATTGAAAATAAAAGACGGAAAGCTTGCAGATATTGCTCCTACTATACTTTATCTGATGGGATTGGTAAAACCGAATGAAATGGATGGAGAGATTTTGATAGGGTAAGGGGATCAAGTTATGAATGATCTATAAACCTCATTTACAACAAAAAGTCTGAGAAGGATTATTGGTAGACACTTCAACTGCTGCTCTTACAGAGAGTAGACTGGATCCACATACAGCAATCGTAGGACCCAAAGGGTCTGATTGTATTATTTGACTTTGATTTGATCCAAGAAGACATGCAAGACGATCCGACTAATACTTTTTCTTTCATTAGTTGTCAAAAAAAGATAATGTAAATAATATAACTTTTTACCTGTCAGGGCAAAGTTAAAATGTCCTATCGCCAGCAAAGTAGAAATGTCCGGTTTAGAGAAGACGTTCTTGGTGTATTTTCAATAGTTTTTCTACTTT
>REAB01000210.1 GCA_004293645.1 Cytophagia bacterium | reverse complement strand
CAAATAATTCATCTTTTATCTATTTTTAACAAAGATATGGACTCTAAAAACCCAATAATTGTAATTTAAAAAGAAAATATATCAATAAATTGCCTAATGCTTTTAAGTCAAAAATTTTGACACTTTCTAATGCTTTTTTTATTTTTTCTTGGGTAAATTCTTTGCCATTGTGTAGATGAACTCAGTCATTTTTTTGGGTGAATTTTGGTGTATTTACTCGTCCCGTAGAGCAAAATTACAAAATAATCTAAACTAATTATAATGACCTACTTATCTGATTTTGAGATGGATTACTACATTCAACACTGCCAGCCTTTCGACAAAGCGGGAGCTTACGGTATTCAGGAGTAGATTGGTATGAGCAAAATTGACCGCGTAGATGGCTCGTTTTACAGCATTATGGGGCTGCCGCTTCACCAAGTTTATGCCCTTTTGAAACCCCATTTTGAGGTAAATTAGGCCACTCAAAAGCCACAAACAACAGCAAAATAGTGTATTCTACGGCCAAAAACCAGGTATTTTCTCGAACTGGAACACTGGAATAAGCAGCGTAAGTGAGCGGCAACAGCACCGACCAAACCACAGGAAACCGAAAAATGGTAAAACTCCCCAACGCCACCAGCGTAGTAATGTACCACGGATGAACAATGGTGCTGCCCAAATAATACACCAGCAACGACAGCAAAGCACGGGTGAAAATTCCCTGCGCGCCCACTCCCAACCAA
Organism: Cytophagia bacterium; assembly: GCA_004293645.1. Taxonomy (GTDB): domain Bacteria; phylum Bacteroidota; class Bacteroidia; order Cytophagales; family Spirosomataceae; genus REAB01. The sequence goes on along the minus strand of REAB01000210.1, from coordinate 10,522 downwards.
GCCGATTTGCTAAAAGCCAACCAAACCACCACCGCCGCCGCCACTAACGACAAAGCAGGCCCCAGTGTCTGAATAATATTGTAACCTTTGACCCAAAAACCCACCGCACCGATGAGGTAGTAAAAACTGGCATTGAACTCAAATTTTTGGAAATATAAATCCAAACTGCTCCCCATGTTTTGTAACAATTGAATGCTCAAAAAAGGCAAAAACAAAGCCAGCGTTCCCGCTCCCACCAATACCCCGTAGCGCAGTCCGCGCCGCCAACCCAGTGCCGCCACCAAAAGCGGTAAGAACAGCAACGGTAGCAACTTAGTACCCGCCGCCAGCACCAATGCTCCAGCCGACCAAACAGGCCGATTTTCTAACCAACGAAAAGCCAAGAGTACAAAAAAAACAACCACCGCTTCAAAGTGCAGGTTACCAGTTAATTCAATGATAACCAACGGGTTGAGTGCGTATATTAAAGCGCGTTGCGGGTATTTAGAAGTAAACAATAACCAAATTGTCCCGATTTCGGCCAGCAAAATAAAAGTCCGTAGCAATCCAATGTTGAGTAGTAAATTGGAGTCCGAAACCCAAGCTGCTACCCCAAAAAGGGCCTGATTGAACGGCGGATAAACCGTAAAATACTGCGGAGAATTGAGCTGCGCGAACAAAGCCTCAGAAAGCCCCGCCTGCTCAAATACGGGCGAATGGAGCAGTTGGCTTGGTAAATACAAATAAGGATTAAAACCCGCCGCCAGCAGCCGGCCGTCCCACACAAAGCGGGCGTAATCGTCAGATAGGAGCGGCACCGACAGCAGCAAAAGTAGCCGAAACCCCACCGCCAACCCCAGCCAAATACCCACGTAACGTTTGGGCCACGGCCACACCAAAACCAATCCATAGACCACAAAAAGCGTACTAAACAGCGTGAGGAGGCGCGTAAAATTAGCGCGCGGCGTGCCATAAGCCAACAAAAAATAACCAGCGCAACTTATCATGGCCAAAGCTGCACAAAACAGCCAGGCAGGCACATTGCGAAAAAAAGGCGGCAACTTTAACGGAGTTTGCGGTATCATTGTTCAACTTTGCAACAAAAGAATCACATTAACAAATACCAAACTAACAAAAAAACATCTTTTATGCCTTACGCACTCATTACGGGCGCCAGCCGTGGCATTGGCCGCGCCATTGTCGACGAATTGGCGCGCCGTCAATATGATTTACTACTCGTGGCGCGTTCTGAAACCGAACTGCGCACCATTTGCCAAAACGTGTCGGTGCAGCACGGCATCAAAACCGATTATTTGGTGCTTGACTTGTCGGTAAATGGTGCGCCGCAGCGCGTTTTAGACTGGTGCAAACACAAAAACTACGCGGTTAGTATGTTGGTCAATAACGCAGGCTACGGCCTCAGCGGTAATTTTGAAAGTCAAACCCTCGAAGACAACTCCAATATGGTGCAGCTCAACGTGGTGGCATTGATGCAGTTGTGCCAATTGTTTTTGCCGCAACTTAAACAACAACCCAAAGCCTACATTATGAATATTGTAAGCACGGCAGCCTATCAAGCTGTGCCAGGATTGGGACTGTATGCCGCTACCAAAAGTTTGGTGTTGGGCCTGAGTCGTGCTTTGAGTTACGAGTTGCGGGGCAGCGCGGTATCGGTTACGGCGGTGTCGCCTGGAGCTACCGACACGGCTTTTGTGGACCGCGCCCAGATTGGCGAAAAAGGCCGCAAAGCCGCCGCCAAAGTAAATATGCAGCCCCAAGAAGTGGCCAAAATAGCCGTAGAAGCTACCCTTGCTGGCAAGACCGAAGTGGTGGTAGGTTGGCTCAACAAACTTACTGTTTTGGGCGTGTGGCTGTTGCCCAAATGGCTCATCGAAAAACTGGCAGCGGGTATTTATGAATAGGACAAAGCGTAAATCCATCACAATAACCAGCTAACTTCAAAAGTTATCGCTAACTTTATAGACAAATAATAACACAGTATAGATGGACGATGTATTATTGTTGAGCGACAAAGTACGAAATACTTTAATTCTTGGCGAAAGTCATTTTAGGGAATTTAAATCTGCTTTGGAAGGACGACCAGACAGCAAAAAACCAAGGTCAGCTAAATCAATTTGTGCTGACATTGGCGAGGCATTGGTTTCATTTGCCAATGCCGATGGTGGTGCTGTACTAATTGGAGTGGAAGACGACGGAACCATTACGGGTATTCCACATTCAGAAGATGATATACAGACTATGCTCAATTCTATTCACACGCACATTTATCACCACCAACAACTCCCCTTGAATAATGCCAATAGACTCGTTCTGGGCGACAAAACTATTTTATATTTTTCTGTAAACAAGGGAACAACCATGATTTACCAGCTTCCAGATGGAAGGTGTGTTAGAAGAAAAGATAAAGCAACGATGCCCGCTTCTGTCAATCAAATTCAATTTGAAAGACAAGAAATTAAATCAAGAGAATACGATAGTCAATTTGTGGACGGGGCCTTAGTAACTGACTTAGACGTAAAATTGCTTCAAAGCATTGCAGACCAATACATTAAAGGGTTGAGTATTGAACGGTATTTACAACAAATTGGGCTGGCTGAATATGCCCAAAATGGACTAAGACTAAAGCGAGCTGCTCTATTACTTTTTGCAACAGACGTTGACAGATGGCACCCTCGAAGCCAGATAAGAATATTAAAAGTAAAAGGAAATACCTTGGAAGCAGGAGAGAAATACAACGTGGTTAGTGATGATATTATAAAAGGAAATATTTTTGAATTGGTGATTAAGTTTTGGGAACATTTGAGGTCTATGTTGGCCTACAAAACAGAATTTGGGGCCAATGCGCAATTTGAACAAAAATATATTTACCCAGAAGACGCAGTGAGAGAGGCCGTCTTAAATGCGATTGCGCACAGAGATTATAGTTCGATGAATGGCATTGAGATGTTCTTATTTGACAATAGAATTGAAATTAAAAGCCCTGGTCCGCTGCTTTCCAACATTTCAATAGACAGCTTGTATGCACAAGAAAATTCGCACGAATCAAGAAATTCGCTCATTGCAAAAGTATTGAGAGAAAATAAATTGATGCGAGAACTTGGAGAAGGAATGAAAAGGATTTTTAGTTTAATGCAGGAGCAAGAACTTGAAAGGCCTGAACTATATTCTAATGGACTTTGGTTTCGGGTTACTTTATCGAACAAAACCGTGTTTAACTCCAAATAATTGGAATGGCTATCAAAACCAAAAAAAATAAAAAAGACATACCAAGGTACAAAGTAAAGACATCCTAAAATGCAATGGGTCTAATGTTCATTTAATTGTGCACAGTCTAACGCGCTTTTTAGATATAGTATTGCCCCCTAATACCTTGTGGACTGGGTAAGAAAAACGAATCTTTTTTCGTTTTTCTTAAAATTCATTTGTGAATACCCAAAAATAGCCTTACTTTTGCCGACCCGTTTTAAAAAAAGAATTTCAAGACGCATATAAAGATTTACAAAAATGAAACGTACATACCAACCATCAAACCGAAAAAGACGCAACAAACACGGGTTTCGTGAGCGTATGTCGTCACCCAATGGCCGCAAAGTATTAGCCGCCCGCCGCAAGAAAGGCCGCTGGAAACTCACGGTTTCGGACGAGAAAAAGCACAAGCAATAACAGTTGGCGGTAAGTTATGAATTGCTGCATTGGTATTTTAAAAGCAGTTTGTAAGGTTTACAACTTATTGCCAAATGAAAAAAACTTTTCGTAAAAACGAACGTCTCAGTAGTAAAAAAACCATTGAGCGCTTGTTTGAAAGAGGTAGCACGCAAGTTCAGTCGTTCTACCTCTTTCCTTTTAAGGTGTTTTTTGTTTTTGACGAAACACCACAAGAATTACCCCAAGTGCTGTTTTCGATTTCAAAACGAAATTTTAAACGCGCCACCGACCGCAATCTGCTTCGCCGCCGTTGCCGCGAAGCCTACCGCTTACACAAACACCTTTTTGTCAATGACTACACCCGCCCCGCCTCGGCTATTGTGTTTGTGTTGGTGGCCAAAGAAATAGTGTCCTACGACCAAATTGAACGTTCGGTAAAAAAAATATTGCCCCGCCTCACGCTTCCAAAAGCAGAAACGCCTTGTTAAATTTGTGTTAAGATTAACAACAACGCGTTAAAAGTTCCAACATCTCCGTACTTTCGTTGCGCCAATTGATGTTCAATGACTTTTTATTCATAAACTGAACAAATTGAAATTCACTTCTAACGCAAATATCGTATGAGTGTTGCCAAAGCTGCTCAACTTATTCACAAAGTATTGGTCGCAGACGACGATGCCGACATTCTCGAATTGCTCATTTACAATTTAGAAAAAGAAGGTTACGAGGTTCGGTCGGCTTCTAATGGCAAGCAAGCCGTGGAAATTGCCCGCGAGTTTGTTCCCGATTTGGTGGTGCTTGACATTATGATGCCCCAAATGGACGGCATCGAAACCGCCCGTATGCTGCGGTCTATTCCTGAGTTTAAGCACACCTATATTTTGTTTTTGACTGCCCGCGCCGAAGAATACTCGGAGGTAGCCGCTTTTGAGATTGGAGCCGACGACTACATCAACAAACCCATCAAACCCCGCGCTTTGATGAGCCGCATCAACGCGCTGTTTAGACGCGAAGCCCAAAAAGCCGACCCTGGTGTGTTGCTTGAAGTAGCAAATCTGAGCATCAACCGCGAAAACTACACCGTTACCAAACCAGACCAAACGGTGGTGGTATTGCCCAAAAAAGAATTTGAGTTACTCTTTTTCTTGGCGCAATACCCCAACAAGGTGTTTAGCCGCGAAGAATTGTTGCAAAAAATCTGGGGCGCAGACGTGTATGTGTTGGAGCGAACGGTGGACGTACACATCAGAAAAGTACGCGAAAAAGTGGGTGAGAACTTCATCAAAACCCTCAAAGGTGTGGGCTATATGTTCACCGACGAACCCGAAATTTAAGACTTCCCCAGTCGCACAATATCGTCCGAAAGTAGTTCGTAGAGGCCTTGCCAACTCGGAAATTGGTGCAAATAGTCCAAGTGCTGATGCATGGTTTGGCGGTCGTTGCGGCGGGCGGGGCCTGTTTGCACCGCCGCAGGGTCGGGGGCATTGAGGGCTTTGCGAATGGTTTCGTTGATGAGCGGCTTCAAGAGGTCAAATTCCAACTGTTCGGCATCTAAAATGCGTTTGGAAATGGCCAACAAATGATTGCTAAAATTGCAAGCAAAAACCGCCGCTACGTGCAGTACCCGCCGTTCTTCTGAACTCATCAAATAAACAACGTTGCTAATTTGGTGCGCCAAATCGATGAGCAAATTGGCCGTGGGGCGGTCGGTAGCTTCAACGCAAAGCGGAATTTCCGAAAAATCTATTTCTACGGTTTTGCTGAAAGTTTGTAACGGATAAAAAACGCCTACCTGCGCCGAAATATCGCTGTAAAGTGCCACCAATTGCCGCAAATCTTCCAGCGATTTAGTGCCTGATGTATGCACCACCGTGCAGTTTTCGGGTAGTACCAACTGCGAAACCACCGCTGCAAGGGCATCGTCCGAAACGGCCAAGATGATTAACTCGGCCTCGCTTTCGGCAAAATTTAAATCAGCCACGGGCTGCGTATCATAGAGTTGCTTGGCCAACAGGCGGGCATTGCGCAGGTCGCGGCTATATACCTCCGCAATGTGATGCCCCGCTTGCTCAAGTGCTTGCGAAAGGTGCCAAGCTACGTTGCCCGCTCCTACAAAAGAGATAAACATGGTTTTAGGTGGTTGTCATTTGGGCATTTTTAATACTTATTACGAATGGTTTTAAACCGCGCCGCAATAAAAAAGACGACATGGCACAGCCAAAAACTATTGTAATACCCAACGACAGGTGCACCTGGTTGGGGTCGTTGAAGTATTTGTCGTTGAGCAACCCTACCATCGAAGGGCCGCCCGCTAATCCAATCAAATTGACGCAAAACAAAAATAAGGCTGAGAACGTGGCCCGCATGGGCGCGGGAATCATTTCTTGCACCGCTGCCGTAGCCGAGCCGTAGGGCATGGAAGTAAAAAAGCACATCAAGGCCAGCATCACCACAAAAAACGGCAGCGGTGCCCAATTGAGAGCAAAACAACTCAACAACAACACGGCTAACCCCAAACCGATGCGCATGCCCAAATAACCCACTCGCATTTTGGCGTCGGCTATGCCGCGTTTGGTAAGTTGGTCGCCGTAACGCCCGCCAAACAGCACCCCCGCCGTCGAAAAAACGGTAACAATACCGCCCAACAACAAACCACCCTGCGAAGCCGTGAGGCCGTAGCGTCTTTCCAATAGTGCTGGAGTCCAAGAGGTAACACTATAAGAACCAAAAGCCATAAAAGCAATTCCTATAAATAAGCACAAAATAGCGGTGCGATTGGCCAAGAAATAAGCCCAAATATCAGCAATTGGCACGGCCTCTTTGGGTTGGTTTTGGCGCGCTGGCTCACGCACCGTAAGCACAATGAGTAGCACAATTAAAATACCTGGCAAACCCACAATGAAAAAGACGGATTGCCACGGAAAAATCTCCCCAAAAAACGGCACCGTCCAAGTGCCTTCTACGTTGATGAGTTTTAAAATAACGGCTACCAGCAAAATAGAAAGCCCCGAACCCAAATAAACCCCGATGTTGTAAATGCCCAAGGCTGTACCCAATTTATGGCGCGGAAACAAGTCGGTGATGAGCGAATAAGCCGCTGGCGAAAGAGCTGCCTCGCCAATGCCCACGCCAATGCGCGCCAAAAAAAGCTGGTTATAATTTTGCGTTACCCCACAAAGCGCCGTCATAATGCTCCAAATCATAATGCCCCACACAATAATTCGTTTGCGGTTTTGGCGGTCGGCCATGCGGCCAATTGGAACACCCAAAAATGTGTAAAATAACGCAAAACTCAATCCCACCAACAGGCCGTATTGGGTGTCAGAAATCTGAAAATCGCGTTTGAGGGGTTTCACGAGCAATGTCAGCACTTGGCGGTCAATAAAAGAAGAAATGTAGGCGAGCATCAGTACCGCCACGACATACCACGCACGGCGCAAAGATTGATTGGAGGTTTCCATGAGAGGCAGGTATTTTAAAGGGTTGAGGTTCAGCAAAGTTAGCAATAATGCAATGGCCTACAAGCCACAAGACTATTACCGTAACTATTTTTTATATTTTTAATGTCAGAACTTGTTGGCTTACTTTGTAAAGTGATAATCTACTAATAATTAAATAGTTTATAAGAAAAAAACTACAAAGTACCCTGCTGCTAACTTTATCCTTGTTGTGGATAAGCAGTGTTTGGGCACAAGATGTACGCACCACGCCGTAGCTCAGAGTTACGTTAGCTAAAAATGTCGATATTAATAACCAACCGATTTTTGTTGTTTAGAGGTCTAAAAAATGATTTCAATGCGCTTAGTTACATTTTTTCAAACGAAAAAATGTAACTAAGCGCATTTTTTCGTTTGAAAAAATGTAATTTTGTATAAATCAAACGGCTCAACAAATGAACAGACAACTCAGTAAAGATTTGTTGGCTTGGAAAAACACAAAAAACCGAAAGCCGCTCATTATCCAAGGGGCGCGGCAAGTGGGCAAAACTTGGCTGATGAAAACCTTCGGAGAAACTGAATTTGAGCAGGTTGTTTATTTGAATTTTGAGAGTAGCGAACGCTTAAAAAATCTTTTTAGTGCCGATTTTAATGTTCAGCGCATCGTTTCAATTATCGAAATTGAAATCAACCAAAAAATCAATCCAGCTACTACACTTCTGATATTTGATGAAATTCAGGAAGCCGACAAAGGTCTAACGGCACTCAAATATTTTTATGAGCAAGCGCCTCAGTTTTACATCATCGCAGCGGGGTCGCTTTTGGGGGTTTCACTTCAAAAAAACACGTCTTTCCCCGTAGGCAAGGTTGATTTTTTGCAATTGTTTCCGTTAAGTTTTAACGAATTTTTGGAAAACATGGGCGAGGCAATGCTCTTAGAACAGCTATTGAGTCAGAATTGGGCAGTGCTATCTTCATTCCATCAAAAGTTAGTTGAACTCCTACGGCTATATTATTTTGTGGGAGGTATGCCCGAAGTAGTAGCCGAATATATCGAAACAAAAAACGTGGAAACGGTGCGTGCTTTACAAAAAAAAATAGTGATGGGCTACGAAAATGATTTTGCAAAACACGCCCCCAACGAGATTGTACCCAAAATAAAATTGGTTTGGCAGTCGGTGATGAGTCAATTGGCAAAAGAAAATCGGAAGTTTATTTACGGGCAACTCAAAAAAGGAGCAAGAGCCAAAGATTTTGAAATGGCTATTAATTGGTTGGTTGATGCGGGCTTGCTCTTGAAAGTGAACCGAGTATCGAAGCCAACGCTGCCCCTCAACGCCTACGCCGATTTTGATGCTTTCAAATTGTTTTTGGTGGATATTGGCCTGCTGAACGCCATGGGCAATTTAGACCCCAAAATATTGTTAGAAAAAAACACCATTCTAACCGAATACAAAGGCGCACTCACCGAGCAGTTTGTGTGCCAACAACTGAAAATTAAGCAAGAATTATACTACTGGACTGCCGAAAACGCCACCGCAGAAATTGACTTTGTGGTTCAACACCAAAACGAAATTATACCCATTGAAGTAAAAGCCGAAGAAAATTTGAAGGCTAAAAGTCTAAAGGTATTCGTAGAAAAATACCAGCCCAAAACCGCCCTCAGAACGTCTATGAACGCCCACCGCACTGAAGATTGGCTCGTCAATGTGCCGCTTTATGCCGTGGGAGTGATATTGGATTTAAACTAAAAAAGTCCAAAAATGCACCGTTGTTAAACTATTTGCAAAAATTAGAAGCTTATTCCGAAGCAATAATTGCCGCAAATCGAAAAAGAGTTGCTGAAAATAAACGCATCATCGTTTTACCAACTTTTTTAAGCTGATGATTAAAACTAAACTTACGGGTTAGTCCCGTTTTTGATGTTTTTCTACGGGAACAATTTTCAGCATTGGGGCTTTGAGTAGTAGATTTTATGGTGGGTTTTTGGGCAGAAGCTGTTATCTTTGCGGCCTAAAAATCGGAACGATATGGAGTTAATAGCCAATCAATACCAAGTCCAAAACCTTTCTTTATTAGACATTGCGCAACAATTTGGCACGCCACTCTACGTGTACGATGCAGCCAAAATTGTCCAAAAAATAGAAGAACTGAAGCAGGCGTTCGCCCAAGTTAATTTAAAGATAAAATTTGCGGGAAAAGCCCTTACCAACGTTTCGGTGTTGAAAGTGATGCGTCAAAATGGGGTTGAACTCGACGTGGTGTCGCCGCAAGAACTGCAATTGGGCTTGTTGGCGGGCTACGAAGGCAGCCAAATTACTTTTACGCCCAGCGGTGTGTCGTTCGACGAAATCGAAACCGCCGTGGCGGCAGGTTCGATGGTCAATTTAGACAACTTGTCGGTGCTCGAAAAGTTTGGCCAACGCTACGGCAGCAGCGTTCCGTGCATGATTCGCATCAAGCCCAACGTGGCGGCAGGCGGCAATGCCAAAATTATGACGGCCCACGATTCTTCTAAGTTTGGAATTGACGTACGGCAGAAAGCAGAAATTTTACAATTGGTCGAACAATACCAAATAAACGTGGTGGGTTTGCACCAACATACGGGCTCAGATATTAAAACGCCCGAAGCCTTTGTGCAAGTTGCCAACATCATTTTTGAGTTTGCGCACTCGTTCAAAGGCTTGAAATACATTGACTTAGGGGGTGGATTTAAGGTGTCTTACAAAAAAGACGACGTAGTAACCAATATGGCCGAAGTGGGCAAAGAATTGAGCAATGCTTTTCGGGCGTTTTGTCAATCTTATGGGGCGCAGTTGCAACTTTGGTTTGAGCCAGGTAAGTTTTTGGTGAGCGAATGTGGCTATTTTCTCACCACTGCCAACGTGGTAAAGCACAACCCAACCCGCACTTTTGTGGGGATAAATTCGGGTTTAAACCACCTCATTCGGCCCATGATGTACGACGGTGCTTACCACGAAATTGTGAATATCTCAAACCCCAACACCACCGAAGAAGAAACCTATGACGTGGTAGGCTACATTTGCGAAACCGACACTTTTGGTACCGACCGCACGCTCAAAAAAGTGCGCGAGGGCGACGTGTTGGCCTTCAAAAATGCGGGAGCGTACGGTTTTACGATGAGTAGCCAATACAACAGTCGGTTTCGGCCTGCCGAAGTACTTGTGTATCAAGGCAAAGCGCATCTCATACGTCAACGCGAAACCATGGAGGACATTTTAAGAAATCAAGTTTTGACTGAATTTTTGTAGTATCGTTTTGTTAAAATAGCCAAACCCATCGTTTATATTATTTTTGATTTGTATTAAACGGTAATTTGGCATAGGGCTACCGCACCAAATTAAGCACTTTTTAGAATTTCGATCATAAAGTTGTCATCTCTTGATGCTTTTTTACGTTTTCTTTTCAAACTTATCTTA
>REAB01000209.1 GCA_004293645.1 Cytophagia bacterium | reverse complement strand
ATAATTATTTCTATCTGTGCCATTTTATTGAGGGTTAATATATTTCCTCAAAATTAATAAATCTCCTATATTACCAGTCTATAATTTACACTAACAACTTTTTTACAATAATGCAAAGACGCGATTTTATTAAACAATCTGTACTGGCTACTGCCGCTACGGCTATGTCGGCCAAGAGTTATGCCAAAATCATTGGCTCAAACGACCGCGTGCGCGTAGCTTGCGTGGGCTTTTCCGACCGCCACAAGCAGTCGCACGTGATGCCCTTCAAAGATTTGTCGAAAAGCATGAACTTTGAAATGGTGGCCTTATCAGACATCTGGAACCGCCGCCGCGAAGAGGGTAAAGCCTTCTTAGACAAGCAGTTGGGAGGTGATGTAAAGGTATTCAGAAACAACGACGAACTCTACGATTCTAAAATGGTAGATGCCGTATTTTTGAGTACCGCCGATTTCCAGCACGCCATTCACACCATTGAGGCCGTGAAGGCAGGCTGCGACGTGTATGCCGAAAAACCCCTGGCCGAGACCATGGAAGACAACCGCGCGGTGCTAAAAGCGGTGAAAGACTCGGGCAAAATTGTGCAGATTGGTTCGCAACGCCGCAGCGGCGAAAACTACTTTGCTGCCGAAGACTTTATCAAATCGGGTAAGTTTGGCCCTATTGTGATGGTAGAATTGATGTGGAACGTAAACCAACCTGGCCGCTGGCGCCGCCCCGACCTCACAAGCACCCTCAAAGAGAGCGACGTGGACTGGATGCGCTACCAACTCAATCGCCCCAAAACAGCTTTTGACCCGCGCAAATATTTGGAATACCGCTTGTTTTGGCCGTATTCGTCGGGTATTCCAGGCCAATGGATGAGCCACCAAATAGACACCGTGCATTGGTTTAGTGGCTTGCCCCATCCCCGTTCAGCGGTGGCCAATGGCGGTATTTACCAGTGGAAAGACGGACGGACCAACCCCGATACGCTCACGGTGGTGTTTGATTATGGCCCACTCGACGACCCTAAATCGGGTTTTCAAGTACAGTTTACGAGTCGTTTTTCCAACTCAGCGGGCGATACCAAAGAGCTGTATTATTCAAACGGCGGCATGATTAACTTGGACACCAACGAAATCTCGGCCACGGGCGGCCTGCGCGAGCGCGAAGCCGCTGGCATGGGCCACAAAGCCAACTTGCTGTCGCCCATGAAACTACAAGGCCAAAAAGTGGAGGCAGGAGCCAACACAGGCGGCGACTCGCTCACCTACAACCACATCAAAAACTGGATGGAGTGCGTACGCAGTCGCAAAACGCCCAACGCGCCCATTGAGGCAGGTTACCAGCACTCCATTGCAACCATCATGTCTAATGCCGCCTACCGCACTGGAATGCGCGTAACATTCGACGAAAAAACGCAGGAAGTAATGGCAGGCGGTAAGCCGTTTAAATACTGAGAACGCAAAAAAGCAACGAATAAGCCGTTGCCATTCTGAAATCCATCCAAAATCCGTAAGTCCCAAAAGCACTTACGGATTTTGCTTGATATTGAGCCCAAAATCGGTATTAAGTTTTTCTAAAGCCTTTGCTTCGCCAGCTTGATAGATAGTGTTGTTAAGAAGTGCTTCGTGCCCGTTGTTAATGCCCCGCACCCAGTCATGCTTGGCGTAGGATTCAAAATCGAAATTTTGAACGCGGTAGCCCATATTGCTTACCTCCCAAAACCAACGCGTGCCAGTATCCAAGTCAAATACGCCAAACGGAATGGTTTTGCCATGGGGTATGGTAACGCTTTTGGCTTTTTTTAAGTTAATTAATGCCACATACTCATTAAGACGGCACTCGGGCAGTGGCCAGGCACCTTGCCTCTCTATGATATTGAGGGTCATGGGTGTTCTGTCGAGCGGGTGTTTTTTTGTTATTTCAATCAATGCCTCTTTTTCGGGTCGATAGTCCCAGTATTTTGAGCCGTTGCACAAGTTTTCTTTGTAAGCGGGGCAATTCCAACATTGCCCAATTTTGCCAATTCCCAAACTATTTTCGTCGAGGTTTTCCAAATAAGCCCCTACTAAATCGCCATTAAAAAGTACGTCGTTATGCAATATCAACAAGTAATCTTTATCGCTTTTTTCCCAAGCATACTGGTACCGTATCGAATGGCGATAGGTCGTCCATTTTAATAAAAAACGGTATTTGAAAACATTGTACCAAAACCAAAAGCGCGGTACGTAGCGGACTATTCTTGCACCCAACAGTTGATACAAAAAAGAAAAATCGGTATTTTTAGGTTGTTTTCGCTCTTCAATAAAATAGATTTTGTCAATCCACTGCCCCGAATGTTTGAGTAACGATAGCAATGTTACGGCAGTTTGGTAGGGTTTCCCGTACACACTGATGGCCACATCTACGATTAAAGAAGATGTGGGGAGTGTTACCTTTTTTTTCATATTAGAAACTTCTAAAAGTAGATGATTGAGACATCGCTTTCGTATTTGCCGCGCAAGTTCCAAACCTTAGACCGCATTACTACTACCGTTAAATAAATTTCCCAATACTATCGCCTCCCTCTTTTAAACAAATCGTATTTTATTTTCATGCTGCCGTCTATTTCTATTGCCCGTAAAAAAATATTGGAGCCTTTGAGGTTTCGGAGGTCGTGCTTTACCAATTCATAATCGGCGGAGCGACGTTTAAAATTGCTGAGGGGAATTTGCACCAGCAAATCGGTTTTGTTTTCAAAGCTATACACCCCTTCCACAAACATCGTCAGCACGCTCGACTCAACGGCCATCTTGCTGATATTGAGCATTTTGCCCGTCAAATTAAACTCATTTTGAATGGTGGCAAACCGAATTTGGTCGAAATTACGCCGTTTAAACAAAAATCGTTGGACTTGCTTAATGGGTTCAAAATGAGTCAATTCACCTTTTTCTAACACCACATTTACTTTGGCAGTCATGCTATTGGGCCAAATCGAAAAGTCTTTTTTAGTGTTTGCCCTAAATTCAAACGCACTGCTCAAGGTGCCACTCAGGTGATGATCGGTGATGGTTTTTTGGCTAAAATTTTCAAATCCTTGAAACACCTTTTTTACTTCTGCTCGCCCAATAGTACCGCTGGCGTAGAGCTGGCGCGTAGGCAAATGTAGATTATTGACCCCGCCCGATAAGCCAAAACTGCCGCCAAAAGCGTTCATTTTACCATTTTTAAGTTCAATGGTACTGCTGCTGAGTTGTAATTTAGCCAGTACGTCGGTAGCCCTAAAACGCCGAAAACGCACTCGCTTGGCCACCACAGTCAGTTTGCAATTGAGCCGCGCCAGCACGTTGTCTATCAAGGCCGAAATACTGCGCTTTTTTCGGCGTTTGGGATTTGTTTCTTTGCTATTCTGAATCCAATCTAAGCTCAAATCGGGCGTAGAAATGGCCCAATCGGCGGTTACTTTACCATTAGATTGAAAAATATAGGGCAACAAACCTACTATTTTTCCGCTCATTTTGACCAAATTATGCTGGTGGTTGAGGTGCAAAAAAGATACACGAAGCCTATTTTCGTCAAACTCAATTTTACCCGTGGCGTTGGTGAGATGTAGCCGTTGCGGGGTGTACCAAAAAGTACCCTTATCGAGCGTTACTTCGCCGCGCAGTGTGCCATTGAGCACGTTGCGTTTGGGGTCGAAAAGCGGAAACATCTGGCCCCGATAGCGGTACGAAACCGTGGCTTTGCCCGAGCCAAAACGACACCTATCGTCAAGTAAATTGTTACAACGAACTAAATCGGTTTCGATGACACCGTTCATGGCCAACTGTGGGTTTTCCAAATTGCTCACCGTAAACACCGCTCGATACGGCACCGCGCCCGCCAACAAACCACTCAGTCGCGTTACCGAAATCCGCGAATTTTGGTCGGTTGTGCCGAGCCTTGGGTCCAAGTGGTTGGTGTAATTGGCCACCGCTTTGATGCGCATTAGCGTTCCAACGGGCGTTTCATACCGAAACGTATCGGTCTGAAAATCAATGTCTATGCGCGGTGTTCCACTTTCGTTGAGCAACCCGTCGAGTTGTATATTGGCTTTTACGACGGGCAACACTCCGAACTCTGTGATGGTGTTGGCCAGCGGTTGGGGCAGCAGCGTCAAGGCCCGCGCTACGGCCAACGTATCGGTTTGGATGTTGAGTTTCAACACGCCTTTCCCCAAAAAACCAAACGCCCCTTGCAGCCCAAGCCAGTCTTGCGCTACTTGCAAGCGCGACGAATCGAGGTACAGGTATTGTTGCAACGGGTCGTAGCGAATGTGCAAGTCGGTTTGGGTGTTTTTTTGGCGCAAAAAAGTACCCCGCTCGGCGTTAAAAGTTAGTTCTTCAAAGTAAACCGAACCGCGCCAATGCGTGTGCCACAGCGCGGGGGTATGGCTGAGGTCGTTGGTGATGTCTTGCAACGTGAAAGCAATTTTTTTGTGTGCCACCGAATCATCAAGTTGAAAGGCCACATCTTTGAAACAAACGCTTTGCAAGCCCCCAAAAAAACGCGCGGCAAAGCCGTTTTTGCCGTCGGGCAATCGGTTGGAGGTGCCATTTTCAAAGAAATGGGTATTGTTGTAGCCGTTTTTTTGCTTAAAAAGCCGTATTTTACCTTCTTCTATTCCCACCGATTTCAATTCAAACTGGCCTTTGAGTAGGTTTTGTACACCAATACCCACGTTGATGCGCCGCACCGCGAGGAGTTTGGTGCGGTGTTGGGCGTAGGCACTGTCGTAAATGGCCACTTCGCGGAGCGTAAACCCAATGCCCGAACCCCGAGCAAAAGGAGTAAAATCAAGCGATTTGGCCGAAATTTGACCATTTAAGTTTTGGTTTATTTCGACCAAAATCCACTGTAACACTTGGTTGCGTTGGACGTGCGCCCACCAACTTACCCCGCCAACCAACAACAGTAAGATGCTGGCTATTGCTCCAGAAATTTTAAAAACTTTGCTCATATCTCCATCAAATTACGAAAAAAGCAGCTTGATTCTACAAACCAAAACAATTATTGCCGTAGTTTATGCGTTAGCACCTTGCAATCTGTAACGTTTGAACATTCGATATGGGGCGCTATATATTGAACGTTTAATATTAGACATTCGACATGAAGTAGTTGCGCATATTTAATTGGTGGCACGACTATTATTTAAGATGCTTTTATTCAGCGTCTTAAATCAGTCGTGCCACCAATAATCACTAATTTTACGCAACTACTTAGACACGCGATTATTCAATCAACCAACACGCAATCATTAACTCAAAACTCATTCATGGCACGTATCCTCTGGGCAGACGACGAAATTGACCTCCTCAAACCACATATTTTATTTTTGACCGCCAAAGGTTACGACATTACGCCCGTAAACAGCGGGGCCGATGCCCTCGACAAGGTAGAACAGCAGCGTTTTGACATTGTTTTTTTGGACGAAATGATGCCCGGCATGACGGGCCTCGAAACGTTGGCCAAAATAAAACAGACGCACCCCAATTTGCCCGTCGTGATGATAACCAAGAGCGAAGAAGAGCGCATTATGGAAGATGCCATTGGCTCAAAAATTGCCGATTACCTCATTAAACCGCTCAATCCCAATCAAATACTGCTTTCGGTTAAAAAAATATTGGACAACCGCCGCCTTATTACCGAAAAAACCAACCTCAATTACCAGCAAGAATTTAGGCAGTTGGCCATGCAATACCAAGACCGCATTGGCCACGAAGAATGGGCAGATATTTACAAAAAACTCATTTATTGGGAACTGGAACTCGAAAATACCCAAGACCGCAGCATGGAAGACGTGCTTTCGATGCAAAAAAGCGAAGCCAACGCCAATTTTTGTAAGTTTATTACCAAAAACTACGAAAGCTGGCTCAACGATACCGCCGCCGACCGCCCCATCCTGTCGCACCAACTGATGAAACGCAAGGTGTTTCCGCTCATGAAAGCCACCGAGCCGCTATTTTTTATTCTAATTGATAATTTTCGCTACGACCAATGGAAAGTAATTGAACCTATTTTGCAAGAATATTTTACGGTCGAAGAAGAATCATCTTACTACTCCATTTTGCCCACTACCACGGGTTACGCCCGCAACGCCATTTTTTCGGGCCTCATGCCCAGCGAAATTGAGCGGCAGTTTCCACAGTGGTGGGTACACGACGAAAACACCCCCGAAGGCGAAGAAGGCTTCAATAAGCACGAAGAAGACCTGCTGCGGAAGCAATTTGAGCGCAATCGGATGCAAGTGAAGTTTTCGTATCACAAAATTATCAGTCAAAACCAGGGCAAGGCACTCATCGAAAACCTGCCCAATATGTGGAAAAACAACCTCAATACGGTAGTTTTCAACTTCGTAGATATGCTTTCGCACGCCCGCACCGACGTGCAGATGATCAAAGAATTGGCCAACGACGAGGCCGCTTATCGTTCCATTGCGCGGTCGTGGTTTCAGCACTCGCCCATTTCAGAGTTTATTCAAAAAATTGCCGAGAAAAAAGGCCGCATCATCATCACCACCGACCACGGCATGGTGCGCGTAAAAAAGCCCGTCAAAATAGTAGGATACCGCGAAACCAACACCAATTTACGGTACAAACAAGGCAAAAACTTGGGTTTTGACGACAACAACCACGTCTTCGTAACCCGCCACCCTGAACGTTTGTTCTTGCCCAAACTCAACGTATCGACCGCCTACGTTTTCACGCTCGACGACTACTTTTTTGCGTATCCCAACAATTTCAATCAATACGTCAATCTCTACCGAGACACGTTCCAGCACGGGGGCATCTCAATCGAAGAAATGATTATTCCGTTTGCGTATCTGAAGGCCAAGTAAAGGTAAGTAGTTGAAAATGAGCGATTTAAATAAAAAATACTCCTTTATTATTTGATTTTTTATAAGTCAATTCCGAAATGGTTATCAATTTGGCAAAGAATTGTTGGATAATATTTTCCTTCCATTCTTTGCCAAAATGACGTATTGTCTTAGCAATATTCTTAGAATTATCCCTGTTTTAAAAGTTTATAGGTTGATTTTTTAGTCAGCCTATTTTCAGGACAAGACACTCTTTCACCGCACGGGCGGCCCCGCTTTCCCCCTTTCACCTCTTTTCCCCTTCCACTGAGGTCTGCTAATTTTGGCGCACGGTTAATTGTAAAAGACTGTTAAAATTTCTTCGAGATGAAGGGCAAAATTTTGAGTATTTGCCCATTCATCAGGAAGCCGTTTTATTTTTTTGTTCAACCCAAATTTATATCAATGTTTTGATTTTTTTGGTATTTTTCTTCAAACAAATCGGGTATATCATAATTGATGCTTGAATGCCTACGTTTTCGATTATAATATACTTCAATGTATTCAAAAATTTCAGTGTACGCATCCTCAAAATTAAGGAAAACTCCTTTTTGCATCAATTCTGTTTTAAATCTACTGAACAAGCTTTCCCCCATTGCATTATCATACGGGGCCGCCCGCGCGGTGATTATTTTTACGGGTCATGCTTTGAGAAAATTCGTAATTTTTTAGTAAATTTCTAAGATCTTCAGAAGCATATTGTCCCCCACCGTCTGAATGAACAATCAACGCTTTTGGTAAATTCCTTCGCTCAATAGCCTTGTTTAAGACGTTTATTATCAAGACACTACGCATATTGTCGGCTAAATCCCAGCCAACTATTTTGTGGCTAAACATATCAAGTCAAGTAGCCAAATACAAGAAAGAACCATCTACTAAGGCTATATAACGGGGCCGTCCGTGCGGTAATGTCGCCAATAAAAACCTCATTTGGCTGTGTTGGAGGGTTTCTATCAAGCAATAAATTAGGACTTCTGCCTAAATTGTGGTTTGAATTTGTCGTTTTAGGTACAAAACTTTTAGGCTGAATTGCCTTTAAGCCTTGTATTTTCATCAAAGTTTGAGATGGTTTGATATTGGCAAACAAAAGCTCATTGCGCAGCACTCAAGCAATTGTAGCAATGGCACTTTCAAGGTGCATTACCCCGAAATACGATAGCAACCGTCGCTTTTAAAAATGTTACCAACCAACCTATTTTCTACAATTGTCACGCCATTTCAATTACGTACGTTTAGCCTATTATTTTTTTCATCAAGACCGATTGAGCATATTCTCAATCGGCTTGGTTTTTGGTGGGTAGATAAACAGCAAACCGCCGTTTATATGAATGTATAGCCTAAAAAATGAATCCCGATATGACTTCAATTCTTGTGATTGGCAGTGCCAACACCGATATGGTTTTAAAAGCCGATAGGTTTCCCAGGCCAGGCGAAACTGTTTTGGGCGGCACATTTTTTATGTTTCCTGGCGGCAAAGGAGCAAACCAGGCCGTTGCAGCGGCCCGATTGCAAGGGCAAGTTACTTTTGTTTGTAAAATAGGGAATGATATTTTTGGCAAAAATGCGGTTGAAGGTTTTGTACAAGAAGGTATCAATACCGATTGCGTTTTTTATGACCAAGCGTTGCCTTCGGGCGTGGCGTTAATTTTAGTAAATGGGCAAGGGCAAAACGAAATTGCCGTTGCGTCAGGGGCAAATGCTGCTTTGTCGGTGAGCGATGTTGATACGCTCGACAGCCAGATTGAAAATGCCTCCCTGTTGGTTACGCAATTGGAAACACCCCTCGCAACAGTCGTTCATTTGATAGCCAAAGCGCACGCAAAAGGAAAGCGCGTCATACTTAACCCCGCCCCCGCGCAGTTGCTGCCCGAAGCGGTGTATCAAGGCCTTTTTTTGATAACTCCCAACGAAACCGAAACCGAAATTTTGACGGGCATTTCGGTTTTTGACGAATATTCGGCCAATGAGGCAGCCCACCTATTGCGCAGTTGGGGTGTTCAAAACGTAATCATTACGATGGGAGCGCAAGGCGTTTTTGTGCATAGTTCCCATTTTGTGGGCATGGTTGAAGCCCCAAAAGTAGAAGCCATAGACACAACAGCGGCAGGCGATGTTTTCAATGGCGCATTGGCGGTAGCATTAGCCAATGGGCAAGATTGGCCAAGTGCCTGTCGGTTTGCTTGCCAAGCAGCGAGCGTTTCCGTAACTCGAATGGGCGCGCAGGCATCAGCCCCTTACTTACATGAGCTACCCTAAACCCTTTAAAATCAATTAATTATGTTTATCATTGAAGACTATTCTGTGGCGGTTTTCTTTTGCATCATTACCATGTTTTGCTGGGGGTCGTGGGCCAATACCCAAAAACTAACGGCTGGCTCGTGGCGGTTTGAGCTTTTTTATTGGGACTACGTGCTGGGCATTTTGCTCATATCCCTGTTGTTTGCTTTTACGCTCGGCAGCATGGGCAACGGTGGACGCAGTTTTATGGCCGATTTAACCCAAGCCGACTCCTCCAACATAGGCTCGGCACTGCTGGGGGGCGTTATTTTTAACGCGGCCAATATTTTGCTCGGAGCGGCCATTGCCATTGCGGGTATGTCGGTGGCTTTTCCTGTGGGCATCGGGTTAGCGTTGGTTATTGGGGTTATTGTCAATTATTTGGACAACCCAGTGGGCGATTTTAGCCGACTTTTTTGGGGAGTGGCCCTCATTACGGTTGCCATTTTATTGAACGCTTACGCCTATCGCAAAGCCGCCGCTCAGCAGCAGGGCGTTTCTACCAAAGGTTTATTGCTCTCGGTAGTGGCTGGCGTACTGATGGGGTATTTTTACAAATACGTGGCCATTTCTATGTTTCCCGACTTCAACCTGCCCGAAGCAGGCAAATTAAGCCCCTACACGGCCGTCGTGTTTTTTTCAATCGGTATTTTGTTGAGCAACCTGGTATTCAATAGTTTATTGATGGCGCGGCCATTTGTGGGCACCCCCGTTTCTTATTCCGACTATTTCAAAGGCAGCCCAAAGAATCACTTAACGGGTATTTTGGGCGGGGCCATTTGGTGCGTGGGTATGTCGTTTTCTATCATTGCCTCTGGCAAGGCAGGCACGGCTATTTCGTATGGTTTAGGGCAAGGCGCAACGGTCATAGCGGCCATATGGGGCATATACATCTGGAAAGAATTTAAGAACGCCCCCAAAGGCACAGCTACCATTCTCAATGCCATGTTTTTGTGCTATTTGGTAGGTTTGGGTTTAATTATAGCAGCAAGATAACCATCAAAATTAAGATAAAACACCCATGAAAAAAGTGATTATTGCAATAGGAATTTGGGCATTAACTTTCTCTATATCAGAAATATACGCCCAATCAAGCAAGCCCGTTCATTTAATTTTAGACACCGATATGGGGCCAGATTATGACGACGTTGGCGCAATGGCGGTGATGCACAGCTTGGCCGATAGCGGGCAAGTAAACATCTTGGCAACGATGGCCTCCAACCAGTCGCAGTACATTGCGGGTGTTTTAAACGTGCTCAATACCTATTTCAAACGCCCCAATATCCCCGTTGGCGTAGTAAGAGGCAGGGCTGTGCGGCTGGCCGCGTGGCAAAAATGGGATTCAGCGTTGGTTGCAAAATACCCGCACACCATCAAAAACAACAACCAAGCCCAAGATGCTTTGTCGCTTTATCGCAAAATATTGGCTGCGCAGCCCAACGGCAGCGTAACCATTGTTACGGTAGGTTTTTTGACCAACATGGCCGATTTATTAGAATCAAAACCTGACAAGTATTCGCCATTATCGGGTAAAGAATTGATTAGAAAAAAAGTAAAACAATTGGTGTGTATGGCAGGGCGATTCCCGTCGGGTAAAGAGTTTAACGTGGACAGAGACCCCGTATCGTCAAAAATAATATTTGAAGGCTGGGTAACGCCCATTGTTTTGAGCGGTTGGGAAATTGGTAGTGCAGTACACACGGGTTTGCCACTTATCCAAAACGCAAACATCAAAAACTCCCCCATAAAAGACGCTTTTTCAATGGCCATGCCGATGGACAAACAAGATGCGGCTGGCCGAATGAGTTGGGACCAAACAGCCGTTTTGGTTGCCATTAAGGGTTATGAGGCTTATTACAATGCCGTAGAAGGTCGTTTTCTTTGCCACGAAGACGGTAGCAACAGATGGGATTTGGCGGGTAAGGGTCATTTTTATTTGACCGAAAAAATGCCCGTACCCCAAGTAGAAAAGGTGTTGAACGATTTGATGATGCGTTAAAGTAAAAACTAAGTACTTACTTGTAATTGTTTGTAATTATAGTAATTTTTTGTAATTATCTGTTTATCAATTTATTACTACCAAATTACCCTTTATTTTAGACATTTGACCAACAGGATTCGACCCCATATTGAAAACATGGGTAGTTTAGCGGTCTATTTTTAGTATTTCAACAGTTTTGTTGGCACTTTTC
>REAB01000064.1 GCA_004293645.1 Cytophagia bacterium | reverse complement strand
TAACCCCTTCACAATACAGTACCGAGGGGGTGGGTAAAAGGCTACTGATTTTTTTGGTCAGACCCTATGCCCGCAACCGCGTGCAAACTGGCAAAACTACAAGGGGGGGGTCGAACTATGGGGTTTCGAGTTTCCCCCATAGTGTCCCCCGTCAAAAAACAAACCCCCTAACTATTTGATAGTTAGGGGGTTATGTTGGTTGTATGTGGTAATGGACGGAATCGAACCGCCGACACAAGGATTTTCAGTCCTTTGCTCTACCGACTGAGCTACATTACCAACAATCGGTATTCCCTTATCACTGATTTGGGACTGCAAAAGTCGGCAATTTGATTGTAAGACGCAAATTTTTCTAAAAAAAACTTAGAAAAAAAATGCACTTTGATAGCTATTTGGTTGGTTTACAAAAGATTGAAGCTGCAAGTTGATTTTACTTGGTGGCAGCTGAGCGCAACAGGACGCTGCTGTTGGTCAGGTTGTCGTCGTCGGCGGCAATGCGAAACGTGGATAGGTTGCTGGCCAAGCCGTTGTTGTCTTTGAAAGCGCGGGTGGTACCTACTTTCACGACGTTGCCAGCGGGGTCGTTTTTTTCTTTGAGGTAAAACGCATACTGCATATTCTGAACACCCGCACTGCTCCACTCACCCGTGAAGACCACCGCGGGTTTTTCTGAAATTAGAAAACAACTTACTCACCCTTGATACCGAACGCTACTACCTGTCTGACAACGATTTACCGCGCCTATTGGGTGCTTTAAACTACATCGTAACCCAATAAGTACAGATAGCGCGAGGGGCAAACACTCGCGCTATCTTGCACCTACCCATCAATCTGGTAAATTATAATAGGCTTTTACGGCCTCGTAGTCGCTGTAATCAATGGCTGCTTTGCGGCCGTTTCGGAGATCAGAGGCAGGAATGATGACAATTCTTGTTGCTGTAAAGGTTTCGGTGCCTGTTCCTGTGCTTCTACTAATATAAAGAAGTGGTGTTGAAGTCGCTGCTGCACTGACATAAGTTCGGTACTCGCGTGTTCCTCCCGAAGTAGTACCTGGCAAGGAATACCATAAACCATTTCCAGGATTAACGTAAGTAAAATAGGCAGAATTGGTAAGGGTACTTTGAGTTACGCCTGTCAAAGAGTAATTTATCTCTGAGCCACTGTGTGTTTTAGGTCCATAAGTAATTTGAATAACGTTGGCATTGCCATTTTGCCCCGCTGGGCCCTGAGAACCCGCAGGTCCTGCTGGCCCAGCCGCTCCTTGTGGTCCAGTGAGGCCCTGTGGGCCTACTTCACCATTAGCAGGTTTAGTGCACGATTGCAAAATCATAAAAACGGCCAGAATGGCCGTGCTGAGTAATAAACTGTACTTTTTCATTTTGTTGTGCGTGTTGTTACCGCCGCCGCGTTGGTTTTGTGAATGATTAAAAAATGCTTTCAATTACTTAGTCGTGGTAGAGAGGGAGGAGGGAAACAGGTTTTTGAAAAAAATCAAAAAAAGAAATTTAAGAGAAATATGATAACTTTGAGAGGTCAAAAAACAAGCAAATGGGAAGTATCATCACCGACATATCGCAACTCGACTCCAACGGCACGTACTCCTACGCCGATTATTTACTTTGGCAGTTTGAGGAGCGTGTAGAATTGTTGAAAGGAAAGATTTTTAAAATGTCGCCCGCACCCAATGTGAAGCACCAACGGGCTTCGAGTGTGATTCAGGGGCATTTATTCAATTACTTTCGTGGGCAAAAATGCCAACTTTTCACAGCTCCTTTTGATGTGCGGCTCTACAATCGCAAAAAATCTATCAAAGCCAGCAAAGACATTTTTACGGTGGTACAACCCGATTTGTGTGTGATTTGCGACGATGCCAAACTCGACGAACAAGGCTGCAACGGTGCGCCCGAACTGGTCATAGAAATACTATCGCCTGGCAACTCTAAGCGCGAAATGAACGAGAAGTTTGAATTATACGAAGAAGCGGGCGTGTTGGAGTATTGGCTGGTAGAACCTGCCGACGAAGCGGTGTTTATTTATGTACTCAACGAGCAAGAACGTTACATTGGCCTGCGTCCCATGACCGAAATCCTCACCTCTCCCACCTTCCCCGATTTGGCCATTGACTTGGCCGAAGTGTTTAGCTGAGCCTTCGTCGCCGCCACCACCCAAAAGCAGCTAAAAGGAGTAAGATTCCCGCAATGGCGGCCCAGCCTATCGTCGGAATGACAAGTCCTATAATCGAAATGGAAAAGGTAGAAGTGAGCGGTGCGGCGTCGCCTACCAAAATCATACCTGCCCACTCCGACGGCAGCGCGTCGGCAGCACCGCCTGCGGCCAGCCAGTCGAGTTTGGCGCGTTGGAGGGCTACGTCTTTGGGTAAATCCTGGTGTAAGTATCTGTAAAACAGCTTAGTAAGCTCGTAGGTGGGCTGGTCTTCTACGCTCCACAGCGTGGTAATGGTGCTCGGAATACCCAAAGCCGCAAAGCCCCGCGCCAAGCTAAACACGCCTTCGCCGCGCTGATTGGCTCCTACACCCGTTTTACAAGCAGACAACACCAACAATTGCGCGGCAAATCCTTCTGTTTGGTTCAACTCCGACAACCGCAAGGCCGCATCTTGAAAATAAATCTTGGGTTCGGTGGCTTCGGTGCTGTCGGCTTCGGCGTGCGTAAAAAGTTGAATCACACGGGCATTGGGTGCATGACGTAAAAAATTATCTTTGCTGGCTTCGGCATTGACGAGTTTTTTGCCAAACCAAAAATCTTGCCCCACTTCTTGCAACACCGCCGCCGAACCACTCAACGGCACTTGCTTCAACCCCACCGCAAAAGTCTCAGGCGCAAAACCCACAAAGCTATTGATATTTAAACTCCCCCTTCGGGGGGTAGGGGGCTGCAAATACTTAGCCGAATAAGTATAACTAATGGCGTGGCGTTTGAGTAAAAACTCATTGCCTTCGGGCGCGGTCAAGAAAGCTTCAAAAGGCAAAAACGCCCCATCTTGGGCAATAACTACGCGCTCGGTGTTGATATGGAGGGGTTTCCAAAGCTGTTCGTATAGCGCGTAGCCCAACGCCCGATAGCGCGGATACTGGGCATTGAGCGCAGCACGATTGGCGCAGAGGTTCAGAAATTCGTTGGCCAACTTCTGATAATCAGCAGGTTGAATTTTTAGCCGAATCAACTTGGCTTGGTTTTGAATAACCAACCCATAAACGGCACTATCGCCCACAAAATAAGATACAAAAGAACCCTCTCCTAAAAAAGAAGAGGGCAGGGAGAGGTTATGGAAACTGGGCGTGCTGTTGTCGTATTTGTAGCGGTAATAGGCGGGGTTGGTGGTTTCGAGGTTTTTGCGGAAGGCCGCGAAGTCGTCGTTGAAACGCTCCAAACGGGTTTGAAGTACTTGCCGTTTTTTGTCGGTGGTGGGTAGGGCGGCGAGTTGGTTTTGGAGGTTGGCGATACTGTCGCGCAAGGCACGTTGGCGGCGTGTATCGGCTTCTGAGAGTTGCTGATTGGCCCCAAGTTCGTTGAGTTTGTCGGCCAGCAGCACGGCTTTTGATTTTTCAAAAAACCGAAAAGCCATTTCCGAATCACCCGCCAAGTAGGTCGCTTCGATGGCGCGTTCGTACATGCCGCGCGTTTTTTGTCGCCAAAACAACTTCGAGCCCTCGCCCGCGTGTTCGTAGCGCATGAAGTCAATCATGCTATCGGCCAGGGCGTAGGTTTTGAGGGCGTTTTGTAAAGCCCCTTTGCCGCCTTGGGGAGCTTTTGAATAATCGAGCCAAGTGTCGGCTTTGCCTTGAATAACTTCCAATAAATAGTCGCTTTTTGAAATACTTTTCACAGAAACTGCCGACGGATTTAGCATTTTTCTTTTGCTCAGGCTGGGCAAGTAGGTTTCAATAGCCTCTTGATAGATTTGTAATGCTTCTTGAAACTTGTGCTGTTTTTTTTTCAAAGAACCTAAATTATCCAAGACCCGCACTTTTGAAGAAATTGATTGAGAAAGTTGAAATGCTTGTTTCAACTTTTGTTCTGCCAGCACATGATTTTTTGGATTTTTAATTAAACTGTACCCCCAATTGAGTAGAGTTGTAGTGGTTTGGTTTCTATTTTTTTGTTTTTCGTAAATGGCCAATGCTTTTGAAAACCAGTTATTCATTTCTGGTTCGTTGTTTTCATTATAGGCCAATGAAGCGAGTTTCAAATACGCCAATCCCAGCGACTCCTCGTTACCACTTTTGTTAATAACAGCGATTTGTTGCTTTAAGATTCTTTTTGCTTCATCAAAACGTTGCAGAATCAGGTTACACCGTATGATTTGATTTAACGCCCAAATTTCATTGTAACTGTCTTTGGCCTCTTGAGACCATTTTAGGGTGAACGCTGCCCATTCGAGTGATTTGATATAGTCCCCTTTGTCGTCGTAGTGTTGGGTTAAATAATAGCTTGCCTCAGTACCCAAACTCCGTTTGTATGGATATATTTTGGCAATCTCAACACACTTTGTAAAATAGCCAAAAGCCAGTTGTTTTTGATTGAGATGTTCATAATTCAAAATACCTGCGTTGAGATAACTATTGACCAAATTTGCCCGACTTACTTGGGGCAATTGTTGTTGATTGATTTGAATAGCTGCTAAAGTGTAACGTTCAGCCGTTTTGAATGCCAACTCACTGGGGTTAGGAGATTCTCTGGCTTGTAACCAATGTCTCCGTCCGAGCAAATGTAATAAATAGGCAAAAGTAGAGTCGTTTTGGGGGTAGCATTTTTGCCAAGCCACTTGTATTTTTTTGAGCGATGCAATGGCTTGTGCATCAGGCATTTCTTGCGTTTGCTTGATTTGCTGTGCAAACGCAAGTCGGTCAGGGCATTGACCCTGACCGACTTGCACGTAAAGAAAACTTATGATTATCAATAATAGGCTACGCGCCGTCATGGTTTAATACCTCGTTTGGTGATTTTACCATCTTTTATTTTGTCATTCAAGCTTGAATCTTTGCCTACATATTTAGTTCCTGTTACAGGATTTTTTGTTAGCCAAACAAAAATTGGATTTTTGTTTGCTTGCCTCACGCCACCGTTGATGGCTTTAGCTACTTGTGCCGTTACAATGGGGGCAGCAAAAGAAGAACCCCAAGATTTCTGCTTCTTTTTTGTGTAAGGCAAATAAAATTCGTAACTAGTATCTGCCACTACACCAATATCTACAAACTCGTTTGAGTAATTTTGGTTGGGAGCAGGTGCTAAAGAATTCCCATAAGTATCTTTTGAAGATTGTTTGGATGTGAGGGTAGTAGCTACAATCAAGTTATCGAAGTTATAAGCAGCTGGATAAAATTTGTATGTACGCTTCGAGAGATTGCGTTTGTCGGCGGCGGTTTCGCAGCGGTCGGCGGCGGTATCTTCGTTGCCTGCAGCGGCTACAACCACAATATTATCTTTTTGAAGCTTTTGGAGCATGGTGTCTAAGGCCGTGCTTGGGAGGTCGTAGTAACCCCAGCTTAAATTCAAAATACCTTGGGTATTTCTTTTAGTAATTTGCTGGCGGGCGTACTCCATGGCACAAATAGCATTGAAAAGCCGACCTTTTTTGTCCTTATCTAATATTTTGATCGGCATCACTTGATAAGGCGCATTTTGCAACTCTTCGGCAATGAAGGCTGTAACCACGGTACCATGTTGTGATTCGTCCTTCTGGAAGTCGTGCGAGCCTGAGGAGGTAGCAGATAAAGTCGTAAAATCCCAACCATTAATATCTCCTCTGAGGCCATTCCTATCTTCATCACCACCTCTTTCATTGGCATTAACCCAAAATGGAACGGTACTATTCATTTTATTATCTAAACCAGAATCAATTACGCCAATAATTATCGCATCGTTTTTAACTTTACCTGTTATTGGTGGTTTAATATTCTCCCAATTAAAAGTAAAACCAGAAGCAACAGGCGCAGCAATTTCATAGTTAGGTGAAATATTTAGAGCTCCAAGACTACCCCCGCTACCACCTTTTGGTTTTCTCTTGTCTCCGTCTGGACCTTCATTTCCAAAAATAGGGGTATCAGCCCCCCAGAGTTGTAGTGATTGGTTACAAGGGCAAGTTGCTGTTATTTGAAGTCCAGCGCGTTTCAGTGAATCCACTGTTGCTGTGCTATCTGCTGGGTTGGTAGGCATCCAGACGATCGCTTGTTTAAAGGCAGTACTGTCAGGGCCGCAGGTTGTATCAGTTGCGTCTTTTTTATTACAAGCAAACACAATGCAAAGGGTAACAAATAGCGAGAGTAGTGTAAACTGTTTCATTGCGGTTTTAAGTTAATTTTTTAATTACTTTCTCACTCCACTTCCTTCCACCCGTCCAATTTAGCGGCTTTGATTTCTTTGAGCAAATTTTCGACCTTTTTCTTATCTAACGGTAAATCGCGGTGCAAAAGCGCGAGGGCTTCGTAAAATTTGCCAGGGTTGGCCACCAAGTCGGTGCGGAGGCCGAGGGCATGAAAGTGTTTGATGGCTTGGTCGTAATCTTGCCGACGGAGGGCAACAATGCCCGCGTATTTTTGAGCTTCGGCATGGAGGCTGTCGCGTTGGACAAGTTGCTCAAAAGCTACTTTTGCCTTTTTTAAATCCCCTGAATTATAGGCAGTTATGCCTATTTGGAGGCTATCGTTACTGTTACCCATTTGGGTATTGAGGGTCGTAAAGTTTTTTTCGATGTAGGCGGAAGCCCATTCTTTATTTATTTGTGATTCGTAATTTGTGATTTGTGATTTGTAAATCCACCAGCCCAATCCCAGCATCAAAACCACCGATGCAGCGGCGGCGTAGGTGTAGTAGAGCGAGCGTTGTTTGGTTTTTGTCAAAGACTGCCCCAACATGGCAAACTCTTCTTTACGACGGGCGTGGGCTTCGGCCTGCGCTGCTGCGCGGGCTTGCACCCAAAACGCCACCTCTTGGGCCAAAGCAGGGTTGCTTTTGAGTTCTTCCTCAAAAGCCAGCCGCTCCGCCTTGGAGAGGGTTTGGTTGTAATATTGTTCTATTTTGTCCATAAGTCAGCCCTCTAACCCCCAGTGGGGGAATTAAAAGCTCCCCCGTCGGGGGTTGGGGGGCTATATTTCTCTTTCAATTTCTCCAAACACCGCTGTCGGCTCGTTTTGGCTACGGCGGCGGTATTGTAGGCCATCATTTGGGCTATTTCGTCGTCAGAGTAGCCCTCGCCCCAAGCCAATATCATCTCGCGGCATTTTTCGCCAAGCTGACGCAAATGTTTGCGGAGTTGCTCCACTTCGCTTTCTGCTATTAGTTTTCGCACCACCGACTGCGCCTCGTCGGGTAGCCAGGCGAGGGCATCTTCCAAGCCCACGCTATTTTGGTGTACTTCTGCTTTGTTAGTCGTAGTTTTTCTAATTATATCAACACATTTGTTGGTAAATATTTGAAAGAGGTACGTTTTGAGTTCGGAACGGCCTTCAAAACGGCCTGAAACAACATGGTCTATGACCCCCAAAATGGCATCAGAATAGGCACTTTGGGCATCGTCGGCCGATATTTTGTGTTTGAATTGCGCATCGCGCACCAAGTAGTAAAATTTTTCGTAAAGTTTGTTTTCAAAAAGCCGTCGTTGCGTGCCTCCTGCCAAGATGCCTTGCACGATAGCGTCGTCTTTGAGGTTTTTGTTGAAAGAAAACATGGTTGGTACAACAAGGAGGAGGTTTGAGAGAGCAAAATGTAAAACTTCCGAAAGAAAAACAATACAAACTTGCTTTTTTAATCGGATAATACATCACTTGCGGTAGTATGTTTCTAAACCTTCTAAACTTCTTGCCTCACCAAGATTGACATTTTTTCAAGCTATTTTATTGTACTTTTTAGTGCGGTCGCCTTGTAGATGAACCCATACTTTATATGATAACCGACTTTTTATTGTCAATGGATATCCGATTTTAGAAAGATAGGGGCATGTAGAAAATTGCCAACTCCAATTCTATCTATAACTTTGCCCCAACTCATTAACCCTACATCACCATGAAAAAAAACGCACTATTTTTATTCTCTTTATTTTTAACAGTAATACACCCCCTTTGGGGGCAGGGGGGCCGCTGGCTCCGCTACCCCAGTATTTCGCCCGACGGTAAAACGATTGTCTTTACCTACAAAGGCGACCTCTGGAAAGTAGCCACTGCGGGCGGCGCGGCCACGCCCCTTACGCTGCACGAAGCCCACGATTTTATGCCCGTGTGGAGCAAAGACAGCAAAACCATCGCCTTCGCCTCCGACCGATTTGGCAACTTTGATGTTTACACCATTGCCGCCGAGGGCGGCGAAGCCAAACGCCTCACGTTCCATTCGGCCAATGAGTTTCCTTATGAGTTTAGCGTTGATAATCAAAGTGTTGTCTTTGGAAGTAGTCGGCAAGACGTGGCTGCCAATCGGCAGTTTCCGACGGGCTACATGCCCGAACTGTACAGCGTATCCACCACTGGTGGCCGCGTGAAGCAGCTATTTTCGACTCCTGCCGAGGACGTAAAATACAACCGCGACGGCAGCAAAATGGTGTATCACGACCGCAAAGGCCAAGAAAACGCCTGGCGCAAGCACCACACTTCATCGGTAGCCCGCGACATTTGGCTGTTTGACACCAAAACCCAAAAACACACCAAACTCACCACTTTTGCGGGCGAAGACCGCAACCCCATTTTTGCCGAAAATGACAAAAGCCTGTTTTATTTGAGCGAAACCAGCGGCTCTTTCAACGTGCATCAACTTTCGGTGGACAATCCCGCGCAAAGCCAGGCCGTTACGAATTTTAAAAAACACCCCGTGCGGTTTTTGAGCATGGCCAACGATGGTACGCTGTGCTTCGGGTTTGACGGTGAAATTTACACCCAAAAAGCCAACGGACAGCCTCAAAAAGTAAATATTATCATCTCAACCGATGCCCGCGCCAACAATGAGCGCGTGGTGCCCGTGAGCGGTGGCGTGCGCGACATGGCCGTGTCGCCCAATGGCAAGGAAGTGGCCTATATTTTTCGGGGCGAGGTGTTTGTGAGTTCGGTAGAAGGTGGCCTCACCAAGCGCATTACCAACACGCCCGAACAAGAGCGCAGCGTTGGGTTTTCGCCCGATGGCAAGGCGTTGATTTATTCATCAGAGCGCGGTAACAGTTGGAAAATTTACGAAACCCGCATCAACCGCCAGGAAGAACCCTATTTTTATGCCTCCACGGTGTTGAAAGAAACGGCTTTGATTGCCAACCAAAAAGAAAACTACCAGCCATCGTACTCGCCCGACGGCAAGGAAGTGGCGTTTTTGGAAGACCGCGCCACGCTCAAAATCTTGAACTTGGCCACCAAACAAACCCGCACCATCTTGACCGACCAAGAGCTGTTTTCGTGGGGCGACAACGACCAGTATTTTCAGTGGAGTCCCGATGGCAAATGGTTTTTGTTCGATTATAATATTCCGAACGTGCGCGAGGGCGAAATCGGACTCATCTCGACCGACGGTAAAGGTAAAGTCCAAAATATTACCCAAAGTGGCTTCGACGATGGCCGCGCCAAGTGGGTGCAGGGCGGCAAAGCCATGCTGTGGTTTAGCAACCGCGAAGGCTTGAAAAGTTTGTCTCAAAGTGGTAACAGTCAGCAAGATGCCTACGCGCTATTTTTTACGCAAGCCGCTTTCGATCAATTTAAACTCACCAAAGAAGAAGCCGTTCTTGCCAAAGAATTGGACGAGAAAAACGCCAAAACAACAACCACTGCGGGCGATACCACCAAGAAAAAAGAAGCTAAAAAAGACACGGCGGTGGTGATAGAAATGGACGGCCTTGAGCTTCGCAAAGCGCGGCTTACCATTCATTCTTCCAACCTTTCGGACGCGCTCATTAGCAAAGACGGCGATGCCATTTATTACCTCACGCGCTTCGAAAAAGGCTACAACCTTTGGACTACCAACCTCCGCACCAAAGAAACCAAGCAACTCGTGGCGCTCAACGCCAACGGCGGCGGCAGCATGGTGTGGGACAAAGACCAAAAAAGTATTTTCTTGAACGCCGACGGCAAAATATCCAAAATTGACCCTACTTCGGGCAAGCAAGAAAGCATCAGCACCAACGGCGATATGAACCTCGACGTGGCCGCCGAACGGGCGTTTATGTTTGAGCACGTGTGGCGACGCACCAAAAAAACGTTTTATACGGCTACCTTCCACGGCATTGATTGGGATAGCTACAAGCCTGATTACCAAGCCTATTTGCCGCATATTGGCAACAACTATGAGTTTTCGGAAATGATGAGCGAACTGCTGGGCGAGCTGAACGTGTCGCACTCGGGCGCGAGCTATTTTGGCGGGGGTTCGGGCGGCGATGCCACGGCGGCCTTGGGCGTTTTTTATGATGTAAACTTTGCGGGGCCTGGCGTGCGGGTGGAAGAAGTTATCAAAGACGGGCCGCTCGACAAAGCCAATCTCAACCTCAAAACGGGAACAATCATTGAAGCCATTGACGGTGAAACCCTCCGTTCTGACCGCGATTTGGCGCAGTATTTAAACCGCAAAGCGGGCAAAAACGTGTTGCTGGCACTGTTAGACGGTACTACTCGCCGCGAGGTGGTAGTGAAGCCCATTTCGACGGGCGAAGAAAGCCAACTCCTCTACAAACGCTGGGTACGTCGCAACCAAGACGAAGTAGAAAAATTGAGCGGCGGCGCGTTGGGGTATATTCACATTCCAGGCATGGCCGACGGGCCGTTTAGGGTAACTTACGAGGAGGTAATGGGCAAATACGCCACCAAAAAAGGAATTGTGGTGGACACCCGCAACAACGGCGGCGGCGACTTGGTGTCGGATTTGGCCACGTTTTTTTCGGGCAAAACCTACATGTACAACGCCACCGACAAGCGCGTCATTTATTCTGAACCCAGCTACCGTTGGACCAAGCCCAGCATCTCAATAGCCAACGAAGCCAACTACTCCGACGGCCACTGCTACGCCCACATGACGCAAGCCGTGAGCCTCAACAAACTTGTGGGTCAGCCTGTGCCAGGCACTTGTACGTTTGCGGGTTGGGAAAGCCTCCAAGACCCCAGCTTGCGGTGGGGCGTGCCGCCCGTGGGCGTAAAAACCATGGCAGGTACGTATTTAGAAAATGCCCAAACCGAACCCAATATCAAAGTTTGGAACGACTACGAAGCCGTCATCAAAGGCAAAGACCAGCAACTGGAAAAAGCGGTGGCGGAGTTGATGAAGGAGGTAGCCCCCTAACCCCCGAAGGGGGGATAAAAACAACGCCGAGGCGCGTGATGTGCCTCGGCGTTGTTTTTATTTGTTGTTTTTCAGTGCTTCTTCTTTCAGTTTTTTGAAATGACCGATGGTAAAGCCTTGCCAATTTTTTCTTGCCTGTGCATTTTTCTTTTCAGCTATCGCATACTCATAAGACAATTGAGCAGCAGTAGGATATTGCTTAGTCCCTTCCTTTATTTCTTTCATGGTTTTATTATCGAATTTATTGCATATCTCCTTGATTTTTAGCGAGTTAGACTACGATTTTTTGGTGTGATATTATTTCAATACCCAAATACCTGCAAATCCCATGCACATCAAGGGGGCTTTATCCAACAAAAAAGTCCCCAAATGAGCAAAAAATGCACATTTAGGGACTTTTTAATATTTTTGTGAGTACTCTCTCTGAGCCTCTGACAGGACTTGAACCTGCGACCTACGCATTACGAATGCGCCGCTCTACCAACTGAGCTACAGAGGCTTGTATATTGAAGCCGTTTTTATATGCTTCCGTCGAATGGCTCAATTGGCCAAGGCAGTTGCATTTGGGTTTGCAAAATAAGCTAATTTTAATTTTTTAGCAAATTGCGCCTTCAAAAAACCAGAACAAAATCTTAACTTGCGCGGCTTCTTAGACCAGCAAATCTTATATGTCTTCAATATATCATCGAACTTACGCGCTGGTGTCAGCGGGCGAACTCTTGGGCGATTTAATTGGCACTGAATTTACGCAAAACCTAACTGATGCCGAATATTTTAGAAGGTTTCAGGGAGGTAGCCCCGCCAATTTGGCCGCCAATATGGCGCGTTTAGGCCATAAAACCGCCTTGGTCGCCTGCGTTGGCCGCGACAATTTGGGGCAATACTTGGTAGAAAAAGTAGCCGAAACGGGCGTAAACACGCAATACGTAGCCCACCACGCCTACGCCCCTACGAGTATTGTGCTGGTGTCGCGCACCAAGCACACGCCCGATTTTATTGCCTATCGCCAAGCCGACTGCTGCATCGAAACGGCCTCCATGCCCGACGAACTGCTCCAAAACGCTGCCTTTTTTCATACTACTTGTTTTGCGTTGAGTTTGGAACCCGCCCGAAGTGCCATTCTTGACGCTGCCAAGCGGGCGCAAGCGGCGGGCTGCGTGGTGAGTTTAGATGCCAATTACGCCCCTGCTATTTGGCCCAATCGGGCTGAAGCCCAACAAGTGGTGGGCGATTATTGCCAACACGGTGCTTTTGTGAAACTGAGCGAAGACGACGCCGAACGTATTTTCGGCAAACCATTGTCTAACGCTCAGATTATCAGCGAACTGCACCAAATGGGCGCGCAGTTGGTGTGCCTCACGTTGGGCGCAAAGGGCAGCGTGGTGTCGTTTGATGCAGGCCAACAGCAAGTAGAAATAAGCGGACAACCACTCGAAGTAAAAGACGCAACGGGCGCAGGCGATGCCTATTGGGCGGGCTTTTTAACGGCCTGGCTCGACCAAAAACCGCCCGCCGCTTGCGCCGAAGCGGGGGCTAAAATGGCCGCTCTCAAAATCAGTACAGTGGGGCCGCTGCCGCCGCAAGTAGCCAAAAATATTTTATACGTTTAAATCAAAAGCGGCCACTCGAATGATTCGGGTGGCCGCTTTTGATTAGAAAATAAACCAAAAAACTATACTTTGATTTCTACATCTACACCGCTGGGAAGCTCCAATTTCATGAGCGCATCTACGGTTTTGGCACTGGTTGAATAAATATCAATCAAACGCTTGTAGGTGCAAAGTTGAAACTGCTCACGCGATTTCTTGTTTACGTGGGGCGAGCGCAGCACGGTGTAGATTTGCTTCTCGGTAGGCAATGGAATAGGACCACTCACTACGGCACCCGTTGATTTTACGGCCTTTACGATGCGGTCGGCAGATTTATCTACCAACATGTGATCGAAAGACTTCAACTTGATTCTAATTTTTTGATTCATTGTTTTTTTGCTGGCTCTGTTTGAAAATTATAAGACATTTTGCCGAAAGAGCCATTTACTCCGACAAAAATTTGAGGACGCAAAGGTAAGGTTTTTCTGCGTGAATCAGAAATAGTTTAGAAACTTATTTTGTTTGACAATGGCCAATAACTTAGACCTGAAAGCCATTTTTGAGCATTAAGTCCCAGATATTCATCTCGTGGTTGTCAATAACGGTAAGGGGCAAATCCCAGCTATTGAAAGCCCAAGTTTGCGGGTTGTCGGCAATGAGTACGCGGCGCGAAGCCGAAAACACCCAAATGACCCGCTCCACGCCCCATTGAAGAAGCTGTTCCGTTTTTTTGTGAAAATATTCTTCTTCGTTTTGAAAATAATCGGACTCATCAATTTTTATATCAACCTCAATAACCACGCTTGGCGGCGTTTCGGTGTAATTGACCGAATGAAACCCAACTTGCAAAACGCCCTCTCGATAAATAGCGATGTCGGCAGAAAAATTGGTGTTTTTGGCAATGTGAAGCCCCAATTCGCCCGAACCAAGCAGAAAGCCATCGGGTAATGTTTTGAATAAATATTTGTTAATGGCGTTGGTGATGAACCATTGTAAAGTGCTTGTTCCCATGTTGATATCTTCAATTTTTTTGAGTCCTAACATAAAATCTCGGTAACCCTTTCTGTAAATGGGGTGTCCGTCGAACTCTTCATAAATCAAAATTTTGGGAATTTTTGCTATTGCTTCCATGACAGTTTGATGTTTTGCCAAAAATAAACAAAAAAGCTGGAATACAACGCGCCGCGCGTGCAACGCAAAAAGAAAGGTCTTTCGCTTTGGAAGCAAAAGACCTTTCAAAAAAACGTAAAGAATCAAGTATTAGCTCTTCGCTTTGGCTACTACGGCATCGGCCAACGAGTTTGGCAAAAATTCGTAGTGGGCAAAAGTCAAGTTGGCAGTAGCGCGGCCCGACGACATGGTGCGGAGGTCGGTTACGTAGCCAAACAATTCTGACAGCGGCACGTCGGCCTTGATAACTTGCGAGCCAGCGCGTGAGTCCATGCCTTTCATGATGCCACGGCGGCGGTTTAAGTCGCCCGTGATTGGTCCCGTGTATTCTTCGGGAGTCAATACTTCTACCGACATGATGGGTTCCATGATTTTAGCACCCGCACTTTTGGCAGCTTCTTTGAAACCCAAACGGGCAGCCAATTCAAACGAGAGTGAGTCAGAATCTACGTCGTGGTATGAACCGTGGAACAAACGCACTTTCATAGAGTCGATGGGGTAGCCCGCCAACGCGCCGTTTTTCATGGCTTCTTCAAATCCTTTTTGAACCGAAGGAATAAATTCGCGGGGAATAGAACCACCCACAATGCCGTTTACAAACTCCAAACCAGCTTTTCCGTCTTCGCGGGGTCCCATTTCAAACACAATATCGGCAAATTTACCGCGACCACCCGTTTGTTTTTTGTAAACTTCGCGGTGTTCCGTATTTTTGGTAAGCGACTCTTTATAAGCTACTTGTGGCGCACCTTGGTTCACTTCTACCTTAAATTCACGACGCATTCGGTCAATGATAATTTCGAGGTGAAGCTCGCCCATTCCTTTGATAATGGTTTGCCCCGTTTCTTCGTTCGACTCTACTTGCAGCGTGGGGTCTTCTTCGATTAGTTTGCCAATTGCTTTCGAGAAATTGTCTTGGTCGGCAGCTTTCTTAGGCTCAATGGCGTAACCAATTACTGGCTCAGGGAACACCATTGACTCCAATATGATGGGATTTTTCTCGTCCGAGAGGGTATCGCCCGTTTTAATATCTTTAAAACCAACCACAGCCCCAATGTCGCCCGCGCCCAAACGGTCAATGGCGTTTTGTTTGTTGGCGTGCATTTGGAAAATCCGTGAAATACGCTCTTTGTTGCCCGAACGGTTGTTCAAAACGTAAGAACCCGAATCTAACCCACCCGAATAAGCGCGAATGAAACACAAACGGCCTACGTATGGGTCGGTGGCAATCTTAAACGCCAACGCCGAGAAAGGCTCGCTTTCGCTGGGCTTGCGCGATATTTCAACGCCAGTGTCTGGGTGTATTCCTGTGATGCTCTCTTTGTCCATGGGCGAAGGCAACAAGGCCATCACGTAGTCGAGCATGGTTTGTACACCTTTGTTTTTGAAAGACGAACCGCAAAGCATCGGCACGATTTTCATGCTGATGGTAGCGGCGCGAAGGGCGGCCAATATCTCAGCTTCGGTGATAGAATTGGGGTCTTCAAAATATTTTTCCATCAACGTGTCGTCAAATTCGGCCACGGCTTCGAGCAATTTCTCGCGCCATTCGGTCGCTTCTTCGAGCATATCGGCAGGAATAGGCACTTCTTGGAAAGTCATGCCTTTGTCGTTTTCGTTCCAAACCATGCCCCGGAAGTTTACCAAATCTACCACGCCTTTGAACTGGTCTTCGGCACCAATTGGCAACTGCAAAGGCACGGCATAGCTACCCAACATTTCTTTTACTTGCTTGCACACGTTCAAGAAGTCGGCCCCTGAGCGGTCCATTTTATTGACAAAACCTAAGCGGGCTACGTTATAATTGTTAGCCAAACGCCAGTTGGTTTCAGATTGTGGTTCTACGCCATCTACGGCACTAAACAAAAACACCAAGCCGTCCAACACGCGCAATGAGCGGTTTACTTCCACCGTGAAATCCACGTGGCCAGGGGTGTCAATGATGTTGATGTGGTATTTCTGGTCGCGGTAGTCCCAGCTTACGGTAGTTGCAGCCGAGGTAATGGTGATACCGCGCTCTTGCTCTTGGGCCATCCAGTCCATTGTGGCGGCACCATCGTGTACTTCACCAATTTTGTGGCTTACACCTGCATAATACAAAATACGCTCGGTGGTAGTGGTTTTGCCCGCGTCAATGTGGGCGGCGATACCAATGTTTCTGGTGAATTTTAAATCACGTGCCATGGTTGTTTGTGATTGTTATTGAGAATGTTACGTTCGTTATTGAACAATTTTTATACTGATTTTAAAAGTAATATCATTTTATTTTTGAAAATCAGACCGCAAAAGTACGTGTTTGCTTCCGAAAAAGCAAACAGGGATGGCTATAAAAAAGATTGGTACTGAATTTGCTGCATTAAAACAAAGCCCCAATCAGTACTTTACCCTTAAAAGCCCTTAAATGGGCATTCTAACAACAAATGAAGTTTTTTATAACTCGAAAAGCTATTTTGGTACTATTTTTGATAGCCCCGTTTTTGGGCGCAAATGCCCAACTCCGCGAACGCTGGGAGGCAGGCGGAGGGCTGAGTATGGTTGGTTATCTGGGAGATTTAAACCGAGAAGAACTATTGTCGCACGAATTTAACCCAGCGATGGAGCTATTTTTGCGGCGAGCGGTTGGCGAACATCTCAATGTAAAAGCCAATATGCTAATGGGCAAAATTTCGGGTAGCGACAAAAATTACCAGAATCGTATTTCGCGCAATATCTCCATGTCGTCGCCGTTGGTAGAAGGCTCGTTGATAGTAGAGTGGGATATGTACGACATGAACCCCGATTTTTACCGCTACGCCCACGGCTATGTCAATGCTTACACGCCCTACTTTTTTGGCGGTATTGGCGTGGCTTACACCAGCCCTGATATTGATTTTTCGCAAACTAACACGCCCTACGAATACATCAGGCAAGGTATTCGGAGAGACGAAAGTGCGATTTATTCTAAGTATAACATCGTTTTTCCAGTGGGCGTAGGTTTTAAATATGACCTTGATGCCTGCTCAGGTTTGGCCATTGAAGCCTCGTTTAGAATAGCCATGAGCGACTACTTAGATGGCATGAGTCAAGCGGGCAATCCCCGACGGAGCGATGCTTATCAGATGGTTACGCTCAAATACATGCACCGCTTGGGCCGTTATCGGTGCTTTCCGTTTAGGCCGCGCCGCTAACACCCCGCCGTTGTCTGTGTCTTCACAGACGACAGCCGTTGTCTGTGAAGACACAGACGACACTCCTATCCGTTGTCTGTGTCTTCACAGACAACACTTCTATTTATTTTTAAGAAAAAATGCCTATTTTTGGACAATCACAACTTCTTTTGTCCAAACCCAAATGAAAAAACAGCTACTTTTTCTTGCCCTATTGTCGTTTTTTTGTGTCGTAAGCCACGCCCAAGACCGACCTTACGGCAAGCCTTTTGCTACGCGCACAGTCGTAATGGCCCAAAATGGCATGGCTTGCACCTCGCACCCGCTCAGTACGCAGGCGGCCATCGAAGTCTTGAAAAACGGCGGCAACGCCATTGATGCGGCCATTGCGGCCAACGCCATGGAAGGCGTAGTAGAGCCACACGTAAACGGAATTGGTGGCGATTTATTTGCCATTGTGTGGGACGCAAAAACCAAAAAACTCTATGGCCTCAACGCCTCTGGCCGCTCGCCATACAGCCTTACGCTGGCCGAGTTCAAGAAGCGCGGCCTCAAACACATTCCCGCCGACGGGCCGCTGCCCGTGTCGGTGCCTGGCTGCGTGGACGGCTGGTTTGAACTGCACAAAAAATTTGGCAAAATGCCCATGCCTACCATTCTTTCGAGTGCCGTTAAGTATGCCCGCGAAGGCTACGCCGTGCACGACGAGGCTGCTGGTGGTTGGACGGGTATGGTGGCGCGTTTTGGCAAATATCCCAACATTAAAGAGGTATATGCCCCCAACGGCGCAGCCCCTAAGCGCGGCGAGGTTTTTAAAAATCCAGCCCTGGCCAACACGCTCGAAAAAATAGGTAAGCAAGGAAGAGATGTGTTTTATAAAGGTGAAATGGCCCAAACCATGGACGCTTTTATGAAAAAAGTAGGTGGTTTTCTGACCGCCAAAGACCTCGCCGACCATACTTCTGAATGGATAGAACCTGTTTCGACCAATTACCGAGGCTACGACGTGTGGGAGCTGCCGCCCAACGGCCAGGGCATTGCGGCATTGCAAATGCTCAATATTTTGGAAGGCTACGATTTTTCTAAAATTCAGTGGGGAAGCTCCGAGCATATTCACTTGTTTGTGGAGGCCAAAAAATTGGTGTTTGAAGACCGCGCCAAGTTTTATGCCGACCCCGCTTTTGCCAAAATA
Source organism: Cytophagia bacterium (assembly GCA_004293645.1). Classification (GTDB taxonomy): domain Bacteria; phylum Bacteroidota; class Bacteroidia; order Cytophagales; family Spirosomataceae; genus REAB01. The sequence goes on along the minus strand of REAB01000064.1, from coordinate 22,201 downwards.
CCCGTTAAGTCGTTGGTTTCTAAAGAATATGCCACCGAGCGCCGCAAACTCATTAACCCCAATCGCGCGTTGTCGAAAATTGACGCGGGCAACCCCGCCCTGAAAGATGGCGATACCATTTACCTCACCGTAGCCGATGGCGAGGGCAACATGGTGTCGTTGATTCAGAGCAATTATCGCGGGTTTGGGTCGGGAATGTCGCCCGATGGGCTGGGCTTTCAGTTTCAAGATCGGGGCGAGCTGTACAGCCTCACCGAAGGCGAAAATAATACCTACGCGCCCCATAAACGACCTTTTCATACCATTATTCCTGCTTTTGTTACCAAAGATGGCCAGCCCTTTATGAGTTTTGGGGTGATGGGCGGGAGTTTTCAACCGCTGGGCCACACGCAAATTGTGATGAACATGATTGATTTTGGCATGAACCCCCAAGAAGCTGGCGACGCACCACGCATTGACCACCAGGGCTCGTCAGAACCCACGGGCGAACGCATGGAAGACAGCGGCTACGTAACGCTGGAGTCGGGATATGCCTACGAAACCATCAGAGATTTGATGCGGCGCGGCCACCGCGTAGGTTTTGGCTTGGGCGGTTACGGTGGTTATCAGGCCATTATGTTCGATGCCAAAAATAAGGTTTATCACGGTGCCACCGAGTCGAGAAAAGACGGCCACGCGGCAGGTTATTGAAAACCCATTGCTATTCTGCAATTCACAAAAGGCTGTTTTACGTAAGTAATTTGGTATAAATAAACGACGTTTCAATTTTGTATAAAACTTTGATAATAAGCACTTTGCGATTCTATCGACTATTGACCGCACGGGCGGCCCCGTATTGACCGTGGACTACTTAAGTCCTAAAAATGACGAAAAAATTAACAACATGACGCAATTTGGTAGGTGCTTACTTTTGATTTATGGGGCTGTTTTGTTTTCAAAACCAAACATCACAAAAGCACAAGATTTAGGAAGCTGGAACATTGTAAACCTCAGATACAACTACAACGAAAAATGGAGTGCTTTTGGCGAGGCGCAGTTGCGTTCGTTGAAGTTTTACAACAATTTTCATTACTACGAATACAAAGGAGGCATTAATTATAGAATCCACCAAAACGTACAGCTAACCCTGGCCGCTGGTAGCTACCAAACTTACCGCGAAGGCGGCGATTTTGTTTTGCCAAAAAACAACGATGAGTTTAGGCTTTGGCCACAAATATTGCTTTCGCAGTCAATTGGGACGCTTAGAATAGAGCAGCGCTACCGCGCAGAACTTCGGTTTACGAGCAACGGCTATCGCAATCGTTTTCGTTACCGAGTGGGAGCGTCGTATCCGTTGGGCAAAGAAAAAAATGGGTACCAACCTTTTCAGTTAATTGCAAACAACGAAATCTTTTTTACTGACCGACAATCTTATTTTGAAAGAAACCGAATGTTGGTAGCTTTGGGCTACAAACCAACCAAAACAACTACGCTGCAAGTGGGTTATTTGCGCCAGTTTGACTATAAAATAAACGACGAAACAGGGCGAAGTTTTTTGCAAATTGGTGCTTATTTTGAACTGTTTAAGCAAAAATAAAGCAGCCCGCAAAAATGCAGCTATAAAATCCTGTAATGATACGATTGGCCGTTGAGGCGGTCGTGGTAGTGGAGTAAAAAATGCTGCGTACTGCGTTCTATTTGCGTTACGCTCACGGTTATGAGTTCGTTGTTGCGGTTGATAATGAGGCCGTTGCGTGGGTCTCCATTGCCACCAGACAGGTGAAAGTCAATGACTTGATTGCCCGTAAAATCAAGATGCGCGGCTTGCCAGGTTTCAAACCACCGCTCGCGCTCTTGCACTGTGGCTGGGCTGTAAAGCGTAACCGACGACCACGCAAAGGCTTGGCGCGCGTCCAAATGTTGTGGGTGTAACTGCTGCCCATCCCAGCGAATTTGATGCAGGCTGGGCTGCTGCTTTTGTTCTACTACAATAAGTGTAAATGGCTCAATACCAGCAAATTGATAATCTAAAATGAAGCGATTGACATCACCCGTTTTAAAAAAATCTAATACTACCAGTCCCCGACTTTGCCGATAAGGAGGCTGCGGAATATGGTTTACCAAAGCACCGTTGAGCAGGCAAATCGTAAAAGCCCCCGAACTGGCAATCCAACTGCCACCTGCCAGGGCATCTTTGGGATAAAACACGGGTTGGCCTTCAATAAAATACTTTTTGGGCGGCAGTGCTTTGGGTCGTTCCGCGTGTTCGTCGCGGTTGGAAGTAAGAATAAAGCCTTGATTTTGAGGCAGATACGTTACAAAACACATGGTTCAATTTATTGCTTGCCCCTGTTGGCGTAATTGCTTTGTTCAATGATAGAAAGAAGTTTGGCCTTGCCTTTCACAAAAGCCTGGTCGTAATCGCTGGTGGCGGCAGATTTGTCAAGAATCTCGTAGTTTTCGTAATCTTGAAACACCACTCCTGCCACCGTTGTACGCTTGGTAGCTTTCCGAAATCGGGGGCCGCCGTTGGCATACGCCAAATAATCTAAGGTGTGCGTTTGCTGGTTTATCCAATAACAAAAAATGTCTTCGTGGTCTTTTCCACCACCCTCAGCCTCAAACCAAACCTTTATTTTGTCGTAATTTTGGCCTTCAATCGCTGTACTACCAACGTATTGAAGATTGACGGCGGGTTCGGTGAGTTTGAATGGCAGTAGCGCAAAATAAGCTACGGAGTTTACACTTTCGCGGTATTTGTCGGTGTCTTTGGCCGAAAGCTCCTGTTTTTTGCCGTTGATGGTACGTTCAAACGTGGTATTTGTCAGCACGTCTTTGATGGTATTTTTGAGCGAATCTTGGGTGCTGCACTCATACCTAAACTGCGTGCCATTGTGCTGAATACCAACACTATACTTGCGAAAATCGAACGATACATCAAAGTTTTGGTAATGCGTCCCGCCGTGCATTTCTACGCATTTTTTGATAATTTCTTGGGCTTTTTGGTCTTGCACGCGCTGCTTGTTGCAAGCCACAAGCACCACACCAAGCAGTAGGTAAGGTGTCAAATTTTTCATAATGAAATGGGCAATTCTACCAGCGTTGTATCCCAACCCATGCGCAGCAGGGCTTCTTTTTCGGTTGATTTGGCAAACTGAATAGACAGATGTTCAATCACCGCTTCCGATTTTTTGACGGGTACATTTACCCGCAGCACATCGTTGGCCACGTTGTAGTTGTACGCGCCCCACTGGTCTAAGTCGGTGTTCAAAATAAGCGTCCATTCGGTTTCGTTCGGAATGGCAAACAGCGAATAAGTGCCCGCTTTCACGGTTTTACCAGCAATAACAACATCTTGGTAAAACTTGATTTCGGTGCACTCGTTGGCTCCCACGCGCCATACTTTACCGTAAGGAATAAGTTTACCAAATACCTCACGCTCTTTTTTGGCAGTGCGGGTATAAATGAGCCGAATGTAGGCTTTGTCGCCTACTTTTTGGGGTGCAAACTTGCGGTCGTGCGAAAACTCGTCGGGATAATACACCATATCCATCGGGCTTTTGTCCAATCCTTTGAACGACGGGGCTTGTGCGTTTGCAGCCAAAGCCAGTACAAATACGATGAAGCACAGAGATAACTTTTTCATGGGTTTTGGGAGTTAATTTTGAATACTATTTTGGTATTGAACGGTAGAATAAGCCACGCCAAAATGCACTGGAAGCGCAATATCGGGAAAATGCGCTCGAAGAGCAATTTTGAGAATGGCCAAATGATGAATGGCGTGTTCGGCTATGTAAACCAGCTCGCGGGACAGCGTTGTTTGAACGCGCTGGGGTTCGTTTTGGGCCAAGCAGAGGCGCATCACCAGCAGGCTGTCGGTTAGGGGCGGCTGCAAGCGCGTGAGCAACTGCTCGGTAAAAACCAAACCAAAAGCCACGTCAGTTTCCAAACGCAGGTCGCGGTTGCGGGCATCGTAATCTATAAAACCCAGCGGAGTTTGTTCAAACAGGCACTGATAAAACTCCAATGTATGCCGAATATGCTGCCCCATGCTACTGCCGTGGAGCAGTTCTAAGGGTAAAGAATAGGCTTCTTGGGAAACCACTCGCAGCAAATCACGGATTTGGAGTAAAATGTCGCGGTTGGTATGTTGAATAACAATCATTTAGCTAAAGTATTGATTGTTAGGCTGATTGTAACGTCGTTGCTCATGCCCAACGTACCTCCTCCCACTTTCCAGTCGCGCCGATTTATTACAACACTACCCTTAAAAATGCCTTTTTCGTCGGTATTTGTAAAAGTGAATGGGAGTTTTACGCTTCGGGTGGTATTTTTGATGGTGAGGTCGAAATAGCCTAAATAACCCGTATTGGTTTTTTCTATTTTGGTGCTTTTCATGGTGATTTTGGGGTACTTGGTGGTGTCAAAAAATTCTTCTTTTTCGCGCAAGTGGCTATTTCTTAATTTGTTGTCGGTGTCGATGGTGGCGGCATCAACGGTGGCGGCAATGCTGCCATTTTCGGGAGTTGCGGGGTCAAACTTGACACTGGCGGCCAAGCCTTTGAAATTTCCTAATACATTGATACCTAACATTTTAATATTGAAACTAACCACCGCCGAAACGGGTTGCCAATTTTGGGCTTGTACTTGCTGGGATGCCATAATTACGATAATAAACAGAACGATTTTTTTCTTCATAACCAGTTGTGGGGTTTAATAGTTTAACGCAAGCGATACGAAACGGCTATCATTGGCAACAACACTTTGGAACGAAAGCGGTCGTTGTCGAAAGCTAAATTGCGGATAGCGGTATATTCTGAAAACAAAAACGACAGTCCGCCCCGCACAGCCCATTTGTTGTTGAACCAATAGCGGGCGTATATTTCAGAATTAAGGCTTCCGATGTCAGAGTCGCTGATTAACAAGGCATTGAGCGTCGTGGGTTTGGCCTTAATGTCCGTTTTGTTGTGGTTGCTACGCCCCGTTGCGTCCGACTGCCGCGCCAAAAACGTGCCGTTTTGCTGGCCACCAAAGCTAACACCAATTGCGTCAATATTAAAACCTACTTCCAATTTTTTCAAAATAGCATACTGCAAATGAATGTTCAAATTGAGCGAATTGACCTGTGATTTATTGAGCCGAAGCGTGTCTATTTGGCTGTTGATGTCCTCGGCAAACAAAGCCGCCAAGCTGGCCTTGCCCGACGTGAGGCTGGCAGGGGCGGTTCGGTAGTCATTTTGCCCCGCAAAATAGGTGTTGAAACGAAGCCCCAAGCCCACTTTAAATTTGCCCGATTTGCCAACGCCATAAAATTTATTGTAAGACAAAGCTCCCGCAAAGCCATTTCCCGCCGACAGTGCCAGGTCGGTGGTGGTGTATTTTTTAGGAATTTGGGCAAAAACCTGCCCCGCAACCGCCAATGCGGCTACCAGAAAAAACATTTTTTTCATCGTTTTAAAATAAGTAGGAATGGAAAAAAAGAGAATAATAAAGGTTATAATTAGTTGGGTAGAAATAGGCGGTTGGCCGCCGCCATTATATTATTTTTGATTTGTAACAAAAGGTAACTTGGTGATAACAAATTGACAAATAGGCAATTATAACAAATTACTATAATTACAAACAATTACAAGCAAGTACTTATTTTAGTTCGGCGTTGCCAAAAAGAACCGTAAACTGCTTGCACCAAATTAAAACCTGCTTTTGCTTGGCGAGGTCGGTATTGGCAGGAAGTTCCAAAAAGAAATTACCTGAGTTTACTTTGCTGCTCAATTCAACAAAGCCTTTGGCACTTTTGTCTTCGGCCAAGTAAATACGCAAGTCTGGCCCGCTGTCTATTTTGAAGTCTTCAAATACGAGCGTTTGTTTTGCGCCTTTTTCGTAGCGTTTTACTACTCCCGAAGCACTGTATCGCCCCGAACCCATAAACGTACCCTGCGCAATTAGCTTTTGACCCGCCACATCAAAAGTTTGCGCGGGGTTGCTCAAATTGACTGGTGCGCCCGTACTTGACGTGGGCGCGGCTTCGATTTCAGTTTTTTGGCAAGCCGATATGCTCCACACCACCGCCAGCAACAACAATAAGTTTTTCATTTTGACTTGTTTTTAGTTTGTGAAACAAAGGTAAATGCCATCGAATAAACCAAACGTCGGCTGCCCGACGTTTGCGCTCAAGTTTTTAATAGTTTAAAATCAAGAATCACAATGGTGCTGCGGGAGTAATCAATTAATCCGCTGGTTTTGAACTCATTAAATAGCTGAGAAACCGTTTGGCGGGTGCTACAAATCAAACTCGCAATGTCTTGGTGGGTCAAATAATTTTTGAGCGTTATGGTATTGCCCTCGGCTTGTCCTTCTTTGGTAGCCCATTCTTGCAAAAACAAAATCAAGCGCGTTTTTACGTCTTTAAACATCAAATTGGCGTAACGATTTTCGAGCCTTCTAAAACGTAGCCCTACCAATTTGGTGTATTTAACGGCCAAAGAAGGATTTTGTTGAATCACTTTTTCAAAGTCTTCAATCCGAAAACTACATATCGTTACGTAGTCAGAAAGTGCGACGGCGTATTCATCGGTATCTTGGTCATCGAGCGAAATTTGCCCAAATAAATCCCCATTTTGAATCACTTCTTTGACGGTTTCGTCGCCGTTTGGGTTGAGTTCTACAATTTTGATAATGCCTTTTTTGAGCGAATAAATGCGACTTTGCTCATCGTGGGCAAAATAGATAATTTCGCCTTTTTTTGCCGTTTTAAAATTAGAAATAAGGCAAATTTCGCGCAGCTCACTCGAACTGAGGTGTTTAAAAAGTTGGTGGTCGCGCAGAAACCAGTAGCGAGTATCGAGTGGAAATTGCATAGAGTCGTTGATTTAAGTCGAAATCTATTCAATTTTATTGTTTAAATCAACATACGCTTAAAACGACAAAAAAGATGTATTTAGATTTGGCCGCTCACGTCAAAAAACGCTTTGGAGTTTCGAATCAGTTGGCGCAAAGGCGTGGGAGCTACGCCGCGCTTGATGTTGATGGCACTGATGTTGGCCACAATTTTCATGTGTTGGGCCACGTCGCGGTAGGCTTGCCAAAGTCGGTAGGCGGGGTCATAGACGTGTCCTGGCTCAGAAGTTGCTCCGTTTAACTCCATTATCTTCATATTTTTGCCCGCGTACAAATCGGCTAAGTTGCTCACCTTCAAGTCAAAGCGGCCATAATAGAAACCTTCGATGGGCAACGAAATGGCATCAAAAACTGCCGAAAGTTGGTCATTGATGAGGTGATTGGCGTTCAAAAATTTGGTACCCAAGCAATGGTTGCCAATGGGCTGTACCAAGCGGTTTTGGCGGGCAGGAATAACGAGCTGCCAGTCGTTTCGAAGCCGCTCGCGGAGCTCTTCGATGGCCATTCGGGCGCGGGGGTGTTGCTCTAAAAGTTGGCCGAGTGAGCTGTGGCCGTCGCCTTCGATGTGCAAAAATTCTTTTTGGGCAATAGACGTTACGCGTCCCTGCGGCTGGTTGGGCAAGCGGGCGTACATCACGCCCAGTTCGAGGTCGTAATCGACAAATTCTTGCAAAATAACGGGCATAATGGCCTCCGCTAAATATTGCTGCAACTCGGCGGGCGTGTCTATTTTCTCCACCCGAAAGCCCCGCCCGCCCACGTCGGGTTTGGCAATGAGCGGAAAGCCCAGTTGAACGGTTTTGATGCGCTGCGTGGTTTGCTCAAAAGGCTCACCGAGCGGCAACAACAAGCTGATGGGCAGGTATTTAGCATTAATTTGATTCAAAATATCCATCTTACTTTCACCAAACACGCCGCCGTCGGGTATGCACGGATTGACGGTGGTGAAATAGGTCAAAGAGCGGTTGCGCAGGGCCAAATAAGCCCAATAAGGCACCATTGGCAAAAAGAAAATCCACCACGTCCAGTATTCGTAATTGAATAGTTTAACGAACCAACGGGGTGGCAGCAATTTGGAAGCAGGCATTGGGTTTGGAGTATGGTGCTAATTTAATAACAGCCACAAATTTGACAAATAAAAACGAAGCCCAACGTCGGGCAAACGACATTTGGCCGTAAATTAATGAACCACTTCGCTGATTTTTTTGATTTTTATGCCCAATCGGCAATGCGTCGGTTGGGCAATAACGCAAAATCAACGGCAGAATTGGTTGCTTTTGGGGGCGTAGCTGCCGCCACCAACACATCGTCGGGTGTTTGGTATTTGTTTACGCCTACCAAAATAGACGTTCCTGCTTGCGCTTTTTGCCGTTTTTGGTCAAAGGTTTCTTCAATTTGTTGTTGCACAAATCCTTGTTCAAAAGCCGCCAATAAGCCGCCTTTTTGTTCTACTTCCAAAAACAATTTCCAAGTTGCTTCGATGAGTTGTTGGGTGAGGTTTTCTAAAAAATAACTGCCAGCGGCGGGGTCGGTGGTTTTGTCAAAATGGCTTTCATCTTTTAATAATACCGAAATATTGCGGGCAATTCGGGCAGCAAAATCATCTGATTGCGCAGCTATTTCGTTGTAATTCAGCACCGTAAGTGCATCACAGCCGCCCAAAGTGGCGCTCATGGCTTGGGTAGTGGCCCGAAGCAAATTGGTGTAGGGCGAAGCCGCCGCGTTATAAAAAGTAGAAGTTTGGGCTTGAATAAAAACAGGCGTTGGTGGCCGATTGTCGGCGGGCTGCCACTGGTCGCAGAGCGTTGCCCACAAATACCGCAATGCCCGTAGTTTGGCAATTTCCATAAAATAATTGCTGCCCACCGACACTGAGAAGTGAATTTTTGGGGTAATTTCTGCGAGGCTCAAACCCAAGTCGGTGAGTTGGTCTAAGTACGTAGCCGCGCTCGACAGCGTAAAGGCCAGCTCTTGCACTGCATGGGCTCCCGCGTTGTGAAAAACGTGGCTTTGCACGCACAAAGTCCTAAAAAACGGCGAATTGGCGGTGTTTTTTAGTAAATCGGCAGTTTGCTGGGGCCATTCTGCGGCCAAAAAACCCGTTTGCATCCAATTGGCCAGCGGGTCGTCGGCCAAGCCGCCTTTCATTTGGTAAGGCACAAATCGCTGCAAATGGTGGAGCAACAATGCGCCCTGCCCGTTGGTTTTAAAAACAACGGGGGTGTCGCTCAACTTGGTGTTATTGAGCAATTTAGAGAGCGAAATGTCATCAATAGAGGCATCGGCAAAGTCTAAAATCAAAGCATCTGCGCCTTTTTGTAACGCGCCCATGAGCTGGGCGTTGGTGGCTTGCTCGTTTTGATAAACCACCACGGGCTGGTTGAGCCAACCTGCCGTGGCGGGCAGAGGCAGGCTGTTGGTGTGGTGTTCGGCGGTATAATAGGGTGCTACCGTGAAACCTTCGGGCGTGCGCCAATGCAGCGTAGCCTCAAAATCTTTGCCTTTCAAATCTTTGATGGCTTGCGCTTGCCAAGCGGCAAAGTCGGTTGAAGAAAATTCGGAAAACAAAGCGTGGTTCATGGCACAATAATTTAAAAAAAAACTTACTTTTGGTGATTGGGTGGTAAAAATAGGACTATATGAATGTGGTTCAAAATTATGGCGTAGAATTAAAATTAATTTGTTGTTCTTGAACGGCTTTTATCTATTTTTGCAACCCTTTAAAAAACTTCCTAATTTTTTTGCTCAATGATTTACCTTTGAAGAAGTTGTCAAAACTTCAAAATAAGGACATAAATGGTTATGAAAAATACTCAGAAAACCGCATAAAATAGGTGGAAAATGTCTTGCGACGCGAAATAGATAGTGTGTGGGAACAGTGCCTGCGCGTTATTCAGGCCAATGTACCCGACCAAAGTTTTAAAACTTGGTTTGAGCCCATCGTTCCGTTGCGGCTCAACGGCAAGACTTTGACTATTCAAGTGCCAAGCCAGTTTTTTTATGAGTGGTTGGAAGAAAACTACATTCACATCTTACGGCGTGCGCTTGATACTTCTATTGGCCGCGATGGCATGCTCGAATATTCGATTATTGTAGATGCGGGCACCGACCGTCAGGGACCCATCAAAGTAAATGTACCAACCAGCAACTCGCCCTACGCGGCAGCAGCCAAGCCGCAACAACGCCCCGACGATTTCAAGAAAAACACGTCGCACACCCCGCCAAAAGACCAAGATTCGCTGGCGTTGGATTCGTATTTGAACCCCAACTATAAATTTGACAATTACATTGAAGGCGACTGCAACCGCTTGGCGCGCTCGGCGGGCCATGCCGTGGCGCAGCGGCCTGGTATTACATCGTTCAATCCGTTGTTGATTTATGGCGGCGTGGGTTTGGGCAAAACGCATTTGGTACAGGCCATTGGCAACGAAATAAAAGGCAAACACAACAACAAATTTGTGCTGTATGTGTCGTCCGAAAAGTTCACGAACCAGTTTATCAACGCCATCAAGAGCAATACGCTCCAAGATTTTACCGACTTCTACATGAAAATAGACACGCTCATCTTGGACGACGTGCAGTTTTTGTCGGGCAAAGAAAAAACGCAGGATACATTCTTTCATATTTTCAATCATTTGCACCAGTCGGGTCGTCAAATTATTATGACCTCCGACCGCCGCCCCGCCGATTTGCAGGGTTTGCAAGACCGCCTGTTGTCAAGGTTTAAGTGGGGCCTCACCGCCGACTTACAAACGCCCGACTTAGAAACCCGCATTGCCATTATCCAGCGTAAACTCCAAACCGAAGGCGTAAACATTGACTACGGCGTGATTGAGTACGTGGCGCACAGTGTCAATACCAATGTGCGCGAGTTGGAGGGAGTCATTATCTCTTTGATGGCGCAAGCCTCGCTCGTGCGCCGCGAAATTGACCTTGAATTGACCAAAAGCGTGTTGAAAAACATCGTTACCTCGCACGACCGCGAAGTAAATATGGACACCATTCAAGAAATGATAGCCGATTATTTTGATGTCAGCATCAGCGATTTGAAGAGCAAAAGCCGCAAAAAAGAGCTGGTGTATCCGCGCCAAATGGCCATGTATTTTGCCAAAGAACTCACTCCCCTACCGCTCAAATCAATTGGATACCATTTTGGTGGCCGCGACCACAGCACCGTGATTCACGCCATTCAAACCATCAACGATTTGATAACCCAAGACGAGGTAGTAAATGAAGCTGTTCAGAAGTTAAGGAGCAATTTTGGCAGGTAGTTTTTGAGTTAAGACGGCGGCGATTTTCTGACCAAGTCGTGCAGTAAATTAGGCCAAAAACGTTTCAGATAAACGGCGGCAGTTTCTTTCAATCCCCCAATCACTATTTCTTTTTTCTTGTTTTCTACGGCCGTTACAATGCGTGCCGCGCACTCCTCCACGGCAATGCCCTGCGCCTGGGCATTGTCCATTTTTCCAGTAGGTTCGCCTTTTTCGTTGAGGGCATTTACCGAAATATTGGTACGAATATAGCCTGGACACACCAACAAAACTTGAATGTTATCGTCGTACATTTCGGCCCGAAGCGAGTCATAAAAACCGTGTAATGCGTGTTTGGAGGCATTATAGCCCGAACGCATGAGCGTGCCTACTTTGCCCGCTACGCTGCTGATGACCACAAAATGGCCACTTTTTTGAGCTTGCATAAACGGCAAAATGGCTTTGGTAAGGGCCACCGTGCTAAAAAAATTCACGTCCATCAAACGTTGATACACATCGAGGCTTGTGCCTTGAACCGCCCCACGCTGGCTAATGCCCGCGTTGTGAACCATGTAATCTATTTGGCCAAAATGCGCTATTACTTGCTGGGCAAGCAGCTCGGCTTTGCCAAAATCGGTAACGTCCATTGGCAGCACCAACACTTGGTCGTCAGAGATTTTAAGCGTCCGTTTCACCCGTTCCAATTCTTCTTTACGCCGCGCCGACAGCACCAATTTTGCGCCTTTTTGGGCAAATGCCACGGCCAATGCTTCGCCAATGCCCGACGAAGCCCCCGTTATCCAAACTACTTTGTTGGTAAAATTCATGGTTCAGGAAAAGTAAGTACAACTGTTTGGTCTGTCATATTGAGTGCGGCCAATCTGCCCACGGGCATGGCCCAATTGTGGGCGGTGTGGCCTACTGGAAAATTGTAACAAACTGGGAAATCATAGTCGGCTACGTGTTCGGCAATGATTTCATATTCGGTTTTACCAAAACTCGCCTCAGGGTTATCGCGCGACTCCGAAAATTGGCCCACAATCAAGCCTGCCAATGGTTTGAGTTTGTTGGCACGTTTGAGTTGCACCATCAGGCGGTCAATGTTGTAAAGTGCTTCTTCTACGTCTTCGATAAACAATATTTTGCCGCGCGTGTCTATTTCGGAGCGCGAGCCAAGCCCGTGCGCAAGCAGGCACAAATTGCCACCCGTGAGTATGCCCTGAGCCGTACCTTGCCTATTAAAATGGTGCGGGGCAGTTTGGTAAATCAGACTTTCGCCAAAAAGCGCTTTTCGGAGCGTTTCTACCGACTCCTCGTTGCCCTCATTGCCAAACAGTTTGGGCATGGTGGCGTGCAGGCTTTCGTAGCCCAATTGTTGTATTCGTCCGTGCACGGCGGTGATGTCGCTAAAACCCACCACCCATTTGGGGGCTTGCTTAAACTTACGAAAACTTACCAAATCAATAAAGCGCGAACTGCCATACCCACCCCGCGCCGAAAAAATGGCTTTGATGCTGGGGTCGTCGAGCATTTGCTGAAAATCTTGCTGGCGTTGCGCGTCCGTTCCCGCAAATTGGCGGTACTGGGCCCGCAAACTTGCGCCTTCTACTACTTCCAACTGCCACTCGTCGCGCAATATTTTAAAGGCTGGTTGCAATAAATCATAATCCAATTTGCTGGCCATGGCCAATATGCCCACGCGGTCGTGCGGTTGTAGAAAGGGCGGCTTTATGAGTGTGTTCTTCAAATCAATTTTATTCTATTTTGGTGGGCGTGGCCACGTAAGCGGCGCCAATGAGTGCCATTAAGAGCAGCACGCCCGCTATTTCAAAGGGCAGTACGTTGTCGGTTAGTAAGCTCAAACCAATGCGCCGCACGGTAGAGTGCGGAGCGTTGATGGGGGCATTGGGCAGTTGCATAATCTGAAAATTGGCACTTACAAGCACCGTAAACAGTATCCCAAAAATACTTAGTGCAACCGTAAATCCCCAAAACTTGTTTAGATGCTTCGTCGTTATTCGGTTGGGTTGTTGGCTGGTGGTAGGCTCACCACGGTGGGTGAGCATGATGCCAAAAATGAGCAATATCAGTACGCCACCCACGTATATCAGAATTTGGGCAATGGCCAGAAAATCAGCACCCATCAACACAAACAACGCCGCCACACCCAACAAAACCACAAAAAGGCAAAAGGCGGCATAAAGCACATTTCGGGTAAACAAAATGAACAACGCCGCCCCAATAGCCAACGCCGAAAACCCATAAAATGCCGCCTGAATCATCTTTTATTTGATTGCCTGTTTGTAAAGAGGGTGGTTCATAATAGCCTGAGCGGCCAAACTATCGCCCTTTGCGCTCCAATGACCGTCTCCTTGGGTGTATAAATCAGAAATATTACCCTTATAATTTTTAAAATAGGGCAAAATATCAATGCAGCCAAATCCATTTTTTGAACACAGCAGCGTCAAGGTTTTATTGAATTTTTCTATCTCAACCAAGTCTCCCCCTTTCAAATCCTTCTCAATTGGAAATACCACAAGAATCACCTTCTTTCCTTGGGTTTCAAGGCGTAATTGCGCCAGAAAGTAAGTCAGCAGGTCTATATTTTCGGTATTGATAGGTTTAAGAGTATCATTAGTTTTTCTTTTCGCACTTACTTTTGCTGCCAACTCCAACACGCCTTTGTACAAATATGAATTTTGGTTTAACTCAACTTGGGGGCGTTTATACCAATTGATGGATCGGTAAAGTGAATCTACCGTTTTGACAACAATACGTGGATTTCTAATACCCTCGTAAGAAGCTATAGACTGATTAATACTTGCCAAAGAGTATTTCAACTCGTAGTTACCCTTGGATACTTTGCGCCAATAAGGCCGATAAATTGGAGAATCAAAAAGCGACATTTCGTCGTTTTCTGAATGCACCTCAAAATCGTTGGCAGGAAGTATTCCAATCATTACTACATCGTGTTCAAAGCGTTTGGCCAAATATTTATATTCAAGAAAATAAGTAATAAGTCCCGTACCATTTATGGCAATATTGAGGTGTTCACAGTTTGTAGCTCTCTCCATTAGATTGGTAAGGCGTTGCGCGGTGTCGAGCATATAGCCCTCCACAAAGGAATCGCCAATCACTATTATTCTTTTTTTTGTACTACTTTTGTGCGTACTCCTTTGCTTGTCGCGCGCGCCAAAGGCATTGTAACTAATCTTGATGCTGTCGCCAGCAGGGCGTGTCCGAAAAGATGAATCATAAGGGGTACTCCAACGCCCAAAAAAAGCATTAAAATCACCACTTGATAGTTTATTTAACTGCTCATCGAATACCGTAAATCGGTGGTAAGGTGGGTTTGTTTGTAACACTTGAAACTTGTAAAGTAAGAGAAACAATACCTCTAAAACAGCCCATATCACGACAAAACTTAAGGTGCTAAACCCAAAATTTTGCAAAAAAGTATATTTTGACGTAATGATAAAAGCGATACTTGCCGCCAAAAACCATCCGAGCCAAACGTATCTAAAAGAATTAACGATGTGATAGTTTTTGATAAACCCATCGTTGTTGGCCATCCAAGTGTCGTAAGCTATGAGAGCGAGTTCCACCCCTAAAATGCTCAATCCAACTAATAATGCATTTTTGACAGCTTTTACTTGGTATTTAATTAGCATTTTTCGGTCTTTTATTTGAAAACATAGACTACGCCAAAATTAGACTTCAAGATACCCGACTTGAAATTATGTTCAACAAATGGGGCCAATTCAAAGGCTATCTGTACGTTCCGATGTTCTTTAAATGGTTTGAGGCGCGTACCCACGCCCAGCAAATAGCCTTCTACCAAGCGCGAAGTTTGGCCTGCCAGTTTGCCCACAAAATTGAACCGCACACCACCGCCCGCGTAAAACTGCGTCGTTTCGGTTTGCTTTACGTTTGCAAAGGCGAGTAGTTCGGTACTCAAACTACCAAAGAGCGTATTGGTTTGAAAACGCGCGTCTGCCCACACCGCCCGTGTGGGTTTGGTGCTGATGGCCAGTAGGCCGTTCCACGGATAATACGCCACCGACTGCGCTCGAACAGCATTTGAACAAATGACAAATAACAAATAGCAAATAACAAATAACGAATATTTGGTTGCAAAACGCTTACGATTATACATGCTGTTTTTTTTTATCGTTTCAGTTTTCCTGCCTTCTCCATATTGTTCATTTTTCGCATCATTCGGCGCATTTCGTCAAACTGTTTCAGCAAATTGTTTACTTCTTGAAGCGAGGTGCCGCTACCGTTAGCGATGCGTTTTTTGCGGCTGGGGTCAATGAGTTCGGGGCGTTCGCGCTCTTTGGGAGTCATGGAGTAAATCATTGACTCAATGGGTTTGAACGAATCGTTGCTCAAATCCATGTCTTTGAGTGCTTTGCCCATGCCCGGAATCATGCCCAATAAATCTTTGACGTTGCCCATTTTCTTGATTTGCTGCAACTGCGACAAAAAGTCGTTGAAATCAAACTTATTTTGCCGCATTTTGGCGTTGATGCGCTTGGCTTCGTCTTCATCGAAGGCTTGCTGGGCTTTTTCAACCAGCGACAGCACGTCGCCCATGCCCAATATACGGCTGGCCATGCGGTCGGGGTGAAACACATCAAGGGCTTCCATTTTTTCGCCCGTTGAGATATACTTGATGGGTTTTTCGACAATGTGCCGAATCGAAATAGCGGCTCCACCACGGGCGTCGCCGTCGAGTTTTGTGAGTACTACGCCGTCAAAATTGAGTCGGTCGTTGAAGGTTTTGGCCGTATTGACGGCATCTTGGCCTGTCATCGAATCTACCACAAACAAAATTTCGGATGGTTTGAGAGCTGTTTTGATGTTTTCTACTTCTCGCATCATCACCTCGTCCACGGCCAAGCGCCCTGCCGTATCTACAATTACTATTTTTTTGCCCGTTTTCTTGGCAAATGCCAGCGCGTTTTGGGCTATTTCTACGGCATTTTTGCTGTCGGGCTCGGCATAAACTTCTACGCCAATTTGCCCAGCCAGCACTTTGAGCTGGTCAATGGCCGCAGGCCGATAGATGTCGCAAGCCACCAACAACACCTGACGACCTTGTTTTTTGAGTAAATTGGCTAATTTTCCAGAGAACGTGGTTTTACCCGAACCCTGCAAACCCGCAATGAGAATAACGGCGGGGTCTCCTTTGGTGTTAATGCTTTGGGCCTCGCTGCCCATCAGCTTGGTGAGTTCGTCGTGTACTATTTTGACAAACAACTGCCCAGGATCTACCGCAATCAGAATCTTCTCGTCGAGGGCATTGTCTTTGATACGGTCGGTAATTTCTTTGGCAACTTTAAAATTAACGTCGGCATCCATCAAAGCCCGCCGTACTTCTTTTACGGTGGCTGCCACGTTGATATCACTGATACGATCTTTCCCTTTGAGGGTACGGATGGCTTTGTCTAATTTTTCTTGTAAGCTTTCAAACATGATTAAAATACGATTGAATTGAAACCGCGAAGTTAGTAATTTTACGGCAAATTGTGGAAAATGACTGCGATAGTCTTACATTTGTGCCATTCTTTTTAAAAACAACAGCTTATATTTAAGACATGAAGTTATCGTTGATGGGTGTACGGATTTTATCTTTATTTATTTTTTCCATTGTATTGTTGTGCAATGAGGTAAAAGCACAAATAAAAATTACCTTTCCTGTTGATAGGGCCATTTTCCAACGCGATGCTTCCAACCAAGCTGTCATTACTATTAGTGGTTATTACACGCAAGCCACCGACCAAATTGAAGCCCGTTTGGTGCCCGTTTTGCCAGGGCAAGGCCAAGAAACACCTTGGACGGTTATCCAAATTAATCCACAAGGAGGTGTATTTTTGGGTAAAATAACAGGCCGTGGTGGCTGGTATTCATTGGAGGTTCGTTCGCTTTTAAACAAAGTGCAAGTAGGCCGCGATGCCCTGCCGCGCATGGGTATTGGCGAAGTTTTTATCATAGCAGGACAATCAAACGCCGAGGGCATTCCAAATTATGGCTCCGTAGCACCTACCGACGACCGAGTAAATACCGTCGTATATAATAACCGAGAAACGGGTACGATTGACGACCCTACCGCTTTGGCTTTTACGCCCATCACAGCCGAGGGAATCATCGGACCACGCGGAAGGAGTGCTTGGTGTTGGGGCTCATTGGGCGACTTACTGGCCCGCAGATTAAATGTCCCTATTTTGTTTATGAATACGGGTTGGGAAAGTACGCCCATTAATCAATGGATAGACAGCTATTATGAACGGCCAGTAGCCAATATTTTTTCGGGTACGCCATTTCCAAAGGGTATGCCTTTCAACAATCTGAAACTGACATCAAACTATTACGGAAGTATTTTAGGCACTCGTGCCATTTTGTGGATGCTGGGAGAGACAGATAATTTTTTACAAACGTCCCGTACTGATTACCAAGGACGCTTACAGTTTTTGGTAAATTTGGTTGCCCTCATACAATCCCAATCTGTTCCATGGGTTATATCACGTACTTCTCGAATTGCGAGCGGTACATCTGACGAAATTATTGCGGGCCAAAACGCCATTCTGGCCTCTGAGTTTAGAAAAGTTTTCCCAGGCCCATTTACTGACAATATTCAAGTGCCTCGTCTGGATGGGGTTCACTTCAGAGATGGCGGCTTAATTGAGCTGGCCAGGGCTTGGAATGCGTCTTTGACTACTCCCCTTTTCTCGGCTGCTGTGCCTGTTTCTCCTCAGCTTATGCCAAGCATTACCGTAACTTGCAACAGTACCAATGCCAGCATTAATTTGAGAGCACCCAATGGTTTTCAAAATTACAAATGGTCGAACGGGCAAACGGGGCAGGTCATTACGGTAACGGGCGCGGGCAGTTACCAAGCCTCCATGAAAGACCAATTCAACAACGCATTCCTCACGCAGACCTTGGTTATTAATGAATCTGTTCAACCTGCCACGCCCGTTATCGCTCCTGGGGGTGAGCCACAAATTTGCGCCGATTCCTCGTTGGCTTTGACCATTAATACCTCCCCGATAAATACCATTACTTGGAGCAATGGACAAACAGGAAACCGAATTGTGGTCAATAAACCTGGCACTTTTACAGCCCGTGTTACTAACGTTTTTGGTTGTGCGTCGGCGGTTTCTGCTCCCGTAACGGTCAAGACGCTTGCTATTCAACCGCCTAAGGTTCAAGCCATAGGCCGCTATGGAGTTGAAGCCATTGCCGACCCTGCCATATTTACGCTCACAGATACCAAAGTAGCCAAACTCAGTTGGGACTGGCGGCAAGATGGCAAAGAACGGACCAACAGCACTTCGTCGCCCATTAAAGTAATACAATCGGGTGCGTACAGTGCTCGTTCGATAGTTGTGTTCGAGGCCGCTACGGGTGGCAGCAGCCGTACTTGTATTTCACCGTTTTCGGAAGTGCTAAATTACCAGTTGCCCGACAAAGACGAAGGTTTGATTATTTACCCCAATCCCAATAATTCGGGAAAATTGGCCATCGAAACGTTTCAAGACCTCACGAACGTTAAAATTACAATTACTAATTTAGAAGGAAAAATAATTTTTACGGCCAACGTAGGCGACCTCAAAGAGCGCAAAGTGGTAGATTTGACCGAACTCAACGAGGGTTCTTATGTCCTTCAACTCACTTCTTCGGGTTTCAACCAAACCAAACGCTTCATTATTGATTATTAAAAGCGATATTTTTAAGGCTTCTGCAACCATTCAGAAGCCTTTATTTTTAACTTTGCATACAAACTCAAAAATTGCTTCCCCCAATGAATTATTTACCTTCTGATTACCTGCCCATCATTGTTCAGCTTGTTTTGGCACTGGGCTTCATTGTCATAACCATGCTCGTAACGCACAACATTGGCCCCAAGCGCAACAGCAAACTCAAAGACGAGCCTTTTGAGTGCGGTATTGAAGCAAAAGGCGATGCCCGTACGCCCATTTCAATTAAGTACTTTTTGGTCGCTATTTTGTTTGTGTTGTTCGACGTAGAGGTGATTTTTATGTATCCTTGGGCGGTCAATTTTAAAAAATTAGGATTATTTGGCTTTGGAGAAATGATACTTTTTATGGGCCTATTGTTGGCTGGATTCTACTACATCATTAAAAAGGGAGTATTGGAATGGGAAAAATAACTGGACTTTTATTCCAACTTTTTTAAAAACCATTGGTTATAACTATAGACTTTATCATTCTTACAAAATTATGACTGCTAACATCAAAACAGTAGAAGCACCCGAAGGCTACGAAGGTTCTGGTTTCTTCGCTACTTCGTTCGATAAGGTAATTGGCTTGGCCCGTAGCCACTCTTTGTGGCCGCTGCCGTTTGCTACTTCGTGCTGCGGCATTGAGTTTATGGCGGCCATGGGTTCGCACTACGATTTTGCCCGTTTTGGATCAGAGCGTCCCAGTTTTTCGCCACGCCAAGCCGATTTGCTCATGGTAATGGGAACAATTGCCAAAAAAATGGCCCCCGTAGTGAAACAAGTATATTTGCAAATGGCCGAACCACGCTGGGTAATTGCCATGGGCGCGTGCGCATCAAGTGGCGGTATTTTTGATACGTACAGCGTTTTGCAGGGCATAGACCGCATTATTCCAGTTGATGTCTATATTCCAGGCTGCCCGCCACGCCCCGAACAAGTCATAGACGGCCTCATTCAGATTAGAGAAATGGCCGCCAATGAGTCGCTGCGCCGACGCAACTCACCGGAGTACGAAGCATTGTTGGCTTCTTATAAAATTCAGTAACGATATTCAAAACTATGCTAACCAACCAAGAAGTAGCCGAAGAACTTGTTAAGAAATTTGAAAACAATGTTTTTGATTTTGAAGAACCGTATGGGTTATTGACGCTTTCCATTGACCGAGAGCAGGTTATTCCAGCGTTGGAATACTTGAAAAATCACGACAAGTTTCAAATTAACTTTTTGACTGACATCGCGGGTGTCCACTATCCCGACAGTCCAGGGAGGGAGTTTTGTGTGGTCTATCACGCCCATAGTTTTGTGAATAATTTTCGGATTAGACTGAAAGTTTTTGTTCCCGAAAACGATATTCACGTGCCAACTGCCAGCTTTCTGTACGAAAGCGCCAATTGGATGGAGCGCGAAACCTACGATTTTTTTGGAATTATTTTTGACGGACATCCCAAATTACAGCGCATACTAAACATGGACGAAATGGATTATTTCCCACTTCGTAAAGAATATCCGCTCGAAGACGGCACCCGAAACGACAAAATTGACGCTTTATTTGGAAGATAAAATGATAGATACAACCATAGCTCCCATTGCCAACGGCGGTAGCCTTGCGAAAGACCAAGTGCAGTATGTTAATGAATTGACAACGCTCAATTTAGGGCCTACGCACCCCGCCACGCACGGTATTTTTCAAAACATATTGACCATGGACGGCGAAAAAATCATTGCCGCCGAGCAAACCGTGGGGTATATTCACCGGGCATTTGAAAAAATAGCCGAGCGGCGACCGTTGTACCAAATCACGACCCTCACCGACCGCATGAACTACTGCTCGTCGCCCATCAACAATTTTGGGTGGATGATGACCGTCGAGAAATTTTTGGGCGTAGAAGTTCCCAAACGGGCGCAGTACATTCGGGTTATTATGATGGAGCTGGCCCGCATTGCCGACCACTTGGTTTGCAATGGTATTTTGGGCGTGGACACGGGGGCTTTTACGGGGTTCTTGTACCTTTTTGAAGAGCGTGAATACATTTACGAGATTTATGAAGAAATGTGCGGTGCCCGCCTCACTACCAACATGGGGCGCATTGGCGGCATGGAGCGCGACCTCTCCAAGGAAGCCCAACGCAAATTGGACGCTTTTTTGAAGCGTTTCCCGCCCGTGATGCGCGAGTTTGAGCAGCTGTTCAACCGCAATCGTATTTTTATGGACCGCACCGTGGGGGTGGGCGGCATCAGTGCCGAACGCGCTTTAAACTATGGCTTTACAGGCCCCAACCTCCGCGCGGCGGGCGTTGATTATGACGTGCGCGTGATGAACCCGTATTCGTCTTACCAAGATTTTGAGTTTGATATTCCAGTAGGGAAAGATGGCGACACTTACGACCGCTTCATGGTGCGTAACGAAGAAATCTGGCAAAGCTTACGCATTATTGAGCAAGCCTACAAAAACCTGCCTGAAGGTCCTTATTATGCCGACGCGCCTGAGTATTATTTGCCTCCCAAAAAAGACGTTTACACAAAAATGGAGGCCCTTATTTATCACTTTAAAATAGTGATGGGAGAAGTAGACGCACCCGTTGGCGAAATTTACCACGCCGTAGAAGGGGGCAATGGCGAACTTGGGTTTTATCTCATCAGCGACGGTGGCCGCGCGCCTTATCGGTTGCACTTCCGCCGCCCTTGTTTTATTTATTATCAAGCTTTTCCCGAAATGAGTATTGGCACAACTATCTCCGATGCCATTGTAACGCTGAGTAGTTTGAAC
The DNA here is from genome assembly GCA_004293645.1 of Cytophagia bacterium. Lineage (GTDB taxonomy): Bacteria > Bacteroidota > Bacteroidia > Cytophagales > Spirosomataceae > REAB01. The sequence continues at coordinate 561 of REAB01000064.1, read as the reverse complement.
GTTATTGCAGGAGAATTGGACGCTTAAAAGTAACCGAATATGGAAGCTACGACAATGAAGGTGAATTGGCAAGAGTTGGTTTCGGAGTCTTATTACGAAACCATTTGGGCCATCGAAGAGCAAATCAGAGCCTTTGACAATGACGAAGCCCTAACAGGATTGCGGTATTTGTATGAAAATATGAATAAAAGAGACAAACGAGAATTGAAAAGCTTCGTAGTGCTGTTGATGACCCACGTTATTAAATGGAAAGAACAACCCCAAAAACGTTCGATGAGTTGGGTAAGAACCATTTTTAACGCCCGAATGGAAATTCAGGAAAAAAAAGAAGATACGCCAAACCTCAGCAAAGCATTCATCGAAAGCATTTGGGAAAGCTGTTTTGAGCGGGCAACTGTGAACGCTGGCTACGAAATGGGAATCAGTAGCAAAGAATTGAAAAAATTTGAACCCACGCCGCTAACTTGGCAAGAAGTTTTTGAAGACGAATATTTGTTAGAAAACGATTAAAACCAAAAAGCTATGACAACCGATTGGGAAGAATTAATCGTAACCTCTCAT
>REAB01000208.1 GCA_004293645.1 Cytophagia bacterium | reverse complement strand
ATTATTTCTATCTGTGCCATTTTATTGAGGGTTAATATATTTCCTCAAAATTAATAAATCTCCTATATTACCAGTCTATAATTTACACTAACAATTAATTTTTGTTTGTCCGCGAATTTTACGAATTGACGCGAATTGTTTTTTTGTCTGCTGTCCGCAATCCGCTAATTTGTCCGCGAATTATGCGGATTGGCGCGAATTATTTTTTTGTCTGTCCGCTTGTCTGCTGTCCGCGAATTATGCGAATTGACGCGAATTGTTTTACTTCGGGGAAGTATGGGTTTTTATGATTCTTTTGTATTCCAAGCTTTTTGTGCCAAAGTTTACTAAGAGTCCTAATTGTAGATTGGTGGCTTTTAGGTAGTTGAGCATTTGGGCTTCGTGTTGGGTCGTTAAGGATGGGAGGGCTTTTAATTCTACAATTATGGAGTTAAAACAAACAAAGTCTGCTACGTAGTATTTGTCTAAGGTAAACCCTTTGTACGTTATCTGTAGCCTTTGTTCCCGTATATGTGGTATGGCTTGCATCTGTAGTTCTCTTTCCAATGCCTCCTGATAAACTGATTCCAGAAAACCTTCTCCTAACGTCCGATGTACCTCCATACACGCCCCAACAATCTTATAAGCCTCCTCCCTAAATATCAAATCCATCCTAAAAAATGATTCACAATTCGCGCTAATTAGTCTAATTCGCGGACAAAATTAGTGGGCAGGGGACTACACAACATCCATAAAATTCTTCTCGGTATAATTAAAAACTACCAATCCCAACAAAAAAGCTACAACAGTAAACCCTGCTGAATAGCCCATCAAAGCCCATGAAAAAGTACCTGTACCAAAAAAACCGTATTTAAACGTTTCAATCACGCCCGTCATGGGGTTGAGCAGCATGAGCGGTTGGTATTTGGCAGGAATGGCAGAAAGGGGTAATATCACGGGGGTGGCGTACATAAGGAGTTGCACGCCAAACTCTACCAAAAATTGTAAATCGCGGTATTTGGTGGTGAGGGCAGAGACCAACATGCCGAGGCCGAGGCCCATAAAACCCATGATGACAACGAGTAATGGTAATAGCAACAAGGTGCTATTGGGCTTGAGCGGATAGCCTATCGCCAAGTAATAGCCATAAATCAGCAGGAACAAGAATAAGCCAATGCCAAACTGAATAAGGTTGCTGACAATGATGGATAAGGGCGTAATGGCCCTGGGGAAATATACTTTACCAAAGAGTCCAGCATTGGCGGTAAAGGTATTGGAAGTAGTACGCAAGCAATTGGAAAAATAATTCCAGGCCGTTACCCCTGCCAAATAGAACAAAATGGGCGGGATACCATCGGTGGAGAGTTTGGCCATGCCGCCAAAGACCACGGCAAGGGTGATGGTTTGGAAGATAGGTTGGATAAAAAACCAGAGCGGGCCTAAAATGGTTTGTTTGTACTTGGCTACAAAATCCCTTTGCACAAAAAGTACTAATAGATCGCGGTAGCGCCAAATTTCTCCCAAACGCAAGTCAAATAGGCTGTCGTGGGGTTTGATGGAGTTGGCGAAGTGATGTTCTTGTTCTTGCACTATAATTGATTAATTTTTGGAACGCGGATGGGGCGGATGCTGGTGCAACGCGGATTTACGCGGATTGTAGTTTGATGAATGGGTGGTATTCACCATTTAGGGGTGTCAATGGGGCATTGCGGATGGTGTGGACGATCTCAATGGAGGGATAGGCTTCGGTTAAACCAAAGCCGTTGCCCCGCAAGATTTGATCATAACTTTGGGTATGCAAATCGGTGAAACCATCGCTGAACTCAATTTCTTCGCCTTCGAGCAACAAGGAACGGTAGGTGCGCTTGTGATTGAGGCGAATGGCTTCGGGCAGGGTCTCGTAATCGGTGCTTAAAAACCAGCGAACGCGCGCTTTTTCTAGCTCCAAGTATCCTGCTGCTTTGTTGGGGTCGTGCAGGTGTACCGTGTTTTGTTGCACTTTCCCAAAAATCCAAGTGAGCATATCAAAAAAGTGAACGCCGATGTTGGTGGCAATGCCGCCCGATTTTTGAAGCTCGCCTTTCCAACTTGCCTCGTACCACTTTCCCCGTGAGGTAATATACGACAAGTCAATATCATATACTTTATCAGCAGGGCCATTGGCAATGCGGTTTTTGAGGGCGATGATGCTGGGGTGCAGGCGTAGTTGCAGGATGTTATACACTTTCTTGCCCGATTCTGCCTCAATTTCTGAAAGGGAATCAATGTTCCAGGGATTCAGAACGAGGGGCTTTTCGCAGATGACGTGGGCTTGGTTGCGGAGGCCGAAGCGGATGTGGGCGTCGTGCAGGTAATTGGGACTGCAAATACTCACAAAGTCCAACGCGTTTCCCTGTCGGCGCAATTTGTCCACGTGGCGGTCGAAGCGCTCAAATTCAGTAAAGAAATGCGCATTGGGGAAAAAGCTGTCCATGACCCCCACCGAATCGAATTTATCGAAGGCGGTTACTAGTTCATTACCCGTTTCTTTGATGGCTTTGAGGTGGCGGGGAGCAATGAATCCTGCTGCGCCGATTAAGGCAAAAGTTTTCATGGATAAGTGGTTGTTGGATTCCTCCTGTCGTCGGAATGACAAAGGTAGTCGTCAGCATGACAAAATTTGTCAGTTTGAAAATTTAGTAACATTGCCTTCTTTGAGTTGGTATTGGTCTTGGCTTTCGGGGCAGTTGGCAATGCCTTCTGTGTTGAAGTGCAGGCGATGCCCGTATTCGCTAATCCAACCAATTTGTTTGGCAGGGTTGCCGACGACGAGGGCGTAGGGCGGAACGTATTTGGTAACGACGGCTCCTGCGCCAATGAAGGCGTATTCGCCAATGTCGTTGCCACAGACAATGGTAGCATTGGCACCGATACTTGCCCCTTTGCCTACATTCGTTTGGCGATATTGGTCTTTGCGGATGATGGCGCTGCGGGGGTTGATGACGTTGGTGAAGACCATCGAAGGTCCCAAGAAAACATCATCGGCACAGGTAACACCCGTATAAATGGACACATTGTTTTGGACCTTGACATTATTGCCAAGCACTACCTGTGGGGAAACAACGACGTTTTGTCCGATGTTACAGTTTTGACCGATGGCACAATGGGGCATGATGTGGGCAAAGTGCCAAATTTTAGTTCCTTCGCCTATGTTGCAGCCTTCGTCTATGACTGCGGTGGGATGAATAAATGTACTTGAGCTCACGAAAAGTAAGATTGAACGGTGGAAGTAATGTACTCTAATTGCGGCACCGACAACTCTGTGTGCATGGGCAACGATAATACACTTTGGCACAGGGCTTTTGTATGAGATAAGTTTCCGACAGTTCTTCCCAATCCTTGGTAGGCTTTTTGTTCATTCAGCGGAATGGGGTAATAAATCATGCTTGGAATACCTTTTTGACTCAAGTAATTTTTGAAATCATCGCGGCTTTGTGCGGGAATTTTGATGGTGTATTGGTGAAAGACATGGGTGGAATTGGCTGCTCGATAGGGTATTTCGATGGCCTCGATGGGTTTGAATGCCGCATCATAAAAGTCGGCAGCTTTTTGCCGCGCCATCGAATAGACATCTAAGTGCTTTAACTTCTCCAATAAAATAGCGGCTTGGAGCGTATCGAGCCGCGAATTGATGCCGATGACTTCGTGAACGTACTTTTTGGGCTGACCATGATTGGCAATCATTCGGGCTTTTTGAGCCAAAACAGGGTCGTTGGTATAGATTGCACCGCCGTCGCCGAAGCAACCTAAGTTTTTGGAAGGAAAGAAAGAGGTAGTTCCAAAATGGCTTTGTGTGCCTGCTTTACAGCTTGTGCCGTCGGTAAACGTATAGGAAGCGCCAATGGCTTGGGCAGTGTCTTCGATGACAGCGATGTTGTGGGCGTTGGTGAGTGCCAAAATCCCTTCCATGTCGGCACATTGCCCAAAAAGATGCACCGGGACGACCAATTTTGTTTTAGAAGTAATGGCTTCTTCTACCAATGCGCGGTTAATGTTGCATGTTTGGGGGTCTACATCTATCATCACGGGGGTGAGTCCCAATAGCCCAATGACTTCGGCCGTGGCTACATAAGTGAACGCGGGTACGATGACTTCGTCGCCTGGTTTTAAGTCTAAAGCCATCATGGCGATTTGCAGGGCATCGGTGCCGTTGGCGCAGGAGATGACTGATTGCACGTCTAAATAGGTAGCCAATGCTTTCTCAAACGCGCCTACTTGTGGCCCTTTGATAAAGGCGGTGCTATCAATGCATTCTTGTATGGCGGTGTCAATGGCTGGTTTGATTTTGACGTATTGGTTCTTCAAATCAACCATTTGGATGTTGTCTAATGGCAAGGTTAAGTGCAATGGTTAAATAGTGATTATTTGTTGTAATTGTCCGCATCGGCGCGGGGCCGCCCGTGCGGTCCGATGTTTATCAATTTGTTATTACCAAATTACCCTTTATTACAAATCAAAAATAGTATAATCGCAGCGGCGAACCGCCTATTTCTGCCCAACTACTTAGTCCTTGGTTACCCATACGGTTATTTGACACCCGATATTTGATATTTGTTATTTGATAAATGTTATTGACTGCGGGCTTTGTGGATAAATATGTTTTTGATGATTTGGACAAAGTAGTGCCAGTCGGTTTTGAAAGGTGCTTTTTCGTAAGCAGTTAGGTATTTTATTTCAGACTGCACGATTTCGTCGAATGTTTGGGGTAAATCGGCATAAAAAGGTGGTAATAGACCTGGTTTATGCTTGATTCTTAGGTTTTGCAAATTGGGGGGATAGAGGCCAAAGTAATGGGTGCTGATGGGGCGAACGCCAATGAGTTTGAGGTCTCCTTTGAGGAGGTTGAATAGCATGGGCAACTCATCAATCCAATATTTGCGTATGACGCGCCCGCCCGTGCTTACTCTGAAATCATTTTTGAACTTACCGCCCGCTTCCAATCCGTTGTGCTGGTGAATAAACTCCTGTACGTATTCGGCATAGGGGTGCATGGAACGGAACTTGTATAGGGTTAAGGGAGTGCCATTGGTACCCATGCGCTGCGTTTTGAAAATAAATCCTTCGCTTGGCTCAGGTTTTAAAAGGCTTGGATTGTTGGTAGGATTGATTTTAGCCACCAACAGTATCTCGCGGTTGTTTTGCAACAAGGAAACGATTTCAAAACCATTGTAAATCAAGCGACCCATGATTTCGGCTTTGGACATCTCTCCAGAGTTATGGAGTTGTCGGCTGATTTTCCGAAATCCTTTCAATTTTGGCAATACCCTTCTAAAAAAGAAGAACCAAGGGTAATAAAATAGAAAAAGAAAAGGCGGTAAAACTGACTGGAGGATATTTTTATTGTTTTCGGAAGTAATAAACTTAAACGCAAAGAATTGTTGTGGGCTGAGCGCTTTTTGAGCGTCTCTCAAAAACGCGTTGATGTCATGTCTATTCAGCTGAAAATCATCAAAATACAGATTCTGAGTGGGGTTACTTCCTAATTGCTTTTTGAATTGTGCCGTGGTAACGGTACTCCAAGAAGAAATACTACCAAATTCCGTCAAGATAACTGGGAGACTATTGGCGGACGATTGGTTCATCATAGATTTCCTTTCCCTATCTTCCCACGAAACCGCTTCTACGGGAACTCCATAGTAGTTGTTTTCTTGTGCTATTTTGGGTGCGTAAATCATGGTTTACAATTACAGGCGCATATCAACCATCTCTTTGTCGAAGACTGACTTTAAGTCAAAGACGATGGAGTGGGTGTCTCTTTTGAGGTCGGACGGTACCAAGTTTAAAAACTGATGATGCGCTACCGCTACGATGATGGCATCATAGCCTTGCGGGTGAAAGGAAGTAGCCATGCTTATTCCATATTCATGTTCAACGGTAAGAGGGTCAGCCCACGGATCGTATATATCCACTTGAAGGCCAAAATCTTTGAGTTCGCTGAAAATGTCCACCACTTTGGTATTTCTGGTATCGGGGCAGTTTTCTTTGAAAGTGATTCCGAGAATCAGTACGCGACAGGTTTGGAGTAGCAAGCCATTGGCGATCAGCTTTTTGAGGACTTTCTTGGCTACAAATGGCCCCATGCTGTCGTTGACCAATCTACCTGAAGAGATTACTTGTGGGTAATAGCCCAGGCTTTGGGCTTTATGGACGAGGTAATAGGGGTCTACCCCAATGCAATGTCCACCCACCAATCCAGGTTTAAAGTTTAAGAAATTCCATTTGGTAGCGGCTGCTTCCAATACCTCGGTTGTGTCAAGCCCCATGCGGTCAAACATCAGGGCCAATTCATTGACAAACGAAATATTGATGTCTCTTTGGGCATTTTCGATGGCTTTGGCTGCCTCGGCTACTTTGATGGAAGCCGCACGGTAAGTACCTGCCTCGATGATATCGTTGTAGAGGTTGTCTATAAAAGTAGCGGCTTCGGGTGTAGAACCCGCTGTTATTTTTTTGATTTTTGTCAAAGGGCGTTCTTTATCGCCTGGGTTGATTCTTTCGGGAGAGTAGCCACAAAAAAAATCAGTATTATAGGATAGTTGGCTGTATTTTTCCAATATAGGCACGCAGTCTTCTTCGGTACAGCCTGGATAAACGGTAGATTCGTAAATAACGGTATCGCCTTTTTTTAGAAGTTGGCCAATCAGGGTAGAAGCACTGATGAGGTAACTTAAATCAGGTTTTTTGAACTGGTCTATGGGGGTTGGCACCGTTACGATGAATACGTTGCAGGCTTGTAAGTCTTGCGGGTTGGCAGAAAAAGACAAAAAAGAGGCATTTTCTATTTCTTCTTTATCGGTTTCTTGGGTCGTATCAACGCCTACGGTTAATTGTTGGATGCGGTGGGGGTTGATGTCGAATCCGATGGTTTTATACTTGCTACCAAAAGCCACAGCCAGTGGTAAACCAACATATCCTAAGCCAATGATGCCTATTTGAGGTAAAGTAGTAGTCACAAATTCAGTATAAAGTGCGTTTTTATTATCTCAATTCTTAGAGAGATAGTGAGTGACTATTGGTCGTCTGAAATTTTTCTTTTTTTCTTTTTTAGGGTTTTATTTCCCATCAGCTTTTGGAACCAGCTTGAACGGCTTTTTTCTTCGCCATAGTACCCATACCCATACCCATACCCATACCCATACCCATACCCATAGTCGGACGATTTTTTGTAATCAACTGCATTAAAGATGAGATTCAGAGATTTGAAGGTTTTCTTTTTGTTCAATTCGTTGATGGTATTGAGGTATATTTTGGGAGTCTTCTCGTGTCTTACTATGTAAAAGCATACATCGGCATAGGGTTCTAAAAGAATTGCGTCTGTAACCAAGCCGATCGGAGGCGTATCTATGAGGATATAATCATAGAGATACTGGATTTCGTCTAAAAGGTCTCTGAGTTTACCATTGGAGATTAGCTCCGAAGGGTTGGGAGGAATAGCACCACTTGGTATGATAAAGACATTATTGATATTGGTAGCTTGGATTATTTCTGCTGATTTGGCTTTTCCAATTAGAAAATTGGAAAGGCCTTTTTTATTATCAACGCCCAAGTACTCATTGATTTTGGGTTTACGTAGATCGAAGCCCAGAATAATCACTTTCTTGTTGAGCAAAGCCAAAGAGACCGCAATATTGAGCGTAACAAAGCTTTTTCCCTCTCCCCCTACGGAGGAGGTAAACATCATGGTTTTGGCAACCCCTTCTTTACTATTGGCAAACAAGTACTGCATGTTGGAGCGAATCATACGAATTTGTTCGCTCATAAAGCTACGGCTACTTACGTCAATCACTTCGCCTTCTTGGCCTTTTGGCTTTTTGGAAATTTCTGCAAAGACCTTCAAATTCGTTTTCTTTTCAATATCCTTTTTAGATTGAACCGTATTGGTAAGCAATTCTTTGAGGGAGATGACCGCAAAGGGTATGGCCAGACCAATCAAGAGGGCAATCATGAAAATGTTGTTCCGATCGGGTTTGATCGGTCCTCCTGTGGAATAAGGCATATCAACAATGCGGCTGTCTGTCACAGTGGAGGCATAAGAAAGGGCTGTTTCTTCTCTTTTTTGGAGCAGCAGTAGGTAGAGGTTTTCTTTGATACCTGCTTGGCGTTTAATGCCTACAAACTCTCTTTCTTTTCGAGGGATGGTAGAGATAGAGCCTGCCAATCGATTGTTGAGTGCTAAGAAGCTATTTCTACTGACCTGTAAATTAGCTTTTTGGTTGCCGAGGTTTTCGCGAATGGCTTGTTTGACATTTCGCATTTGGCTGATGACCGTTTCCAAGTAAGGATTGCCCGCCTGAACGGTTTGAGACAATTTGTTGCGTTCGGCCTCTAATTGGGAGTACTGAGAAATGTAATTACTCAACACGGGGTCATTGACCATGAGGGTAGCAGGAGCGATATTGCCAATCTGGGTGCTATTGATGTAACTTTCAACACCGTTGATTACTTTTTCTTGAATATCCAATTCATTGAGTTTGGTATCGTTCTCTTCTACTTTACTCAAAAAGAGGTTTGCTTCGCCACTTAGGTCGTTTATGCCTTTTGCTCTTCGGTATTGTTCTACATTTTGCTCTACATCACCCAATTCAGAAGTAACGAGCTTGAGACGTTCTTCGATGAACCGGAGGGTGTTTGTTGATTCACTATTTTTGTCGGCGAGTGAAGAGTAGGCATACTCTTCGAGCAATTTAGCCAAAATAGCTTTCCCTTTTTCTGGTACAGCTGTTTCGAGGCCCAATGCGAGGAAAGACGTTTTTTGCTTTGGAGCAATTTGAAGGCCTCCTACCAGGCTATTTACCAATCCTTCGCGCGATTGGAAAATGACTTTGACAGGAAAAGCAAAAGATGTAACCTTATTATTTCTAAAAACCCTGAATTGTCCAAAGGAGCTTTTGATGAGTTGGCTGTATGCGAAAAAGCCCAGAGAGTTTTGCTCTTTATCGAGGAGTTGGTATTGGTCAGGATTATCACTTTTTACGTAGAGTGGCGTGCCATATGCTGTACCGTTGAGCTGTTTGATGTTGATTTTAATAGGACTATCGTTATATAGTTCCGAATCGCGGCTCTTCCCTTCTTGCCAATACGTGACAGTAAGATTGAGCGCATCAATGACTTTCTCGGCCAGGGCGCGCGAACGCAGTACTTCTATTTCATTGTCTATTTGTTTGTTCCCAACTGCCGAGAGGTCTTCCATGACATCGTCTCTTTTGTTTTTGAACTTATCGTCTTTGATCAAAAGGGTTGCGTTGACTTGGTAAATGGGTGTGAACCGTTTGAGGTATAAATAAGCTCCCGCATAGCCTAAAGCAACGGTCAGCACAAACCAATACCAATACCGTAAGTATTTGAATAAAATACCTACGATGTCAAAATCGTCGTCTTGGTCTTCGGTAAATATATTGTTTTCGGTCATTGTGTTGATAAAAATGTATCTGTGATGTACAATCTGGTGGAGTGGTCTATCTAAAAATGGTAGCCAATAGGACTAAGACAGACAACAAACTGAGATACAAAGGAGCTCGCTGAAGGGCAAGGCTTGGTGGCGGTTGGGTTTCGTAAGGAATTTCGGGCAAAACCTTATTTTTATTTGGTTCTACATAGATAATATCTCCATTTTTTAAATAAAAATAGGGAGATGTGAACACCGATCGGTTTTGAAGATTAACTAAGCCCATTTCTCGTTTGCCTTCTGCTTGACGTATAACAAGAATACTATCTCTCTTGGCAAATACGGTGAGGTCGCCTGCAATGGCTAAGGCATCGATGATCGTAGTGCGGTCGTCCAACAGGTTGTAAGTGCCAACGCCTCCCACCTCGCCCAGAATAGAGAATTTATGGTTCATGAATCGAACGTTCACCACAGGTTCTTTGATGCTTTTTTCTAATTCTGTACGAATTTTCTCCTCTGCTTTTTGAAGGGTTAGCCCTGCCACGGGTATCTTGCCGATGAGGGGAATTGATACAAACCCCGAAGAATCAACTGGGAAGCCTAACGGTTGTGAGCCGCCACCAACGTTACCAGAAAATACAGAAACGGGAAGCGTATTTACGTTGGCAAAATTGAGAATTTCGTTTGATTCTTTGTTGAGGCTACTAACGATGATGGCCAGGATGTCGTTGGGTTGTATTTTAGAAACTTGCGGTATTTGGGTATCAATAAAAGCGGGAAATGCGGCACTATCAGCCTGAAAATATGCTAATTTAGCGGAGGAAACGCGGGGAATTGGGGTACAGGAGGTAAGTTGGTACAAGGCCAACAATACAATAAAAAGCGAAAAATAGTTTTTTGTTTTTGGGGTTATCATACTTATAAATGAATGAGGTAGTTGGATTGATTTTTTTTACTACCCTCAAAACTAATTATTTTTTTTGAATCTCTATTTTTTTGAGAGAGTTTTAATGCAGAGAATTGAAGTTTGTTCACGGCTTCGCCCGTTCAGTCCCATTGTTGACTTCTACTTTTTTGAAATATTGCTATTTGATAAGACTATTTAACCCTTGACTACACTTTACGCTTTGTTATCGGCTGGCTGGTATGAATGTTCTACAGCTACGGCGATTACACTATTTTTTTTACTTTATTTTTGGTGGTATCAATGGAAATAAACATGCCCAATGATTCTATTTTGACAATAATCTGTTTTCCTTGTGTGGCCGTAACTTGCGCTTCTTGGCTACTAAATGCGCCCGATTCGATTATTATTTTATCATCTGGGGCAAAGGTAAGGGCTTCAATGGTAGCATGATCAAAATCGTTTAAAAGGTTTTTGATCACGTCTATTTCTTGTTGCCTAACGATGGCTGGTTTTTTGTCCCAGAACAGGTATCTTACTACGCCAGGGGTATCAAAAACCAAAGCTCTTTCTTTTTCTTCTAAATGAACAAAGCAGTAAGACCTAAACAATGGCTCTTCAACGATTTTTATTCGATCCGACCACTTTCTTTGTACTTTTCTCAGTGGGCAGTAAACCTCTATATTTTTTTTTCGTAACCCGTTGGCTACTATTTTTTCGCTTTTTGACTTTGTATAAATGACAAACCAAGGCATAGTTTTAGAGTGATTTTGCTTGACAAAACCGATTACTATGATTAGTTGTAAAATTGTAAGTAACACCCTTCTGCATCTAAACAGGGGCAATGAATGAGGGCTATGAAAAGCTGCCTATGTAGGTCTTTGAGGCCTGGTAAGGGTAACAGATTTAGTGAGTAATTTTTCATAACTTGGTGTAGGAGATTTCAAAAGAGTAAAATAGATTCTGTTTGCAAGGTAGTATATAAGTTTGAAAATAGTAGAAGCGCATGGGGTTAATTCTAAAATAAAGTTATCCAACGGCGAATATATTGTATTATTTATAGATTTTTATTAAATAAAATATGGTTACTTTCGCACTACGGTATGGTTCGCTGACGATGATGATGCTATTCAATCTGCCAGTTTCATATGACCACATGCGTGCGAGTGTCCAACATAACTGAGTGCGTGTTTGATTAAGTTAAAGACGGGGGGATGCGAAAATTACTGCATTTTTATCAACTGACAATATTTCTCTAAAAAATCAGATTTCAATCTCATAACAGAGCAATAAGTAAATCAAGTAACTGATAAATTAAATAACCGACCGCTGCGGCGGACCGCCCCACGAAAAGATTTGGATTCAAAACTACAAACGAAATATTTTCGCAAGCAATCAAAAATGACAGAAAAGTTGCATTTATTACTTGAATCCGCCAAATCTCTTTTGTTGATGTCCACAAAATAGGATTGCCCATGCTCAGAAAATTTCTTGTTACAGAGTTTACATTTAAATTGTTGGTATTTAGATTTGCTAAACAAACCGTTTTTCTTTACTTTTGTTGATAGGCAACGGGCGCAGTAAATTTTATTAGTAGAATTGCCCATTTCTAAGATGGGGTTTTCTGGAAACTCCCTCCAAACTTACTCCTTTTTTGCCTGTTTGCAGTACCTATCTATCAGCCCCACATTTGTAGCACTACCTACGCTTCTTTTATCAACAAAACGTCCCCTTTGATAATAATTTGGCAGAACGTGATTTACGTATGTTTAAACTCAAACAAAAAATACCAGGCACTTTCAGAACAATAAAAGGTGCTCAATATTTTTGCAGAATTACCCCTTTCATTTCTACTTTGAAAAAACAAGGCAGAAATGTTTGGCAGGCTCTCTGTAGCCTTTTTCAAAATCATATTCAGTGGGCTGAAACCCGCTGAGTAGTAACATAAAATTTAGAAAACCAAATGCAAATCCGAACCTTTGACGACTACCAAGCCGTTTATCAGCACAGCATCGAAGACCCCGAAGGCTTTTGGGCCGAAGTAGCCCAAGAATTTAAGTGGTTTAAGCCCTGGAAAAAAGTATTAGATTGGAATTTTGACGAACCAAAAATCCAGTGGTTTGTGGGCGGCAAGACCAACATTGCCGAAAACGCCCTCGACCGCCACCTGCGCGAGCTGGGCAACCACCCTGCTATTGTTTGGGAACCCAACGACCCCGCCGAACCCAGTGTAACGCTCACCTATAAAATGCTGCACGACCAAGTGTGTCGCTTTGCCAATGTGCTGAAACGCAACGGCGTACAAAAAGGAGACCGCGTTTGTATTTACCTGCCCATGGTGCCCGAAGCAGCCATTGCCATGTTGGCTTGCGCTCGCATTGGGGCCATTCATTCCGTGGTTTTTGGCGGATTTTCGGCACAATCGCTCACCGACCGCATCAACGACTCGGCTTGTAAAGTGGTTATCACTTCTGATGGTGCAGCGCGAGGCCCCAAGAATATACCCATGAAAGATACCGTGGACGATGCCCTCGTGGGCTGTCCGTCGGTGCAAAAAGTAATTGTACTAACCCACACCCGCACGCCCGTGAGCATGATAAAAGGCCGCGATATATGGTGGGAAAACGAAATGAAACACGTAACCTCCGACTGCCCCGCCGAGGTGATGGATGCCGAAGACCCGCTCTTTATTCTCTACACTTCTGGCTCAACGGGCAAGCCCAAAGGCGTGGTACACACCACGGGTGGCTACATGGTTTATACGGCTTATACTTTTCAGAACGTGTTTCAGTACGAAAAAGACCAAGTGTTTTTTTGCACCGCCGATGTGGGCTGGATTACTGGCCACAGCTATATTGTTTACGGGCCGCTGTTGAGCGGTGGCACTTCGCTTATGTTTGAGGGCATACCCACTTATCCCGACGCAGGGCGTTTTTGGGACATCGTGGCGCGGCATAAGGTGGATATTCTCTACACCGCACCCACCGCCATTCGGTCGCTGATGAGTTTTGGACTCAAATACGTGGAAGGCAAAGATTTGAGCAGTCTCAAAGTGCTGGGGTCGGTGGGAGAACCCATCAATGAGGAGGCTTGGAACTGGTACAACATCAACATTGGCAAAAATCGCTGCCCCATTGTAGATACGTGGTGGCAAACCGAAACGGGCGGTATGTTGATTACGCCCATTGCGGGTATTACCAAAACCAAACCCACCTACGCTACGCTGCCCCTGCCTGGCGTGCAGCCGATATTGGTAGATGAAGCTGGTAATGAAATAGTTGGCAATAACGTAAGCGGGAATTTATGCCTTAAATTTCCGTGGCCAGGTATTTTGCGCACCACTTGGGGCGACCACGAACGCTGCCGACAAACTTACTTTTCGACTTACAAAGGCTTGTATTTTACGGGCGACGGCTGCCTGCGCGATGAAGACGGCTACTACCGCATTACGGGCCGCGTGGACGACGTGCTGAACGTAAGCGGCCACCGCATTGGCACTGCCGAAGTAGAAAATGCGATAAATATGCACGCCGACGTCATAGAAAGTGCCGTAGTGGGCTATCCACACGACATCAAAGGGCAGGGCATTTATGCTTTTGTAATTTGTGAAAATAGCCTCGACGATGAAGAACTCTCGCGCAAAGATATTTTGGCAACCGTTACGCGCATCATTGGCCCCATTGCCAAGCCCGACAAAATTCAGTTTGTGCGCGGGCTACCCAAAACCCGCTCGGGCAAAATCATGCGGCGTATTTTGCGCAAAATTGCCGAAGGCGAAACCGCCAACCTCGGCGATACCTCCACGCTACTTGACCCAACCGTGGTAGAAGATATTAAAGAAGGGGCAATTTAAACCAAATCAGCTCTTACCGTTTAATAGAAAAAGGGACAGACTCAACGAGTTTGTCCCTTTTTTGCCGTATTTTTAGCCACTTATTTTTACAATAAAATGGGAGAAATCTGGTTCACGGTTGTGTCGGGTAGCGCCATTATGGTCGCCATGGGGCTATTCGTAACCCTGTTTACGGTGTATTACCAACGGCGGCAAGTAGAGCAAAAAGTTAAAATGCAAGAAATGGAGGCCGAATTTCAGCGGCGACTCCTAGACGTGTCAATGTCTGCTACCGAAGCCGAACGGCGGCGAATTGCCCAAGATTTGCACGACGACGTGGGGGCTTTGTTGTCGGTTACTAAGCTGAATTTCAACACATTAAACCAATACGTTGATGCCCATCAAAACAGCTTACAACTCACGCAGCAAGTGCGCGAATCGTTGGATGAGGCCATGGGGCAAGTGCGGCGCATCAGCCGCGAGCTCATTCCGACCACCCTCGAACGCTTCGGCCTTTCGGCCGCTTTGCAAGAATTTGCCTCGCGGAGCAACCAAGCCAACAGCCTCGTCGTTACGTATCAGCACTTGGGCAACGAAAACCATCGGCTAACGCCCAAGTTGGAACTGATGCTCTATCGAGTGGCGCAAGAGTTAATCAACAATGCCATTCGGCACGCCGAAGCCACCAATATCCACGTGCAGCTATCGTTGCCCCCCCAAGATTTTAGTATGTTTGTCGAAGATGATGGCGTAGGTTTTGACCCCGCTGAAGTAAGAAAACGTCCCCAACCTGGCTTAGGTTTAGACAGCATTGAGGGGCGTTTGACCATTATTGACCACCAAATTTTGTATTATAGCCGCCCAAAAAAAGGCTGCCGCGCCGTGATATTGCCCAAACCTATGACCAAAAACGAAACATAAAATGGCAAAAAAAATTAAACTCGTCATTGCCGACGACCACAACCTTTTCAGAAAAGGTATTGCTGCAATGCTCAATCAAATTGCCGACTTTGCGCTCATTGGCGAAGCCGCCAACGGGCAAGAACTGCTTCAATTGCTCGAAAAAATACAGCCCGACATTATTTTGATGGACTTACAAATGCCCATTATGGACGGCGTAGAAGCCACCGAACAGGTACAATTGCGGTATCCAGACATCAAAATAATCGTAATCTCGATGCACGAAGAAGACCGTTTTATTATTCATTTGCTCGAAAAAGGCGTAAATGGCTACCTCCTCAAAGACACCGAACCCAAAGAAGTAGAAAATTCCATCAGGCGGGTTATGGCCGACGGCTTTTATTACAGCGACTTTGTAGCCAAAGCCATGCACCGCAAAGTACTGACCCGCATTGCGCCCCCCGCCCCCCATTTCAACAGCAAAGTTCAGGTTTCAACCCGCGAGCTGGAAGTACTCAAATTGCTCTGCGAAGGCTTATCAACCCTCGAAATCAGCGATTTACTCTGCGTAAGTCCCCGCACCGTAGAAGGCCACCGCTTGCGGCTGCTCGAAAAAACAGGCACTAAAAATACCGCAGGTTTGGTAGCATACGCCTTCAAAAACGATTTGATGTAAATCAAATATCAGATAACAAATACCAAATATTCAATACCTTTAAGTACTTACTTGTAATTGTTTGTAATTATAGTAATTTTTTGTAATTGTCTGTTTATCAATTTATTACTACCAAATTACCCTTTATTACAAATCA
>REAB01000063.1 GCA_004293645.1 Cytophagia bacterium | reverse complement strand
AGACTCTTTTTTATCGCAGCAGCTTTGCACAATTTTAGAATTTCTTGATTGATATAAATTAAACTATTATTATTTTTTATATAATTAAATTGTCTATTGATTATCAAATAAAAATGCGCGTCTTACCAACAAAGATAAGACGCGCATTTTTATCACCAATTTATTTTTCGATTGACAGTTATTTCGGACTCAAAACAAGTTTTTTACCTCGGCTGTATTGGTCATTTACTACCCTCAAATAATAAGTAGCTGGCGGTAACTCAGATAAATCAAATTGCTTACGACCGTCGAAGAGTGGTACTTGTTTGTGATAAATAGGTCGCCCTAAGTAGTCATAAACAAGCACCGTGGCATCTTTCAAATTTTCGAGCGTTTCAACGGTAACCTTACCGTCGAGGGAGGGATTTGGGTAAACACCCAGCCCGTTGTTGGTGGTTTCGACGATAAAATTGAGCGATGCAGAGGGCTTAGAGAAACATTCTAACGCGCCATATTTGACCGATACGAGCACTTGGTATAGCCCTGTTTGATTGGCCTTAATGATAGGGGTATTAGTGCTGGGATACGGTTGGTTGTTGAGCAGCCAAGCATAATTGGCTGTGGCCATTGAGCCTGCTGCTTCGAGGGTATAGATGCCTATTTTTTGAATAACAGGAGATGCTGGCAGTTCTTTTACCTCAATTCGAGTTGCTCCCGAAAATGGTGATAGACAGCCGTTTTGATCTTTTAAACGGGCCGCATAATTGCCCGATTTGGTGGCCACAATTCTTTTGGTTGATTCGTTGGTGTTCCAAGTTGTTTCCAACAATGATTCTACCCGTAAACCTACTTGCCCACCGTCGCAAAACGTAAGCGGCCCTTCGGCAATGACAGACGGGGCGGCTGGTAGTGGATTGACTCGAACCGCAATGGAGTTGGAAAAAACCGAAAGACAACCAAACTGATTGCGTACGCGCAATGAATAATTACCTTCTTTATTGACCGTAATATTTTGCAAATTTGCTTCATTAGACCATTCGTACCTACTGGCTGGCGATGCCGAGATCGTCAAGTTTTGGTCGGCACAAAAAGTAGTTGGCCCGTTGGGAGTGATGGTTGGTTGGTTAGGCAAAGGGTTTACTACCACTTGCGCTATTTCAGAAGAAGGGGAGGTGCAACCTGTTCTAAACTCAGTAACAGTTGCTGTAATGTCTCCCGCTGTTTTTCGCACAATTCGGTTGCCAGTGGCACCAGTACTCCAAGAAAAGTTATAGATACCTGCCGAAAGCGGAATATTGAGAATGGTACTGTCGTTTTGACAAAAACTCAGTGGGCGTTCGTTTACGATACGTGGCGCGGCAGGTAGTGCGTTTACGGTTACAAAAACAGGGTCAGATGGTTGGGATTCGCAACCGCTGCCGTCGCGGTATTTAACGCGGTATTCGCCACTCGAAAACGTAGTGATTTGTTGGGTGGCCTCAAAAGTGTTCCAAGTTATTCCTGTACCATAATTGCTTCTCAAAATTACTCGGTCGCCTTGGCAAATGGTTGTTGGTCCTTGCGCCGTTACAATAGGCTTTGGAGGAAGCGTATTGACCGTCAAGCCAATCACATTGGAAGGGTTAGATAGACAAAAGTTGCCGTCCACAGCTCGTACCGAATAATTGCCGGGGAGGCCGAGTACAACGCTTTGAGTAGATTGGCCATTGCTCCACGAATAGCCCGTTTGCGCATTTGAAGTAAAAGTTACTACTTCGTTTTCACAAATATTGGGGGTTCGGTTGATACTAATAATGGGTGGAGCGGGTAGCGGGTTTACTTTGACGGTTACCAAATCGGAAGTGGGAGAAACGCAGCCGTTTGCGTCGGTTACCGAAACCGCAAAACTGCCGTTTGAGCCTACTGTGATGCGTCTATCTCTACTGTTATTATTCCAATTGTATTGTATTGATTGAGCGGTAGAATTGGCTACCAGCGTTGTATTCTGGCCTTCACAAAATGTGGTTGGGTTTTCGGCGGTAATGTTGGGCTTTGGGGGGATTGCGTTTACTTTGACGGTAATATTGTTAGAAATAGCATCACAGCCATTCTCATCTCGAAAACGAACATTATAATTACCAGATTGAGTTACTACGATTTCGCGGTTTTGGTCGTTATTGCTCCAAATATTGCCATTTTGATAGTTTGAAGTCAGCGTAACGCGCCCTCCTTCACAAAATGTAGTGGCGCTGTTTGCATTGATAGTAGGTGCCGCTGGTGGAATATTAACTGTTACGTTGATGTTGGCTTGGTCAGAAATGCAACCTTGGTCGCTAATGGCACGTACCCCGTAAGTTCCAGTAACACGGGCAATAATGCTTGCCCCGCGCTCCCCATTGGTCCAGCGGTGTTCGGCGGCAGACGATGAGTTGAGGGTTACCTCGCCTCCTTTGCAAAACGTGGTAGGCCCCGAAGCGCTGATGACGGGTGCCGCTGGTTTAGCACCTTGAAAAGTAGTTACAGTTACTGTACTGGAAGCCGAGCATCCAAAAGAGTTGCGAGTGGTGAGGGTATAATTGCCAGCCGTGGTAACGTCAATGCGCTGATTGTTAGACCCGTTGCTCCACATATTGCCCGAACCATTGCCCGAAACAAGTCCCACGCTGTTCCCTTCGCATAGGTTGAGCCGACCGTCCACGTTAATATTGGCGGCAGCACTTTGTAAATCGTTAGATACGTTGATATTAGGTGTAAAATAAACACCGCCGTTTCCGTCGCGGATAGTACCTCGATAAGAACCTGGCCCAAAGCTGACGTTGTTGCCATTGGCCCCATTGCTCCACTGCACCGACTGAAAATTGCCTTGCACACTCAAATTAATCTGATTATTGCCACAAGATGCTACTATGTTGGGGTAGGAGCCTGTGTGTGGCGGGCAATTGGCAAAAAAGTTATTGTCTAATGAATTATTCCAAGCGTTGGCAGTTTCTGTCAACCCGTTGTTTTGTAAATGCACACCGTCTGGGCGGGGTATTTGTATGACATCGGTATTTGGGCCGGCAAACACATTTCCTGTGCTATTTATTACGACATTTTGCCCATTAATTACATTATTATTGACACCTCTGTTGTTATCATAAGACACTCGTGCTACTACCCAGCCGATATTTCTACCAAAGTTTTCCCGAGATTTATTGATAACAGCTTGTAAATCTGAAACATAAGAACTTGTTGAAGTAAGACCATAGTTATCTGCTTCACCTTGGTGCCACAATATAGCTCTCAGGCCAGTAGTAGCGGCATAATAATGAATGGCCAGTCTCAAGCTTGCGTAGGGCATGCTATTTTGCAAAGGACCGCCACCATAAACGCTGTTTGTTGAGCCACCATTCATGGTTTGCTGCCAATTTTTAACGGTAGTAGCGTCATAAGAAGCATTGTAAAAGAGGACGGGTACATTGAGACGACTCACCAATAAATCGCCTAAGCGCCCCCAATACCAAGCCGTAACTCCCCTGGGACTTATGCTGGAGTTTTCGTTCAATTTAGCAAAGTTGGGCTGGGGCAACTCTGAGGTAGAATTGGAGGAGTTTAAATAATCTACGCAGTTTACGCGGTCGTCGCCAGCACCAGGCGAACCATAACCTGAACGGCCTTGCGCATTAGACTGGCCAGCTATCAAAAAAACCTCGCCTACGCCTACGCGGGTTAGCTCGTCGGTAGCTACTGTGTTATTGTTTAAAATACCGCGTATTTCTAATTGATACCAACCACCTCGAACGGTTATATTGCCCGAAAAAAAGCCGCCTTGTGGACTTTGTTGAATGGTTTGCCAATCGGTTTGTTGGCCTTGGCCGCCGCCTACGGGTACGACCCGTGCCTCGACGCGATCTACAGCTTGCGAGAACTGACCTGTAATGGGTATTCTTCCATTGCCAGCGTTATCGCGTTGAAATACCATTCGGTTACTTGGAAACGTAATTTTTACCTGTGCCAGTAGATTATTGGTAACAAACAACCAAGCGAAATAAAATGGTAGGATGTAAATGTATTTTTTATAACTCATCCGTTTTATGTTTTCAATTGATTTTTTAACAAAATTAAAGCGTCATAAATTGTGCCAAACTATGGATTTTCGACTGCTAATGTCTTCCATATCAAATCTTTGAGCTCGGTTAATCCTTGTTGTGCTACTGCCGAAATAAAGACGGAAGGTAAGTCAAGAGGCAGTTTTTTTGCCATTTTTTTGCGCTCTTTTTCGTCTATTAAATCACATTTTGAAATGGCTAACAACCGACTTTTCTCTAATAACGATGGATTGTACAATTTCAATTCGTTCAAAAGGGTTTTATATTCTTTATTTATGTTTTCGCTGGTTGCAGGAATTACAAACAATAGCACAGGGTTGCGGTCTATGTGCCTCAAAAAACGCAGCCCTAAGCCGCGCCCTTCCGATGCCCCTTCGATAATACCAGGAATATCGGCCATTATAAACGACTGGTATTCGCGGTAGGCCACAACGCCCAAATTGGGTACTAAAGTTGTAAAAGCATAATCGGCTATTTCGGGTTTGGCTGCCGACACCGACGCGAGCAGCGTAGATTTGCCCGCATTTGGAAAGCCCACCAAGCCTACATCGGCCAACACTTTGAGTTCCAGCACAAACCATTCTTCCTTTTCGGGGTCGCCAGGCTGGGCATACATGGGGGTTTGTTTAGTGGCAGATTTGAAATGGATATTTCCTAAACCGCCCCTACCGCCAGCCAATAAAATAATTTCTTGGCCATTTTCGGTAATTTCGGCTACTTGCTCGCCTGTTTCGGCGTGGCGGGCTATGGTGCCAAGCGGTACTTCAATGATTTCGTCGTGTCCTTGCGCGCCCGAAGAGCGGTTGCCCGATCCTTTTTTGCCTGATTCGGCCTTGATATGTTTGCGATATTTGAGGTGTAGCAGTGTCCACATTTGGGCGTTACCTTTCAAAATAACGTGTCCTCCTCGCCCGCCATCGCCTCCGTCGGGGCCGCCGAGGGGCATATTCTTTTCATGCCTAAAATGCGAAGCACCCGCTCCACCCGCTCCCGACCGGCAGTTGATTTTAACGTAATCTATAAAGTTTGAATTGGCCATATTATTATCGAAAAAAACTCGTATTACGCCCTATTTTTGGGTAATACGAGTTGCAAAATTGAGAAACTATATTGAAAAACCGTGCAGAGAGCGTGCTTATATTTATTTTACGGTTTCGATGGCGTGGCAAATTTCTCCAAAAATAAAGTCAATATCGCCAATGCCATCAACCAATTTTACCTTTTTTTGTTGCTCATAATAAGGCACCACATGAATGGTTTTGGTAAAATATTCGTCAATGCGCTTGATGAGTTTGTCGGCTTCGTCGTCGGCGCGGCCGCTTACTTTTTGGCGTTCGGCAATGCGTCGTTTCAGTTCGTTTTCATTTACGTCGAGCTGCACCACTTTACTGATGGTGCTGCTTTTGGAGGCCAAAAACTTATCTAATGCCTCGGCTTGGGCCACTGTACGCGGAAAACCATCGAAAATGAAACCAGATGCTTGTGGGTTTTTGGTTACTTCTTCTTCGAGCATGTCAATGGTGATGGAGTCGGGTACTAAAATCCCTTCATCCAGCAAATTTTTTACTCGTTTTCCCAATTCAGTTTGCTCTTTGATGTGCATTCTGAACAAATCTCCAGTGGAGATGTGAACCAAATTATATTTTTCAATCAACTTGGCAGATTGTGTGCCTTTGCCAGCGCCAGGAGGGCCAAAAAGTATAATATTTCGCATGAAACAGAGGTAATTTTTAACAGTGTAACGGGTTTATGTCAAGGTTTAAGAGCGACAAATTTACAATTTCATAATAGGACATTCAAAAATATTCTAAATTTTGCGTTTTTTAGGTTTAAAAAATAATCTCAAAGTCTTGATTTATAGATAGTTAATTGTAAAAAAGAATAATATTTAAAGACAACAAAAAGCCCATCGTGCTGGTTACGACGGGCTTTTTGGAGATAAGTTTGCTCAGTTAGTCAATGACAATGCGCTTCACGGCTCCGTCTTGGTTTTGGGTAACGGTGATAAAATAAGTGCCTTTGGGGTTTTTGCCAATGTCAATTTGCCCCACGAAATCGCCCGAAAAATCTTTTACTTCTTTTTGAGCCACTTGCTTGCCTTTGGTATCGGTAATGACAATGCTCACGTTGCCGCTGGTGGGGGCATAGAAGCGCACGTTCAGCGCGTTTTTATCGGGGTTGTTGGGGTATGCCTCCAAGCCACGCACCGACGAGGGTTTGTTGGCGGCGGGGTCAAAAACGCTGCCTTTCCAAGCTTGGTTAAAATCGTACTTAAATTGTTGGCCAAAGTTCTTGAACTCCCGATTCATTTTTTCGGTTCGCTCTTTCATGTCTTTTTCTACGCGCTTCATGCGGTCGGCGGTGGCGCGCGAGTCGTGCTTAAAAATGTAAACTTGGCGGTCTGAACAATCAGTTTTTAAATTGTCGTCGCCAAAATTCTTCCCGTCGCCGTCTTCTACCGTAATGCTCAAACGGCGATTTACAACCTCACCACCAGGGTTTTTGGTTTGGAGCGAGTCCACCAAGGCTTTCACTTTGGCTTCTTGCTCGGCAGCCGACAGCCCGCTGTAATGGTAAGTGCGCTCGGTTACGTCTGTTTTTCCGTCTTTTTCTTCCGAAATCTGAACCCGAATGGTCGTTTTCTGGGGTTCTTGTTTTGCTTTTGGGGCATCTTGGGCTTGGGTTGCCGTGGCTACTCCCAGCCCAGCAAGCAAAATAATGAAGGTACAAATGGTTGTTTTCATGCGTTTAAAAATAAAGCCAATTGGCTGATTGTCGGTCTGTTAAAGTTTGTTAAATTGTGTTAATTGGGTTCAGAACTGCGCTATTTTTGCAACAATACTTTATGATAGTCGCAAAGGCAATGGGTAGCGTTGCATCAAGACAAAAAAATAAATGACAAAATTTAGAATACAGGTTTTGATTGGGTTGATGGGGGCCGCTGCCGTTGGTTTGCTGGCGTTTCAGTGGTTTTGGATTGACAACGCCCTGAGACTGCGCCAAGAACAGTTTAGCCTAAAAGTAACCGACGCGTTACAGGAGGTTGTTAGAAAATTGGAAAAACAAGAAATTTTGTATCTGGTGCAGCAACGACAACAGTCTGAACAACAGCGACTTAAACTGGCAACGATTGACAAAAACAACGCCGCCAAACGCGCTAAGCGCAAACAGTATGCCTCCGCACCTGCCGTAAGAGAAGAAAAGAGCAATTTGCTCGTTGAAACCAACCCGACCGATGCCCTAACCCCCAAGAACCGCCTTTTAACCCACGGACAGCAACAACTCATAAGCGATTTTTTAAAGCAACGCGCCGCCGAAGACCCCGTTGCCGAGCACTTTTTGCGCATGAGGGCTGAGCAAGAAAAGTTTTTGAACGAGTGGTTTGGCGAATTTTTTGAAATACGTACGCAGTTTTGGGAAAGTGCCGCGCAGACCGACTCGCTGCCCAACACTACGCTATTTGGGAATTTGCCCAACTCAGCCCAGATTTTAAACAAACGGATTCGCAAGATAAAAGCCAACACTGCTCAATTTGACCAACCTTTGCCCTCCGCATTGAGTCCACAAACCGACCCCACCAACCAACAAGCCCAGTTGCTAAAAGACGTATTTCGAGATTTGTTGTTTGGGCAGCGGCCCATTGCCCACCGTGTCAATCGACTTATGATGGACTCGCTCCTCAAAAAAGCCTTTCAAGAGCGCAGCATTACCATTCCCTACGATTTTGCGGTGCGCAGCCAACGGTCGGCGGAGGTGGTGTTTGCCAATGCGACCTTTCGAGCCGATACTGCCCCAAACGACTTGTTTAAAACTGCGCTGTTTCCCAATGAGTTGAACACCAATTTGAGCGAACTACTGGTTTATTTTCCAGGTCGTCGTGGGTTTATTTTGGAAAACTTGGGCTTGCCACTGGCCAGTTCAATTGCCTTATTGGCTATTATTTTGGGGTGTTTTTACATGGCCGTGAACACCATTTTGAGGCAAAAAAAATTAGCACAAGTCAAAAACGATTTTGTCAATAATATGACGCACGAGTTCAAAACGCCCATTTCTACCATTGCTTTGGCGGTAGAGATGGCCCGCGAACAAATATCCGACGCGCTGCCCAACAAGCTGAACCGCTACCTGAATATTGTCAAAGAAGAGAATAAACGACTGGGCGAACACGTCGAAAAAGTACTGCAAATGGCCTTGCTCGAACGCGGCGCGGTGCGGCTCAACTTAACCACCGTAAACGTGCACGATGTGATTGAAAAAGTACTCAACAACGTAGGTGTACAACTGGAACAACGACCAACCGAAATAGAACTCGAATTTGAAGCAACCCAAGAATACATTCAAGCCGATGAGTTGCATTTGACCAATATTTTGTACAACCTCATTGACAACGCCAACAAGTACTCGCCCGAGCACCTGCATCTGTACATTGGCACGCGCAGCAACGAAGAGGGTGTTTATGTGCGCATCAGCGACCACGGGCAAGGAATGACCAAAGAGCAATTGGCGCGTATATTTGAGCCGTTTTATCGCGTACCAACGGGCAATTTACACGATGTCAAAGGTTTTGGATTGGGGTTGAGTTATGTCAAAAAAATGCTTGAAGCGCACCACGGCACTATCGAAGTGAGCAGCCAACCCAACAAAGGAAGCACATTTGAACTATTTTTACCTTATCAAAAAAATGACTAAAATCTTACTCGTCGAAGACGACCCCAACCTGGGCGAACTGTTGCAAGAATACTTGAACAGCAAAAACTACGTCACTGATTTGGCCATTAATGGCGAGTTGGGTTTGGTGCAATTTTTGAACAATACCTACGATTTGTGCATTTTTGACGTAATGATGCCCAAAAAAGACGGCTTTACGTTGGCCAAAGAGGTGAGAATGAAAGACAAAGAAATACCCATTATTTTTTTGACGGCCAAAAGCATGAAAGAAGACACCGTTCAGGGGTTTAAAGCGGGAGCCGACGACTACATCACCAAGCCATTTAGCATGGAAGAGCTTCTGCTCCGCATTCAGGCCGTTTTGCGCCGTTACCAGCGTTTAGCTCCTACTTTGCCCGTGCTCAACATATTTGAAGTAGGCCAATACACCTTTGATTTCGACCACCAAACGCTGAAACTAAAAGGCAACATTCAGAAACTCACCAGCAAAGAGTCGGCGTTGCTCAAACTTTTTTGCGAAAACAAAAACCAGCCCATCAGCCGAAGTTTTGCGCTTAAACTCATTTGGGGTAACGATTCGTACTTCAACGCCCGCAGCATGGATGTCTATATTACCAAACTCCGTAAGTTATTGAAAGAAGACGATTCGCTGCAAATTATCAACCTGCACGGCGAAGGTTTTAAATTGATGGTGGCTTGATAATCAGAGCAATAGCCCCAATAAAATACCTCCCAAAATAATAAGGTAGGGCGGTATTTTGGTGTAAAACAGCAGCAGCAGCGTTCCCAAAACCGTTACAATGGCCCAGCCGTCGGCGGCCGTTGGAATAAACATTCGCACCGTGGCCGATGCCGTAAGCCCCACGCTCGCCGCGTTGATGCCCTCCAAAGATGCCCGCACGCCCCGGTATTTTTTGAGTTCGTTCCAAAACCGATAAACGAAAAAAATCAAAAAAGTGCCGGGCAAAAAAATACCCAACGTAGCCGACAAACTCCCCAAAAGCTGCCCCAAAAGCCCCTGCGTGCGCATGGAAAGCGCCCCAATAAACGAAGCAATGGAGAAAACTGGGCCAGGAATAACCTGCGCCAAAGCCATGCCCGACAAAAACTCTTGGCGACTGAGGTATTGCTTAAATTCAACAAATTCGGTGTATAAAATAGGGTTCAGTACTTGCCCACCGCCAAAAACCAAGCTGCCGTTGCGATAAAAGTTTTCAAACAGACGCACGGGAAGCGAGTAAGTGATGGCTCCCAAAGCAGCTGCCAACACAAACACACCAACCCACAAAAAGAAATTAGCCCACTGAATTTGAAAGGTACTTTTGACCATTGTCGGCTGTTTTTTGTACCCAAAGGCAGTAGTAAGGCCACCCAAAATAATAACGATGGGCGTAACCCACGGCGACTGAAAAATATAGGCAGTAATGGCCGAAACCGCTAAAATGAGCCAATCAACGCGCTTTTCAATTACCTTTTGGCCAATTTTGAAGCCCCCAAAAGCTAAAAAACCAATAGCCATTGGCTCAATAAACCGCGTGAAACGAAGCGAGATTTGTTGTTGTTCCAAATAAAAAATACCAATTGCCGCCGCAGTCATTATCAACACAGCGGGCAAAGCCCAAACCAAAAGCGTAAGATAAGCCAAGCCCGGACCGCCAATTTTAAAACCAAGTGCGGTAATGGTTTGGGTAGAAGTGGGGCCGGGCAACACTTGGCAAAGTGCCTGTAATTCAAGTAGTTCTTCTTCGGTAATGTAGCCCCTTTTGTAAACAAATCGCTCCAAAAACAACACCAAATGCACTTGCGGACCGCCAAAGCAGGTAACTGCCAAAATTAGCACATCTTTCAAAAAAATGATGTACCGAATTTTGCGCATGATGAAAGGGTTAGGAATTTGAAAATTTGAAAATCGGGTAATTTGAAAATGGGTTAGGAATCTGAGCCGTTGCCTGTGTCTGCACAGGCAACAAAAAAAGCCGTTGCCTGTGCAGACACAGGCAACGAAAAAGAATTACGATTTTTTGAGTCCCAACTCAATGAGTCGTTCGTTCAAAAAGCCGCCAGCCGTCATGTCCACGTACATTTTGGGGTGCTGCGCGTCGATACAACTGGGCAAACAGGCCAAGTTCATGTCGGCGCGGGGGTGCATAAAAAACGGAATGGAGTAACGCGAGGTGTTCATTTTTTCGCGTGCTGGATTTACCACGCGGTGAATCGTTGATTTGAGTTTGTGGTTGGTGAGGCGGTCGAGCATATCGCCCACGTTTACCACAATTTGGTCGGGCAAAGCCGTAATAGCAATCCATTGGCCGTCGCGGCGTAGCACTTCGAGGCCGTCGGCACTGGCCCCCATCAACAGCGTAATGAGGTTAATGTCGCCGTGGGCAGCTGCTCGCACCGCTCCTTCTGGCACCAAGTCGGGGTTGAGCGGAAAGTAGTGCAAAGCCCGCAAAATACTGTCGCCGTTTTTTACTTTGTCTTCAAAATAATCTTCTTTTAAACCCAAATAAAGCGCAATGGCTTTGAGGAGTGTACGCCCCGTGTTTTCAAAAGTTTCAAAAACTTCGAGCGTATATTTGGTAAAATTAGGGTTTTCTTCGGGAAAAACATTGTGGGGCATATCGTCAAGTGGCTGGGGCTGCCCAACGTGATAAAACTCCTTCAAGTCGGGCATTTTAAAACCTTTTGCCTTTTCTTTTCCTTTGCCAATGTAGCCGCGCTGACCGTTGAGGTGTTCAAACTCATACTTTTTTTTCACTTCGTCGGGTTGCAAAAAAAATGCCTTTACCGCGCTGTATAGTTCGTTGCGGAGGGTTTCGGTGAGGCCGTGGTTTTTGATTGACACAAAGCCAATATCGTTGAAAGCGGTGCCTAAGTCTTGCACAAACTGGGCTTTAAGGGCGGCGTTGCCGGACGTAAAGTCAGATATATCGAGCGACGGGATTTCGTTAAGTAATGCTGCTTCGGCCATGTTTTTGATGGTTGAAATTTGACAGCACGAAATTACGGAAATTTTTAATTGAACCAGCAAAAATAGCTTTTACTCAAACATAACGTAAAGCGTAACGGTGTGCGTAGTGAGGCGGCGCAGGCTGGTGCTGGTGGGCATATCGCCGCCCTGAAACAAATTGACCAACCCGTGCGAGAACCTGACTTCGGGCGAAAACTTGGTGTAGGCCAAAAATTTTTCAAAGCCAAAGCCATAGTCAAGTGTAACGTCGTAGCTTTTGGTGTTGAGCCGTTCGGAGCCAGGCTGTGAGCGGCGGCGCACGTTGGTTTCGGTGCCAAAAGTCATGCCGCCAATCATGTACATTCGGGAGTTCATGCGGCGTTTAGACTTGTATTTCAGCAAGATAGGTAGTTCAATCCAAGTAGCCTCACGGAGTTCACGGCGGCTTTTACCATTCGTAAACTGATACTCCAGCACGCGGTCGTAGAGCGACACCGAGGGCGTAACGCGCAAGTCCCAGTGGTCGGTGAGGTATAAATTGGCTACTAAACCCATCCGAAACCCTGCCGTGGCAGGCGCACTAATCAAACGGGTAGAGTCGGCGTTGAAGCCGTCGCTGTGCGTAAAACGAAAGCGAGTAACGGGGAGTGCAAACAAAAAACCGTAGTGAACGAGCTTATTTTCGTAGCCTTCTTGGTGCTTTGGCGCGTAACGCGCTCCCTGCGCCAAGCTATTTTGACTCATAAAAACAGTGATTAGCGAAACAAAAAGTGTTATTTTTTGCCCACGTAAATCGAACAAATACCAAAAGTGAGAGGAACGCATTCTGTATTTTTAAAACCTGCTTGCTCGTAAATTTTCAAAAAATCTGTACCATCTGGAAACGCCTGCACCGAAGCAGGTAAATAAGCATAAGCCGAAGTGTCTTTTGACACCAACCGCCCCACTACTGGTAAGATGTAACGAAAATAAAAGTTGTATAATTGTTTAAACGGAAAACTTTTGGGCTTTGAAAACTCCACTATTACGCACATTCCGCCAGGTTTCATTACCCGATACATATCGGTAAGCCCCTTCAAAAGGTTTTCAAAGTTACGCACGCCAAACGACGCAATGACCGCCTCAAACGAATTGTCAGAAAACGGCAACCGCTCCGAGTCGCCCGTGCGGAGCTCTATCACATTTTCCATGCCAAGTTTTTGAACTTTGGTACGACCTACCGCCAGCATACCTTCCGAAATATCAACGCCCACTATTTTTTTAGGTTTCAAAGCCAACGCTTCAATGGCAAAGTCGCCCGTGCCAGTGGCAATGTCCAAAATAGTTTGGGGTTTCTGCGAACGCAGCAACTTAATGGCTTTTTTACGCCAATAAATATCAATGCCCGCACTCAAAAAGTGGTTTAAAAAGTCGTATTTGGGCGAAATATTATCAAACATCTCGGCCACTTGCTCGCGCTTGCTGGTAGATTTTTCTTTGTAAGGAACAACACTCATTGTTGGTAAATTAAAAATATTGTAAAATGGCACATTGCTAATCATTCAAGAACAGAGAACGATTTGTTGATGAAAAGAGTTTTGACTGAAACCAAACAGGTACTTACTTTTTCAATTTAAAATCAATGCTAAACCGACTCGAAGAAATAAAAGACAGTTTGTACAAATACATTGAAACGGAGCTTCAACTTTTCAAAATAGAGTTGCAGGGTGGTTTTGAGAGCTTCATTATCAAACTAATTTATTTGTTTGTTTTGCTCATTCTGCTCTTTGCCGTAGGTATTTTCTTGTTAGTTTTGTTGGCCGTTTTTCTCAACCATTTTTGGAAAAGCGACTACGCGGGCTTTGTGGCAGTGGGCGCGTTGATGGCCGCCACAACGCTTTTTTGGGTTTTGGCAAGACGCACCGCGCAAGAATGGATAAAAAAAACCCTCCACCAGTTTTTTAGAAATCAGTAAGTTAAATTACGCAAACGCCTGCGGATAAAGCTGTTTTTGCTCTTTTATAAAATAGGCGTTGGTTTCATGCTCTGCGTAAGTGTTTATCCAAAACAACGCAATAGCAAGACTTACTACCCAAACAGGAAAAATGGAGTTGCTCAGGAAAGAATAGTAAGTAGTGAACCAAATAAAGAATGATTCAAGTGGAGAACCGATGGTAGTAATGTTGGATAAAAGTTCAATTTTGGGGCGATTACGAAAAAAGTTGTACATCCAAAATGCGCCATAACCTAAAAATAAAACACCGTTGGCGCGCACAACGCTTTGGTAAGGAAATGCTGCAAAGCACGAAAAAACAAATCCGAAAAATGCCAACGAAAGGAAAATTTTTGGGAGCGTCCAAAATGCTTTGAAATAACACCACCATTTTTTTCGCTGTTTTATGAGGAGCTGCCTGTGTGCGTTGCTTACGAAGTCTTCAAATCCAAAAACACCAAAACCTTCGTAAACCTGTTGCAGGGCTTGTTCAAAATAAATATTGGGCTTTTCTGATTGCTTGCGTTCAATTTCGGAAGCCAAATGATCTACCAGCTCAACTTGTAGGTCATAATATTTTACATTTTTACGCGCCACAAAGTCAAAAAGAGCGTCAATTTGGTCGCCTGTGAGTTCAGGTTTGGTTTTCATATATTTTCAGTTGAAATGAGCCAAATATTTGTTGCGGCCATAGCTGCGGAGTTTTTCGTAAGATGCAACAACAGCCCAAACAAGGAGAATAGTTAACCCATAAATAGTAGCAAAAAGCAAGGTGTATCGCTGGTGATAGTCTTCTACAAAACGAGTTAAAATATTGAAAATATGCGAAATTGTTATCAACCAAAAATACCAAATAACGTGGTTTGAGGTGGTGAGTTTGTTTACTTCTTTGTTGTTTCGCCAATGAAAAAAAAGAACGTACGCAACTGGAATTAAGTAAGTTAAAAAAAAGGATTCTTCGAGATTTTGCAGGGCGGCTGCGTCCATTTTTTCCAAAATAGAATAGATTCCCCAAATCAATAAAAAGGTAAAAACAATTTTTGGCCAGCTAAAAAACGCACCCATACTTTGCCAAAAGTAGCGGTTGTACTGTCGCGCTACCTGTTCTTGTTTCTCCGCCACCAAATAGTCGAAGTTATCAAATTGGGCGAGCGTTTCGTCAAAAATTTGCTTAAAAGGTTTGTGAGGTTGGTTGGCTATTTGCTGTTCCATAATAGAAGCAATGTGGTCCACTATTTCGACGCGCACATCATAAAATTCCACGCCCATTCGTTCTACGTAGGTGTCAATGCGGCTGAGGTCAATGTAACTTAGTTCAGGTTTCATTTAGCCAAGCGAGAGTTTTGGATTGAGCAATAGCTGCATATGTTTCACAAAATCGGTGAGTTCGGCCAGTTTATTGGCGGTTTCGTGCTGGCCTTTCTCGGTGAGGGCGTAGTATTTGCGCGGACGGTTGCCCGCTTGTTCAATACTCGCCGTCAGCAAGCCGTCGGCTTCCAATTTGTGCAACGCAGGGTAGAGTGCGCCCTCGTTGATGGTCAGCTCCCCGTTGGTTTGGTCTTTTACCCGTTGTGTTATTTCGTAGCCATACATTCGCTTGTTTTCTTCGAGCAGTTTCAAGATAATTAGCGATAGGCTTCCTTTGTAAAATTGAGAATTGTTCATGCTACAAATATATGCCTCAATAATTGATGCATCAAAACATTATGCTTTATTTTTTCAATTGGGCTACCGAATCTTTTCTTAGTTTTGTTCGAATGTTAAAAAAATAGATGGTATCCAAAAACTGTCGAGTTGATTTCATCATAATGGCAGTTTTCGTACAGTAAACGCAGCAGCAACAGTAAAACCCACACTATTTACTCCCGTTCCGAATTGAAAACATGAAATGGTTCAGTCACATTTTTAAAAAATTAGATCGTCAAACCTATCCTTTCATTGACGGCCTTTACTACTTATTTATTGTACTTTTCATTGTGCTTTTGTTTGTGCTTTCATCGCTGTTTTTTGATTAAACAAGGTCAATAATCTTCCCCATTAACCAGTCGCCAGTGTCCAATTCCTATTTATATCTTTCTAAATTTTTGAAAACATTTTGGAATTCAAGGTTTTAAATCGTATGTTTGCACTCCGTTTTTTGTTCAAATGCCCGTTTGTTACAAATAACTTATTGATTTTCAACGCAAAAGCATAAAAAAAAGTGGATACGCTTAGTTACAAAACTATCTCGGCCAACGCAGGTACAGTTCAGAAAGACTGGATTGTCGTTGATGCAAATGGTGCGATTTTAGGACGTTTGGCCAGCCAAATTGCCAAAATCTTGCGCGGCAAACACAAGCCGTCTTTTACTCCGCACGTGGATTGCGGAGACAACGTAATTGTCATCAACGCCGAAAAAATTCGTTTGACGGGCAAGAAAATGACCGACAAAGTTTACGTTCGCCACACAGGCTATCCTGGTGGTCAGCGCTTTGCTACGCCACGCGAAGTTTTAGACAAATTCCCGCCGCGCATCATCGAATCGGCCGTAAAAGGTATGTTGCCCAAAAACAGCCTTGGTCGTCATTTGTTCACCAACTTGTTTGTTTACGCTGGTGGTGAGCATCCGCACGCCGCCCAACAACCCAAAGAAGTTAAATTCTAATCTCAATAATGGAAGCAATCAACACCGTAGGTAGAAGAAAAACCTCCGTTTCTCGTGTTTATCTTTCGGCTGGCAAAGGCGAAATCAAGATAAATGGCCGTGAATTCGCGGAATATTTTCCAGTAGAAACGTTGCAAATTATTTTAAAGCAGCCTTTCGCAACCATTAGTGCCAACGACGGCTACGACGTAAAAGTCAATGTACGCGGCGGGGGCATTACAGGTCAAGCCGAGGCTACTCGCATGGCCATCGCCCGCGCCCTGTGCGAGCTAAATCCTGAATTTAGACCCGCTTTGAAAAAAGAAGGTTTCTTGACTCGTGATTCGCGCATGGTAGAACGTAAAAAATACGGTCGTGCCAAGGCTCGTCGTCGGTTCCAGTTCTCGAAACGCTAATATTTTTTCAAATACCAAATACCAAATATCAAATAACAGAAATTTGATATTTGGTATTTGGTATCTGTAATTTGAAAAAAAGTCCAGGTAACGCTTATTCAATGCCGATGCGTTATGCTGCTTAATTGTTCAATTTTTATTAATTTACCAACACAATGGCACAGTTAGAATACAAAGATTTATTGGATGCAGGTGTGCATTTTGGCCACCTTACCCGCAAATGGGATCCTAAAATGGCACCGTATATTTTCATGGAAAAAAACGGTATCCATATTATTGACCTCAACAAAACACTTGGCTCGCTGGAGCAAGCTTGTGGTTTTGCCAAATCAATCGTTCATTCAGGTCGCAAGATTATGTTTGTAGCGACCAAAAAGCAAGCCCAAGAAATTGTGTCGGAAGAAGCACAGCGTTTAAAAATGCCCTTCGTAACTGAGCGTTGGCTGGGTGGTATGCTTACCAACTTTGCGACTATTCGCAAGTCGTTGAAGAAAATGCAGACGTTAGAAAAAATGTTGAAAGACGAAAATACGGCTGGCAACATGGCAAAACGGGAGCGTTTGATTCGTGGACGCGAAAAAGACAAATTAGAGAAATTGTTGGGTGGTGTGGCCGATTTGACTCGTTTGCCAGCAGCTTTGTTTATTGTTGATGTAAAACGCGAGCACATTGCCATTGCCGAAGCCAAGCGTTTGAACATTCCAATTATCGCTATTTGCGATACAAATTCAGACCCCAACTTGGTAGATTATCCTATTCCTGCCAACGACGATGCCTACAAATCAATTTCTTTGATTACGTTGGCACTCGGCAAGGCTATTGAAGAAGGTTTGTTGGAGCGCAAACAAGAGCGCGACGACGCACGCCTGTCGGAAGAAGAAGAAGCCAAACGCACCGAAGAAGTAGTAGCACCCCAAGCCGCCGTGGCGGGAGACGAAGAGTAAAATCATACAAAAAATATTGACTTCACTCCCAATAGCCCGTAGCTTCTGCTATGGGCTATTGTATTTCATGTTTTAGCACAAAAAATCATTTTCAAATTTTTCAAATTTACTTAATTTTCAAATTGTTATGGCTATTACCGCAGCAGATGTAAATAAACTACGCCAAATGACTGGCGCAGGTATGATGGACTGCAAAAAAGCACTCACCGAAGCCGACGGCGACTTTGAAGCCGCTGTCGATATTCTTCGTAAACAAGGACAAAAAGTAGCGGCCAAACGCGCCGACAACGCCGTTTCGGAAGGATTGGTGCTGATTCACGTAAATCAGGATGCCACTAACGGCAAAGTGGTGGCTTTTGCTTGCGAAACTGAACCCGTTTCGAAGGTGGCCGATTTTCAAAACATGGCCATGAACATTATGAGCCAAGCTGTGGCTTCAAATGTAGCCTCAAAAGAAGAACTAATGGCTTTGACCCAAGCCGACGGCCAGTCGCTGCAAGCACACATTACCGAGTTGATTGGTAAAGTGGGCGAGAAGCTGGACGTAATTGCCTACGAAAATGTGTCGGCAGAGAAAGTAATTGCTTACTTGCACTCCAACAATAAGTTGGGCGTTTTGGTCGCTTTTGAAGGTACAAATGGCACCAACCTCGACGAAATGGGCAAAGATGTGGCCATGCAAATTGCCGCCATGAAGCCCATTGCCCTCGATAAAGCTGACGTAGATGCGAGCGTAGTAGAGCGTGAAATAGAAATTGGTAAAGAACTGGCCCGCAATGAAGGCAAAGCAGAAGCCATGCTTGATAAAATTGCGATGGGTCGTTTGAACAAATTTTACAAAGAAAGCACGCTTTTAAACCAAGAGTTTATCAAAGATGGCTCTTTGACAATAGCTCAATTGTTGGAAAAAACCCAAAAAGGACTTTCAGTAAAAACCTTCAAGCGAATTGCCATTGGAGGTTAAATCTGAAGTGATTCGTAAAAAACCCTGAAATAATTTTTTCGGGGTTTTTTATGCGTAGAATATTTTTTGGCATTTTTTTTGACATATACATGCTTACCAAACGTTTATTGTTGTATCTTCAAGAGATTTAGTAACAATAGGCGTACCTCAACCACAATGAAAGAATATACTGATGAGCAGCTTGTCTGCTTTTTCGTAGAAACGCAACGTAATTCGTTTTTTGAAGAACTTTATGAGCGATACGCCGACAAAGTATATCGCAAATGTTTATCGTTTGTAAAAGATAAAGCCCGCGCCGAAGATTTTACCCATGACATTTTTATAAAGCTCATTTTGAGAGTAGGTACTTTTAAAGAAACCGCCAAATTCTCAACTTGGTTGTTTTCTATTACCTACAACTATTGCATAGACCAAGTTCGGGTAATAAAAAAAGACGCCGAACAAGCATTGGAAGACGACATTGAGATAATAGACGAAGTAGAAGACGGGGCAGAAATGGAAATGGAAGCCCAGAAACTTCGCCAAGTACTTGAAAAAATAGCCCCCGATGAGCGAACCATATTGCTCATGAAGTACCAAGACGATTTTAGTATTAAAGAAATAGCTGATACCTTTGGGCTAACCGAAAGCGCGGTAAAAATGCGACTCAAACGCACCAAAGAAAAACTAAGAAAACTTTACGAAGAAAACGTTTTTTTCTGGGTTATCTTGATTGCAAAAATTAGCCTCATCGTAAAGTGGCTTACCAATGCTTGATTCTAAATATCCACCCACATATGACCAATCCATTCCTTGATTTTGACTCCGAAGATAAAGCACCCGAATCGCTCAAAAGAGCAATATTTTCGGAGATTAATACCATTAAATGTACAATGGAGTTGGTTACGCTGTATGTAGGTCATTTTTTTGGCACTATGGGTAAAGTATTGAGCAACTCTTCTCCTAATATTGACGACAAACAAACCACTGAAAAATGAAAGAGCTACCTAATTTAAGCGATATTCTGCTAGCTACCCTCACCAAACTCATCAACCAATTGATTGAGTTTGTACCCCGGTTTATCTTTGCGGCTTGCATCTTGCTTATTGGTTATCTGGTGGCAAAAGGGCTGGCCATGGTCATCAAAAAAATATTAGAAAGAGTAGGTTTCGACAAAGTAGGTAATAAGCTCAACGAGATAAGTATCGTAAAACAACTCCAAACCGAAATTAAACTCAGTGTTGTCGTTTCACAAGTTGTTTACTATTTTGTGTTATTGGGTTTTATTACCGATGCCGCCCGGACGCTCGGCGTGGGGGCTATAACGGGCCTCGTAGAAAAACTTGTCAATTTTGTGCCACAGCTCATTGTGGCGGCTATTATGCTTCAAATTGGTGTGTTGGTTTCGGAGGCTATTAAAAACGCCGTGGTGTCAGTTTGCAAGTCTTTTAATGTGCCCTCGGCCAAATTGATTGGTAACATTGCTTTTGCTTTTTTCTTGGTTATTACCGTTATCAGTGCTTTGGGACAAGCTGGGATTAATACCGAATTGCTCGAATCGAGTTTTAACCTTATTTTGGGCGGTATTATTTTGGCATTTGGCGTGGGTTATGGCTTTGCCTCGCGCGACTTACTGGCCAACATTTTGTCTTCTTTTTATGCCAAAACGCGCTATCGAGAAGGCCAAAATATCAAAATTGATGGCATAACAGGTGTTATTACCGACATAGACAACACCTCCATTACGCTCAAAACCGAGCGTTCGAGTACGGTAATACCACTCCAAAGCTTGCAATCTAAAAACGTAGAAATATTTCAATAATCACACACAATTCTTATTACCAAAAATCAATTTAAACACTAACTATTATTTATTTATGAGAAAAATCGTTACAATTTGCTTCATTCTTATCGTTTCGGGACTACAAGCGCAAGAAGCACAAAAAGACACTTCTTATTGGAAAAAAGCGTCTCAGTTTGCGCTCAATTTCAACCAAGGGTCTTTTAGCAATTTTGCCGCTGGTGGGGTCAATTCGGTGGCGTTGGGCGTTATTTTTAATAAAAAGGCCGAGTACAAAAAAGAAAAAAACACTTGGACAAATGATTTCCAGTTTCAGTTTGGCACACTTTGGACAAACGCCCAAAACGATTGGCGCAAAAATGTGGACCGCCTGTTTTTTGACAGTAAATATGCGCGCGCTATCAATTCTAAGTGGAATTTTTACGGCAATTTAAACCTACTTTCGCAAATTGCAGTGGGTTATAAATTTGATAAAACTGCCGACGGCCGCGAAATTGTTACCAAAGTATCCAATCTATTTGCGCCCGCTTACGTTACCCAAGCCATCGGTTTAGAATACAAGCCTGTACCCTATTTTAGTTTACAATTCTCGCCCCTGTCGATGCGTCAAACCATTGTGGCCGACTCTAAGTTGATTCAAAGCGTGCCAACCAATTACGGTGTTGATGCTGACAAAACCATTAAAAATGAAGCTGGTTTATTCCAATTGGTAGCAGATTACAACCGCGACGTAGCAAAAGATGTAAATTTGAAGTGGCGCTACCAAGCCTTTGCTCCTTACGGCCCCAGTTTTGGCTCAGTTGATAACCGCGTAGATGCGCAACTTACGGCCAAGTTTGCCAAATATTTCAATTTCAATTTTGCGCTAACGGCGCTCTATTTTCAGAGCCAATCTACCAAAGTACAGCTGGCCCAAACCATGGGCGTTGGTTTTTCATACGCTTGGTAATCAATTTATTATCACTATTGTTTTATTTAACTCTCTGACTTACAATTTATTATGCTTCAAGAATTCAAAACGTTCATTACGCATGGCAATGTCGTTGACTTAGCTGTCGGCGTGCTTATTGGCGCAGCTTTTGGCAAAGTAGTAACGGCATTTATGGAAAACATCATCAATCCTATCTTGGGTTTGTTGGTAGGTGGCGTAGATTTTGCCAATTTGAAAGTAGTTTTAAAAACAGCCGACCCCATTGCAGCTACCCCAGAAGTGGCAATCATGTATGGTAGTTTTTTGAATGTAGTTATTCAGTTCTTAATCACGGCTTGGGTCATTTTCTTGATTGTAAAAGCTGCGAATAAGGCTAAATTGTCGAGTTCTTTGGAGAAAAAAGCCTAATCACGTTGTGAGTCAAGTTTTTTCTTGGCAATTTTACCGTCCGTTTCATTAAACTTTGCGACATTCGCGTAGTCTAATGGAACGGACGCTTTTTTACAGTTTTTCTAACCTTATAAAATGAGAAAATTAGTTTTAGTGGCGGTGCTAATCGCCCATTCGTATCTGCTAAACGCTCAAACCGACAAACGAGCAACGGCTATTCTTGATGCCATGAGCAGTAAATACAAATCTATGACTTCGTTTCGGGTCAATTTTACATATACCAACGAAGGCGCGGGGGCAAAAGATACCTACAAAGGCGAAGCATTGGTAAAAGGCACGAAGTTTAAGCTGAAAATGGCTGGCCAAGAGATTTTTAACGATGGCAAAATGATGACTACTTACGTCAAGGAGTCGAACGAGGCCACCATTACCAACTACGACCCCAAGGAGTCGAGCGACATTGACCCTACCAAAATTTATACCATCTACAAAAAAGGCTACAAGTATCTTTTTATTGAAGAAACTACCGAAAATGGCCGTACCTACGAAGTGGTGGAACTGTCGCCCGAAAAAAAAGAGAGCAAAGTAGCCAAGGTGCAAATTAAAGTAGATAAAAAAGACAAATCGGTGAAAAGCTGGAAAGTAACCCAAAAAAATGGGCAGCGCGTGGTGTTTAAAGTAGATAAGTTTGCACCCAACGCCGCCCCCGACGATAAACTTTTTGCGTTTGACTCAAAACTCTATAAAGGCGTAGAAATGATAGACTTACGGTAGGTTTTTAAGAGATTCGTGCACCAAAAAAGCCTCGTTCTGGAATTAGAACGAGGCTTTTTTGATGTTTTGTTTTTTTTCTTAATGACCGCCGCCACCCGAGAAATTAATATTCGAAGCGTCTGAACTGGCAGCGGGGGTTTTTACCAAAAAACACGAGGCTGCTGCTAAGATTAGGCATATTCCGCACAGTACCAGTGCGTTGCGCGGGTCGCCACCCAGCACACTGTCGTACACAAAGCCAATGGTAATCATGTTTATGATTTGCGGCACTACAATAAAGCCGTTGAATATACCCATGTAAACGCCCATGCGCGAAGCAGGTACGGATGAAGATAACATGACGTAGGGCATTGATAGAATAGACCCCCAAGCCAAGCCAACTAAGAACATGGCAAAAGCAAAAATCTCGCTGCTGTTGGAAGTGAGTGTTGAGATGAACCCAATGCCGCCGATGGTTAAAAAGATGGCGTGAATCATGGCATGACTGAGCCGCTTTGACAACGCGGGAATGCAGAAGGACACCAAGATGCAGCCTAAATTAAAAAATGTGAAGCAAAAAGCACCGTATGCCGTGCCTTCTTCAAAGCCAGCCGACTGGGCGTTTGGGGCATTAAAACCGTGACGCGCCACGGCCAATGAGAAATATTGCCACATGAGCGGTAAGCCAAACCACGTAAAAAACTTAACCCACCAAAGTTGTTTCATTACAGTTGGCATTTCGCGCAGGGCTACTGCTACTTCTTTAAATGTCTCGCCAAAATTGAAACCACCTGCTGACTGTTTTTTGAACTCTTCCATGTCTTCGGGTGGGTACTCGTTGGTGGTACGAACTGTCCAAAGTACAGAACCGATGATAACGAACGCTCCAAAGTAGAACAAATAATGGATATAACCAGGAATGGAACTGCCTTCGGTGGTGGCAGCAACGGCGGCAATGCCCAAAGCTGGTAAAATAAATTTTGGCATTAAACTGGCCAAAATTTGACCAAAACCCACAAAAAAACTTTGAACCGAAAAACCTAAAGTTCGCTGCGAATCGTTGAGTTTGTCGCCAATAAACGCTCGGAAAGGCTCCATCGTTACGTTGAGACCCGCGTCGAGTATCCACATCAAGGCGGCGGCCATGCCTAAGGTTTTGGAGTGCGGCATGAGTACCAACGCGATACTGGCCAAAATTGCCCCAATCAAGAAAAACGGCTTGCGACGACCCCAACGCGGCGACCAAGTTTTGTCGCTCATGGCCCCAATGATGGGTTGAATCAGCAGGCCTGTAACGGGTCCAGCAAGCCACAAAATGGGTAAATTGGCCTCATCGGCCCCCAAATACCTAAAAATGGGGGACATAATGAACTGCTGCAATCCAAAATTATATTGCAGACCAAAAAAGCCAAAGCTCATGTTCCAGATTTGCCAGAAAGATAAATTTGGTTTTGTTTCTTTCATGAAAGGTTAAGTGTTTAGTACTTTTGCAATAATAATGGTTTAAATACGAAATACCACGGTTTAACGTTAGATTTTAACCACAAAAATTTGGATTGAGTTAATAAAATCTGCTTCACCGTAAATTATAACCAAAACATTTGAATCGAATGAATTTTTCTTTTTTGGTACTTTTCTGGATTACTGCCGCCATGAGCAACGAAACAACGCTGACCGTCGAAATCAGCCACATCAAAGCGACGAAGGGAACAATTAGAATGGGCGTTTATAAAAAAGGGTCGAGCCTTAGTGGTAATCCCGACTACCCGCATATTTTGCCACTATCGGGGCGTTCTGCCGACACCGAGCGGGTTACGTTTCGTTTGCCGCCTGGTCGTTACGCTTTTGCGGCCTATCACGATGCCAATAACAACGAAAAGTTGGACAAAAACTTGGTTGGCTACCCCAAAGAACCATTTGGGTTTAGCAATAATTTTCGGCCTGTGTTGTCGGCCCCCAGTTTTGAAGATTGTGCCTTTGACCTTGCAGACGGTGGCACCACAATCAAGGTGAAGCTCAAATGAAAATGCTACCTTTGCGGGCATGAAAACATATTGGCGCATTTTATCCTATGCCCGCCCGTTTCGACGATTTGTGGGGCCCTATTTTATTACTTCTTTGTTGGCCAGTTTATTTGGTTTGTTAAACTTGACGCTCATTCAGCCGCTGCTCAATGTGCTCTTCGACGAAAAGCAGCGCGTGGTGGTATCGTCGCGACCTGTGCCCCGCTTCGATGTTGGCTATTTTACCGACCTGTTCAACTATTATTTTACGCAAGTAGCTAATACTTATGGTAAGTTTGGGGCGTTGCAGTTTGTGTGTGGTACTATTATTATCTCCGTTTTTTTTGCCAACGTTTTTCGGTATTTCTCGGTCAGAATCATCGAAACTTTTAAGGCGCATACGGTGGCGCAGTTGCGGCAAGCTGTTTTTGACAATGCCGTGGGGTTGAGTCTTTCTTTTTTTTCTAACGAGCGCAAAGGCGATCTCATTTCGCGCATCACCACCGACGTGCAGGAGGTAGAAGGCTCGGTGGGGCGGGGGTTTAGTGCGTTGTTTAAAGAATTGTTCCTGCTTATTTTTATGTTTATTACGCTGTTTTTGTTTTCGTTCAAACTCACCCTTTTTACGCTCGTTATTATTCCACTTTCGGGGGCATTGATTGGCGGTTTAGCCAAAAAACTAAAAGAGTCGGCTACGGAAGTGCAGCAGCGATTGAGCAATATCATCAGTTTGCTCGACGAAACTTTTGGGGGTATTCGGGTTGTCAAAGGTTTCAACGCCGAGCATTTTATTCGGGCGCGTTTTATTACCGAAAATCAAGGTTATCGGCAGTCCGTATTGAAAATGTTGTTTCGGCAAGAAATAGCCCCGCCCTTGTCGGAGTTCATGGGCATTAGCGTGGTAGCGGGTATTTTGTTGTACGGGGGCGCCATGGTACTTTCGGAGCAGTCAGATTTAACCGCTGCCGATTTTGTAACGTATATCGTTATTTTTTCGCAGGTATTGCGGCCTGCCAAAGAGATTTCCAATGCCGTTGGGGGTATTCAGCGGGGTATTGCGTCGGGCGAGCGCATTTTGCAACTCATAGATACGCCCCTCACCGTTACCGATGCACCCAACTGCTTAGCTATCAAAGATTTTAATAAAGCAATTGAAGTAAAAAATGTATGCTTTGAATACGAATCTGGTACGCCCGTTTTGCAAGATGTTTGTTTTAACATCAAGAAAGGGCAAACGGTAGCATTGGTAGGTTCGTCGGGCGGGGGCAAATCTACTATTGCTGACTTGATTCCGCGTTTTTATGACCCCACGCAAGGCCAGATTTTGATGGATGGAAACGACCTCCGCGCCGTAACAACGACTTCGCTCCGCAACCTGATGGGCATTGTAACGCAGGAATCTATTTTGTTTAACGACAGTATTTTCAACAACATTGCTTTTGGATCAAATGCCACCGAAGCCCAAGTGGTGGCCGCCGCCGAAATAGCCAATGCCCACGATTTTATTTTGGAACAACCAGAAGGCTACCAAACTACCATCGGCGACCGTGGCACTAAACTGTCGGGTGGGCAACGGCAACGCATTAGTATTGCGCGGGCTATTTTGAAAAATCCGCCCATTTTGATTTTGGACGAAGCCACCTCCGCGCTCGACACGGAGTCGGAAAAACTGGTGCAAGATGCCCTCACCAATTTAATGAAAAACCGCACCACGCTCGTTATTGCGCACCGCCTCAGCACCATTCAGCACGCCGACCAGATTTTGGTGGTAAACAACGGCCAAATTGTGGAACGCGGCACGCACGACGAACTATTGAAGCGCGACGATGGTTTTTATCGCAAATTGAATTTGCTCCAATTGTCTTGAATCAACTGCTATCTTTAACCGAAACCGCCCGCCGCATGAATCAATGGGGGCGCGATGGCGTGCCGTTTTTGTTTATCATTGATTTTTGGGGCCAAAAGCCCGTCGTAGTACGTTTGGCCGATGTTGATACTGACACGTTGCTCTATAATTTTAACGGACAAACCAACGCCCCCAAAACCAGCTTGATGCCCCAAACGGAAGTGTTTTTTGAAAAATACCCGCCTGACTTTGCCGACTATAAGCCTCGTTTTGAGCGTGTAATGGCTCATTTGCAGCGCGGCGATTCGTTTTTGGTTAATCTTTCTACCCAAACCCCCGTCGAAATTAACGCCGATTTACGGACTATTTTTTACCAAAGCCACGCCAAGTATCGGTTGTGGTGGCAGGGGCATTTTACGTGTTTTTCGCCCGAAATTTTTTTACAAATAAAAGGCAATCGCGTAGCATCGTTCCCCATGAAAGGCACTATTGATGCCAAACAGCCCCGTGCCGTCGAGGTTATTTTGGCTAACCCCAAAGAAGCCGCCGAACACGCTACCATCGTTGATTTGATAAGAAACGACCTCAGCATGGTAGCCAACCAGGTGTGGGTAGAACGCTACCGTTACATAGATAGAATTGAAACCAATCAAAAAACGTTGCTACAAGTAAGCTCAGAAGTGGCAGGAACAATGCCCGACAATTGGCGCGAAACCCTCGGCGATTGGTTGTTTAAATTGCTACCTGCTGGCTCAATTTGTGGTGCACCCAAACCCCGAACCCTCGACATAATTGCCGCCTCCGAAGGCTATGAGCGCGGCTATTACACAGGCGTGGCGGGTATTTTTGACGGCCAAAACTTAGACAGCGGCGTACTGATTCGATTTATTGAAAACCAAAATGGGAAACTTGTTTTTAAGAGTGGAGGGGGCATCACCGCCCGCAGCACCGCCCACGCTGAATACGAAGAGTTGATTGATAAAGTCTATTTGCCTGTTTAATTAGGCTCACAGATGGCACAGATTTTCACAGAAAAAAAGAATTTCTGTGAAAATCTGTGCCATCTGTGAACAAAAAAAAACCACCGAAATGCACTGCATCGAAACCATTTGCCTCGCCGACGGCCAACTTAAAAACTTAGCCCACCACAACGCCCGCCTCAATCGCAGTCGTGGCGTGCTGTATGGCAGCCGCGACCAGTGGGACTTGGCGCAACTTATTTCTTTGCCCAAAAACACCCAAACGGGCGTTTTTAAGTGCCGCGTTACGTACGGAGAAGCGCTCGAAAAAATTGAATTTGAGCCTTATGTTGTTCGTCCAATAAAAAATTTAAAATTAATAGAAGCCAACAACTTAGACTATGCGTTTAAATATCAAAACCGCCACGAGCTACAAGCACTTTATGCCCAGCGTGGCCTCGCCGACGACGTGCTGATTATCAAAAACGGTTTTGTTACTGATACTTCTTACGCCAACGTGGCTTTTTTTGACGGCCAGCATTGGCTCACGCCCGCTTTACCGCTTTTGGCGGGTACGCGCCGAGCGCAGCTGCTTCAAGAAGGCGCAATCGTTGAAAAACAAATACGGGTGCAGGAGTTGTCTAACTTCTCCCGCACCCGTATTTTCAATTCTATGGTTGATTTTGAAATCTCTACCTTATTCTTGGAATAGGTATCCCTTTAGACTTGGTTTTGTTAATCACAAACGGCACACAGATTTGTGTTGGACATAAACATTCTTCTAATACGACCATTGGGCAGCAGTTTTTGCTCA
This sequence comes from Cytophagia bacterium, assembly GCA_004293645.1. Lineage (GTDB taxonomy): Bacteria > Bacteroidota > Bacteroidia > Cytophagales > Spirosomataceae > REAB01. The sequence goes on along the minus strand of REAB01000063.1, from coordinate 13,010 downwards.
CACAACCGTTGTTTTCTAATTCTACGTTATACTGACCTGGAGCACCTACTTCGAGCGTAGCTTTGGTAGCACCTTCTATTTTGACACCATTTCTAAACCATTGATATTTGGTGTAAATGCCTGGTGCAGAGATAATGAGCGTATCATTTTTGGCGGGGCAAATCTTCATAGGTACAGTAGCGAGCGCCAAACTAAAGTCGTCTTCGGTGCGAATACCATTGCCTGGCCTTGAATCAATGTCTGCTCCTTTGTGCGATTTTACTTCGGCCACGTTGATAATAGAACCTCCCTCAAACTTATTGGCGTTGTTGATTTTGGCCTTGATGGTAAGCGTGGCACTGTCGCCAGCAACGAGTTTGAGTGCGCCCCAAAGGTGCGTTGTGTTGCTGTAAGTACCCTGCGTGGCTATTGCCGAAATAAAGGTTAAGTTGGTAGTCAAGGTATCGGCCACAAAAACGCTATCGGCTATTGATAATCGCTCGCCCACGTTTTTAAGTACAATTCGGAACGTTACGGTGTCGTTGATTTGCTTCACGCATTCGCCAATTATCTTTTTGTTTAACTCTAAGTCAAACCTTGGTTCTGCTATTCTTTTCTGTGTCAAGCCAATATCCTGGGTAAAATCGTTAATACCCAAATTTTGAGTATCGAACACAATGGACAGTCCTTTCTTGCCATTGACATAAGCCGCATCTGAATCGCGGATGGTTGGGTTGTTGAACGTATTGGCATTAAGCGGCGACAAGTCGTACTGCGCTAATAATGAATCGGGTGCGGCAGTTCTGAGCGTCCTTAAATTGTTAGCGGATACTGTTGGCAAGCCTGGATAAGGATTGGCCGAGCCTGGTTGGGTCATATCTACTTTAATTTCGTATCTGTGGCGTGGTTTTAACTTACCTGGTACATTATTTCTGCCAAAATAAAACTGTCCTCCTCTTTTTGTCGTATCGGTAGATATTACTTTGCTTGAGTCTGGGTCGTAGAGTTGCACCACAATGCCGTCCAAGCCCGCCTCGTTGGGTTCTTGCACGCCGTTACGGTTTCTATCAAACCAAATACGGTTGCCCACTTCAATAGAAGGAGGATCACAAAGTAACACCACGTCGCTAACGCCACCCGACTTGCCGAGTGTGCCAGGTTTACCACTGTACAGAGCCAAGCCACGGCGATATTTGCCAGTTTTATTGCTAAAAACGCGATAACCAGACGATGAAAATAGTTCATCAACGGGGTCCATGGCGGTTGATATTACTTCGCCAGTTCCAGGTATCAAAGCAACGCCCCCATTTGAGGTTTCGGAGTGAGCTACTTTACCCAAAAACTTCCATTCGTCTTCACAATAAAACTCGCCACCACCTGGACCAGCACCTTTGTTTGCTCCGCAACCAATTAAATCTCCAGATTTGCCATTTTGCTCTAATTTATAAACGCCATTTTCTAAGTGAACGCGCAATAAATCGCCACTCATAAAGCCCGTGTATTTTCTCTGGTCGGCAGCAGAAGGCCCAAAGTTGTCTTGGCCAGCTTGCAAACCAAACCTATCCATAAAGCCCAGTACCATTGTTCCGTCCACATCAAACTCAATATCTGACAGAATAGGCTGTGGATACATCACAAAATTAGTTCCTGACCCTGGTTCTGACGTTTCTTTGTTACAAACCCTGGGCCATTCGGCAGTCCATGGCAGCCAGCGGTCGTACGTAAAACAATATGGCCCTGTAACATCAAGTGGGTCGCGCTTGTAAGTGAGTGGTTCCGTGATGAGGTTGGTAAATTGCTGGGAAACAGGGTTGAACTTGTAAATCGTAAATTTCAAGTCGTCTTTATTTTGTGAAGTTTCGCCCGAACACACCACGCCTACGTAATACATTCCCCGATGATATTTGAGTGCCCACGGGCGATAATCGCCGTTTGAACAGCCTGGATTGGGAATTGAAATTGCCACAATATCACTTTTATTGGCAGGCATATTGCCGTTCTGATCTAATTTAACGATGTAGAGTTTTTTATCGAATAAATTAATAAAAAGCAGCGAATCTTGGTAGCGTGAAAACTGCAGACCGCCAAAAGCCCTTTTGCCTACGTGGTGCATCGTAGCCGAATCATGGTTGGCTACAAGCATGTTGGCGTTCAAACCTACGTGCGGGTCGTTGCCAAAATCAATGCCGTAGCGCTTTTTGAAATTCACAAGGGTATCGGTAGTTCCATTTTCAGAAACTGCGTACAAGCCCGAAGTCCCCAAAGCCCCCAAGCCCGAGTGGCGGCGCACAATGGGCGCTATAATAATCCTCCTTCCCATTCTGTGATAAGTAGCTGGCCAAACCGCCCCTACGTCTTTTACTTTGGCCAATTTGGCGAGCGGAAAATCTCTCTCGGCCAAACCTTGATCCGTGTAATTAAACATTACCACAGCCGGTTCTTCGCCAGCACTGCCGCCACCAAGCGCATCGCCATTTGCAAAACACGAGGTAATCATTTGGGCATTGTTGGCACTAAAACAAAAGTCTTCATCGTTTGAGATTCCGAAGTCGAAGTTAGCTTGCGGGGCTTTGCCAAACAAAACGCTCGTGCGGCTGTTGTCGCTCACGGGGCTATCGACGTAAAAAGCGGGCAAGCTGACAAATTCAAGCCTAAAACTACTGTCTTTGGGAGCTTCGGCACTTGAGAAAGCGTAGTAACCTTTGCTGTTGGTTGTTTTTTCGAAGGGCGTGTTGTTACTACCCACAAACAACCGCACCTTGACGTTGGGTACGCCTACTTCGAGCGTATCGGTGCCAGATGTACGTTTCCCATTCGCATTAAAATCTTTAAAAACCGAACCGCTCACTTGCGCCTGAGCTGGACTGATTAAGAATAAAATGGAACAAAGAAAAAACAAGAAACATGAGACTTTTTCAGACGGTGCAAAAGCACGAATGGGAGGCTGGACAATTGGTTTCATAATTGTAAAACAGAACAAAACGAACGATTTGATAACTTATTAGGTAGTTGTTGGAAAGTTTTTTAGCATTTGATAATTAACACGCAGTTGCATATACCGAAATAGCTTGTTTGATGCGCTCCAGTTTGGGCTTTGGCAATATTTTTTGGTTCTCTTTGAGGGTATCTGATAGCAAACGCCTCATCAAAAACAAATACTTGCTTGCCTTGGGCTGGTCAATATTAAATTGCGACGCTAATTTTTCTTGCAAAACAGTACCTTTAAAATACACCAATGCAAAAAATAAAGCTTCTTGGGTATTGGTAAAAATGCTGTTTCTGCGCACAGAAGCCTTGCGAGCCCTCACTTTGCCTTCCAAGGTATAGTTTGAGAAATAGTCTTCCCAGACTTTTTTGAACGGTTCGTGCAGTGCCTCAAAGTCAGAAGGGCGGAGACCAGTTAATTTGCGAAAACTTGTCTCGTCCTGCCGCGCGCCTTGATAGCTGACAGTAAAAGGGTACATATTAATAATATTTTTTTAAGGGGGCAAAGTGTCTTATTCGACATAAAGCACTGTGTCAAATATCTTGCCATTCTAAAAAAATACTTTAAAAACCCATAACTTGCAGCATCAACTAAGCATCAAAACCTTGTTATTCGCTGAAAAAGGAGACTTTGCGTCCGAAGAAATTACTTTGTTTGCCGACTTAATTTTGCCCGTTCCAGTGAATCAGTTGTTCACATATCGGGTGCCGAGGAGTATAAACGCCCTTATCAAAAATGGTGCCAGAGTTGTAGTGCCGTTTGGGAAAAACCGAATACTGACGGGCGTAGTGGCCAAAATTCACCAAACACCACCCAGTAAGTACCGCGCCAAGTACATTGCCGAGCTGCTCGACGATGAGCCGCTCGTTACGCCCTATCAGTTGGAGTTGTTTCAATGGATGGCCGATTACTACCTGTGTAGTATTGGCGAGGTACTCAATATTGCCCTGCCCGCAGGCTTAAAAATTACGAGCCAGTCCAAAATTCAGTTCAATCCCGATTTTGACTACTTCGATTTATTAACTCCCGAAGAAGCCACCATTTTGGAGGAAATCAAGCAGTATCAGTCGCTTACCTACGAAGAATTGGGCAAAAGAGTGGGCGACCAAAACGTAAACGCAACCATCAAATCGCTCATTGGCAAGCGGGCCATCTTGCTGTTTGAAGAAGTCCGCGAAAAATACCAGCCCAAGATTGTTAAAAAACTACGACTTAAATCAAGCTACGAAGTCCGCGAAAATTTGTTTGAACTCATTGGCTCTCTTGATAAATTACCCAAGCAACAAGAGGTAGTGATGCGGTACGTGAGCCAAGTGCCTATTCAAAACGAACCTTATGCCAACCGAAACGGAATCGAAAAAAGCGCGTTAGCCCGGGCCGAAGACCTTTCGGAGTCGTCGTTGAGTACGTTGATAAAAAAAGGAGTCTTTGAAGAATTTGAAGTAACGGTAGCGCGTTTTGCCGAAACCGATGCCCGATTTACGACAAGTGCCGTTATTCAACTTACCGACGTGCAACAAAAAGCTGCCGACGAGATAATAGCCCATTTTCAGACCAAAGATGCCGTATTGCTGCACGGCATTACGGGCAGTGGCAAAACCGAGGTCTATATTCATTTGGCGCAGCAGGTGCTTGCCAATGCCTCGCAGGTGCTGCTGTTGCTACCCGAAATAGCCCTCACTACGCAAATGGTGGTGCGCTTGAAAAAAGTATTTGGCGACCAATTGGGCATTTACCATTCTAAGTTTTCGGACAACGAGCGCGTCGAAATCTGGAAAGGCGTGGTGTCGGGCAAATACCAATTGGTGGTGGGCGTGCGGTCGGCTATTTTTTTGCCTTTCGACAACCTGGGGCTTATCATTGTGGACGAAGAACACGAAAGTTCATATAAACAATACGACCCTGCCCCGCGCTACCACGCCCGCGATGTTTCGATGGTGATTGCCCAAAAACAACACGCCAAAGTGCTACTGGGGTCGGCTACGCCCGCCCTCGAAACTTACTACCAAGCCCTGCACGGTCGTTATGGATTGGTAAAACTCACCCAACGTTACGCCAACGCCACGCTGCCGCAATTTGTGCTGATAGACACCAAGTTGGAAAAAAAGCAGCGTAAAATGAAAAGTGAGTTTTCGTCGGTACTGATGGAAGAGCTCCAAGAAAACCTCAACAACAACCAGCAGAGCATTATTTTTCAAAATCGGCGGGGGTATTCTCCTTATTTACAATGCGAAGAATGTGCGTGGATTGGCGAGTGCCAAAACTGTGCCGTGAGCCTCACCTACCACCAGCGCGATGCCGAGCTGCGCTGCCATTATTGTGGCCACAAAGAATCTGTACCCAAAACCTGCCCTTCGTGCGGGTCGGTCAAAGTGCGGACGGTGGGCTACGGTACCGAGAAATTGGAAGACCAACTGAAAATATTTTTTCCCGCCGCCCGCGTGTCGCGCATGGACTTAGACACCACCCGCGCCAAAAACGCCTACCAACAATTGATAGAAGACGTAGAAAAAGGCAACGTGGACATATTGGTAGGCACGCAGATGATTAGCAAAGGGCTTGATTTTGAAAAAGTAAACTTGGTGGGTATTTTTGATGCCGACCGCATGATTCACTTCCCCGATTTTAGGTCGGCAGAGCGGGCTTTTCAGCTCATTACGCAGGTGAGTGGCCGCGCAGGCCGCCGCGAACGGCAAGGGCGCGTGTTGATTCAGACGGGCAATCCCAGTCAGCCTATTTTACAAAGAGTAATCAACAACGATTACGTGGGAATGTACGAAGAAGAAATAAAAGAGCGGGAAACGTTTTCGTACCCGCCCTTTACGCGCCTTATCAAATTGATTGTGAAGCACCCCGAAGTAGAAACCTCGCTCAAAGCGGCGCAACAATTGGCGGCAGTACTCGTCGAAAAAATGGGCAGTGGCCGCGTGCTGGGGCCGGAGCCACCGCTCGTAGAGCGCGTTCGTAACCAATATTTGTTTGAAATTTTGATTAAACTCGAACGCGAGAAAATAAACATCAAAGCCGCCAAGCAGTTTATTTTGGACAAAGTAACCGATATTTTGACCGACAAAACCCTCAAAGGAGCCAACGTAGTAATTGACGTGGACTGTGGCTAAACTAAGCGGCCAAAATTTGTTTTCTTATCGAAAGGTTCAATTTGGGGGGTAACATGTGCAGCTCGTTGCGCCGACGGGTATAAAATGGCAACGCTGCCCACCAAAGTCTTAAATGGGCAGTGTCGGCCCCGTCGTTTACGTTGGTGCGCGTTTCTGGTTTTTGTTCAGAGTTGCCCATTATAACTTGCTTATTGTTTGATTTAAAGGCGTTTCTTTGGTAAACCAAAGGTACTAAATGCGCAAAACCGCCCGCCATTGACTGGCAAATGGAAAGAAAGAAAGGGGGCTCGTTGGCCCATACTTTTTTAGATTTCAACGTTTTATGCGAAACTGGCCACACTGTAAGCCCCAGCAATGACCCCTGATTTTTTAAGAAGCTGTATAAACCGCGTCCATCTTCCAGCACAGATTGGTACACACTTGGCCGATTGAGCATTTCTTTAATGGCCACAACTCGAAAAATATACTGCCGGGTTTCAGCATTTAAATGCCACTGATAATAATTCCTTCGCCTGTTGATTACGGCATATTCGCGCATTTTGGTTGGGCCAATATTGTAGGCTGCTGCCACGAGCGTCCAAGAACCCAACTGCTTATACAATTGCCTAAAATACCGACACGCCGCCGTGGTAGATGCTATCAAGTCTTGGCGTTGGTCTATTTGCTCGTTTACGATAAGCCCCATGGAACGGGCAGTTTCGGGCATAAACTGCCAAAACCCAAAAGCTCCTTTGGCCGATAAAGCGGTGGGGTCGAGCGCACTTTCTACAATGCAGAGGTACTTAAAATCGTTGGGAATTTGATAACTGGCCAAGATTGGCTCAACTGCCCGAAAGAACTTGGGCGCATTAAAACGAATGGTGTGGAGTGGTAAATTTGCCGTGTGTTGGAGTGCTTTCTCGAAGCGAGCAGCCACATTTTGATGGTACAGTGGTAATCTTTCTTTGCAAAAACTAATTTCAGAATTGCTGGTCAATTCTTGGGCGTGTGCTGGCAGAATAATAACGAGCGCAGCAGCAGTAATATGATTGAAATATTTTTTCAAAACATCATTTGTTTGGTGAAACAACAGCAATATATCTTGCAATAAGACCTCTATTACCTTTAAAATAAGCCATCATTGATTTTAGCTTATTTACCAACAACGTTTTAAAGTAACAAAATAGTTTAAAAAACACCAAAAAATTTAAGCTGACTGTCAAGCAAATACGATTTATTAGACTGAGATTAGTGCTAAATAAGTCTGTTTTATTTGGACTATATCAGGGTTTTACCCACAAGTTTTTGGCTACTTCATGGCTCACAAAAAGCGGTGGTGAGTTGTTTATTTGTAAGGTGATTGATTTATCAAAAGCATTGATTTCTTGTACATTGAGCTGGCAGCCAAGCGCAATACCGAGCTTGGCCAAGTGCTGTAAAAAGGCGGGGGCGTGTTCTGAAACACCCGTCATAATCACCGTTTGGCCAAGCGCAATTTCCGATAGTTTTTGGTACAAAACGGGCGGCATATTTCCTTCGGCATCGGGTATGGGGTCGCCGTGGGGGTCAAACTGCGGAAACGCCAAAAAAGCGTCCAATTTTTCTACCAGCCGTTCTGACTTGATGTGTTCCAGTTCTTCGGCTATCACGTGCACTTCGTCCCACCCAAATTGGAGTTTTTCTACCAAAAACACTTCCCAAAGTCGGTGTTTTCTGATAATTTTAAGGGCCAGGCGTTCGCCTTCTTGGGTAAGTCGAACGCCCTGGTATTTTTGGTAATGAATCAAGCCTTTTTCGGCCAACCGTTTGAGCATATCCGACACCGACGCCGCGCGGGTCATGGTGCTGTCGGCCAGGGCATTGGTCGTTACCCACTCATCGGGCGAAACCGAAAGCACATGAATGGTTTTGAGGTAATTTTCTTCGGTGAATGTTTGCAAAACAATGAAAGTCGGATAAATAGAAAGTTAAATGTACAAAAGAAATCCGCGTAATAAATTTATCAGTAAGGTGAGTTGCAGACAATGGCACCGTTTCTGTGTCTTCACAGACAACGGAGCAGCGCACTTTTTATGCCACCATACCCGCCACTTGAAGATAGTGCGCCATTTCTTGCTGCATTCGTTGGGCTTCTTCTTGGGCTTTTTGGGCAAAATCTACCCCCGACGAAGCGTAAATAATGCTCCGAGCGGCATTGACCAGCAAGCCGCAATCTTTATTGAGGCCATAGCGGACTACTTCTTCTAAACTACCGCCTTGCGCCCCTACGCCTGGAATGAGCAAAAAACCATCGGGTATAATCTGCCTAATTCGCTGTAACATTTGGGCTTTGGTAGCACCCACCACATACATGAGGCGGTCGGCGTGCGGCCAAGTTTGTGAGCGGCTCAATACTTCTTCAAACAAATAGCGGTTGTTGGTGTCCAATATCACTTGGCTATTTGAGATGTCGTCCTCGTTGTCTTTGGGGCTGAGGAGCGGGTTGGTTACCAGCATCTGAAAATCACCGCTGCCCTCGTTGGAGGTAAGTGCCAACAAAATAACCCACTTGTTTTCAAATTCTAAAAAGGGCATTACTGAGTCGCGGCCCATGTAAGGTGCCACCGTGATAGAATCGAAGGACATTCCCGACGAGTCTTTGTCGAAAAACGCTTTGGCATACAACGCCGACGTGTTGCCGATGTCGCCGCGCTTGGCATCGGCAATGGTAAAGCAATCTTTTGGAATGTAGTTCACGGTGCGTTGCAGGCTATTCCAACCGCGCTGGCCGAGGGCTTCATAAAAAGCAATGTTGGGTTTGTAGGCTACGGCATAGGGCGCAGTTGCGTCAATAATCTGTTTATTAAATTCAAAAATAGGGTCGGGCATTCGTAAAATATGCGCGGGCATTTTTTTTAAATCGGGGTCTAAACCCACGCACAGAAACGATTTTTTTCGGCGAATCTGTTCAATCAATTGTTGGCGTGTCATGCGGGGAGCGTCAAAAGATGGGTAGTGTCGTTGGTTTTATGAAGTATAAATTTTTGATTATTGTATTGATAATCGAGCAAGTAAAGCCCTAAATTGGTGTGTTCAAATTGGTCCATTGCGTACAGCGGTTGTTCAAAAATAGTAGCCAGCAGCACCCGCATGGCGCGCCCGTGCATGGCCACCAGCACGGTGTGTTCGTGGGTATTTTCCAAAATATGCTGCACCGCCACCCGCAGCCGCCGTTGCACATCATCGGGGCTTTCGCCTCCTTCGGCGGGTAGGTCGGTTTGGCCTTTTCGCCAGCTTCCAATGAGCGTTCGGTAGTATTCCGAGTCCATGCTGTTGGGTACTTTCCCCTCGCGCACCCCCCAGCTTATCTCGTTTAGTTCGGGCAGGGCTTGGTGCGGCAAGCCTTTTTCCAAAAATTTGGCCACGCTTTGGTGGGTTCGTTTGAGGGCCGAAGTATAAATTTTGTCGAAAGCCACGTGCTGATAAGCATCATAAAAAGCGTGGGCTTGGGCTTGGCCAAGGGCGTTGAGGTCGGCATCAATGCCGCTGCCTTGCACTACACCGCGCCGATTGTAGTCGGTTTCGCCGTGCCTAATGAGATAAATTGTTTTGGAGGACATTCAGAAATGAGTAGTTTTACAAATCACCAACAAAACTATTTCTTTTCCTGATGTTTAACAAAAACATAACCCTCGAAATGCTCGCTACTTTCAATCCAAACACCATTGTTCAGCATTTGGGCATTGAGTTTATTGAAATGGGCGACGATTATTTGATTGCCAAAATGCCCGTAGATGGCCGCACCCACCAGCCGTTTGGTATTTTGCACGGCGGGGCGTCGGTGGTACTGGCCGAGAGCCTGGGCAGCATGGCCTCTTGGATGTGCCTGCCCGACCCTACCAAACAACGCGCCGTGGGCCTCGACATCAACGCCAACCACGTTCGGTCGGTGAGTAGCGGCTGGGTGTATGGCAAAGTTACGGCCTTGCACGTGGGGCGCACCACGCACTTGTGGGAAATAAAAATAACCAATGAAGCGGGTAAACTGGTTTGCATCAGCCGTTTGACTGTTGCCGTCGTTGCCGCCTAAAAAAAAATGGTGGCACAACTTAGACTTGCTGAATAAAAAAAGTGGTGGCACAACTTCAAGTCGTGCCACCACTAACAAGGTAAAGTAAGAAGATTACAACACAACTACTGAATTTTCTTCAAAAGAAACGCCACTTGGAATGTACTTGTCGGCGGCCTCGTCGTTGGTCCAAGTGCTACCGTTGATGAGGTAACGGAAAGCATATTCCCTGCCCGTTTCCAATTCAACAACTGCTTTGTATGAACCATCTTTTTGTTTCTTCAATTTGGTGGCAGCGGCAGTATCCCAGCCGTTAAACTCGCCCAATACGGCGATGTCTTTGGCATCGGCCACTACGTCAGACGAAAGAGAAAATGTTACCTTACAAACAGGTTTGCTTTTTGAAATTTGCTTTGCAATAGCCATGATTTTTTTGGTTTGTTTTGATTAGCAGCACAAAGATATAAAATAAATACAATCTGTGTCAATGATTATCAGTTGGTTATGCGTAAAAATCTTTAAATAGTTTAATAAAAAATGTCATCATTACAAAAATGAGGCAAAATACTTTTTGGTTTAACAAACTGATTTTCAAAGAAAAGCCAAAAGAATAGGTACAAATTATGTTTTTTGTGCTTTATAAATTGTTGTGTTAAAGATTCAAATTAACGTAGTTAGTTTTAAGAAATATGAAAACTAAACAATGGCTTCGGAGTATTGGCATCTTATGGTTGAGCGTCGCCCTTTTTAATGCTTGCGGCAGCGTTGAATTGCCCGCCGACGTGGCGCAAGCAACTGCTCTTTTGCCCGAAAAAATAGATTATAATTTGCACGTTAAGCCCATCTTGTCCGACCGCTGTTTTGCTTGCCACGGCCCCGACCAAACCAAGCAAAAAGCGGGGCTGCGCCTCGACATGGCCGATGCCGCCTACGACCACAACTGCGAAAACAACCTCAAAGCCATTGCGCCAGGCAATGCCGCCAAAAGCGATTTAGTGAAACGCATCTTGTCGGCCGACCCCGACTACGTGATGCCCGAGCCGCAAACACACCTCACGCTCACCGCCCAAGAAAAAGCAACCCTCGTAAAATGGATTGAGCAAGGTGCTGAATATAAGCAACATTGGTCGTTTATTGCGCCCCAAAAAGTAGCTTTGCCCGCCATAAAAAACAATACTTGGGCCAAGAATGAAGTGGATAATTTTGTGTTGAGCCAAATTGAATCCAGCGTCGTAAAAACAGGGTATGCCTTGTCTCCACAAGAAACTGCCGACAAAACTACTTTATTGCGCCGCGTTTCGATGGACTTAACAGGTTTGCCCCCAACTCCCGTCGAAATTGCGGCATTTTTGGCCGACAAAACCCCCGGTGCTTACGAGCGCGTGGTAAACCGCTTGCTCATGTCGCCGCGTTTTGGTGAGCATCAAGCCGTAGATTGGCTCGACGTGGCACGCTACGCCGACACCCACGGCTACCAAGACGACGGCCCCCGCACCATGTGGCCCTACCGCGACTGGGTGATTCAGGCATTCAACAAAAATCTTTCTTTCGATAAATTCGTAACTTGGCAGTTGGCAGGCGATATGCTCCCCAACCCCACCCAAGCGCAACTGTTGGCTACGGCCTTCAATCGCAACCACCAGCAGAGTCAAGAAGGGGGCATTGTGCCAGAAGAATACCGCGCCGAGTACGTGGCCGACCGCGCCAGTACGTTTGGCAAGGCTTTTTTGGGTTTAACGGTAGAGTGCGCCCGCTGCCACGACCACAAATATGACCCCATTAGCCAAAAAGATTATTATTCACTTTTTGCGTTTTTCAACAGCAATAACGAAAATGGCCAGATTCCGTACAACGGCGAAGCCAGTCCCACCATTACGCTGCCCAAACCCGAAGCCGAGCAAAAATTGCGGTTTATTCGCACCAAACTCACCGAAAAACACCGCGAACTAAACACCGAAGCGTACAAAAATGGCTTTGCTGCGTGGCTGGCCGAGGCCGAGAAAGCCCCCGAAAAAGCCATTTTGCCCGCCAAACAAGACTTGTTGGGGCATTTTGATTTTGACGAACCGAAGGGTAAAGAATTTAAAAATTTGGCCAACACCAAGCACAAAGCCAATGCCGAAGGCGACGACAGCCTTTCTAACGTGTCGTCAGTGGTGGGAAAATTAGGGCGAGGTCGGTATATTCACGGTGATAATGCCGTTAATTTTGGCAAAGATTTTGCCTATTTTGAACGCAACCAAGCCTTTTCGGTGGGCATTTGGCTTAACTTGAAAAGTGCCAAAACGGTGGGTACGCTTTTCCACAAATCAAACGGTGTGATGAACGGCCACCGTGGCTGGGAAATGAACCGCTTGGCCGACGGGCGTATCCAGCTCACCTTCAGCAATGTGTGGCCCGACAACGCCATTGACCTCGAAACGATTGAGCAGTTTCCGCTCAATGCTTGGACTCATTTTGCTTTTACTTACGATGGCCTCAGCCAAGCCAATGGCCTCAAAATTTATATCAATGGCCGCCAAGCAAAGGTAAATGTAGTGAACGACAACCTGACACAGAGCATTTTGTACGGCAAGAGTAAATCCAATTGGTATTCTGACAACAGGCTCATTGGGCGGCTTTCTGACCAGCGTGCCAAAGATTTTATGGTGGACGAACTCAAAATCTACACGCGCCCACTCACGCCACTCGAAGTGCAGAGTTTGTATTCGCAGCAAGACGAAATCCTTAAGGCCATTCGCACGCCCGCTGCCCAGCGCACCGCCGCACAGCAACAGTCGCTGCTGCTGTATTATGCCATTAATTTTGGGCATCCTTCACGATGCAGTTTACAGTTTTAGAAAAAAAAAGGAGGAGAGTGAGCAAAAAGAAGTAATTTAGTTTTTCTACAAATCAAAAG
>REAB01000207.1 GCA_004293645.1 Cytophagia bacterium | reverse complement strand
TATACTAATTTTTCCGACTACATGTTTAGTGGGCAATATGCTTGTGGACTAATTTCTCAAAAACTGTCAACTACTTTGGAAGCAATATGAAAGATGCCTCACATTGCAACCTTTTTTGTTTCAAAAACGTCTTTTTACAAAACCCGTTTTTGAGACAAAGGCCGCGAAACAGTCCCTTTATTTATACCCAAACCTCATGCAACAAATCAAATTTTTCGTTGTCCTGCTCTCTTTCACAATCGGCCAATTGGCTATGGGGCAGGCAAAAAAATCAGTGATACCTTTTCAGCTTACTGCCTATAATAACATGGTAATAAAAGCTGTTCTCAACGAAAAAGATACGGTTCAGTTGATGTTTCATACTGCCGCCAATGCACTTACCCTCACCGAAGATGCCACCAAACGGCTAAAAAGCCTTGTTTTTGACCAAGCTACTGAGGGCATCAAAAGTTGGGGTGGAGGCACAAACGAGGCACGTATGAGCAACAACAATTCACTGCAAATAGCTGACCTGCAATGGAAAGGCGTAACCATAACCGAAAATAAAAACTCAGGCCAAAACACCGACGGGAAGTTTGGCATTGACCTCTTCAAAGATAAAGTAATTGAGATGGATTTTGAAAAAAATGTGCTGATTATTTCAAAAAAATTGCCCAGAAAACTAAAAAAATACGAAAAACTGAAACTAACCAATGACAATGATTTGCTTTTTGTAGAGGCAAGCTGTGAAATAGGCGACAAGCGTTTTAGCAATAAATTTTTGATTCATTCGGGCTACGCAGGTAGTATTTTGTGCGACGACAAATTTGCCAATGACCATCAATTAGAACAGCAATTGCAGATTATTGACGAAAAAACCTTGAAAGATTCTTACGGAAATACCCTAAAAACCAAGAAAGCCATTTTACCCCGATTGAAAATTGGCTCTCAACTGCTGGTAGATGTCCCCGTTGGTTTCTTTGCGGGGGCACTCGGGCGACAAAAAATAAGCGTCTTCGGGGGCGATATTCTCAAAAGATTCAATATCGTCATTGATGCCAAAAGAGAATTTATTTACTTGAAAACCAATAAACTCAGCCCTTCGAAATATGCCAATGTTTAGTATTAAGCCCTCAATGATTGCGACGGTTTTTCGATTCATCGCTTTAATTCTTCTCACTTTCAATCTCTCGGTATTAGCCCAGCAAACAGATAATCGCTGTCTGAACGACCTCATTGCTTTCGACCAGTACATCAGAAAACTACCTTCTTTTAAACAACAAATAGTGGGGGACAAAAAAACTGAATATCTAAATCTTTTGGAGCTATTGAAGCAAAATACCGCCAAACCACTCTCAGATTTTGATTGTTTTTGCCAAATCACGCAGCTACTTAATCCTATAAAAGACAATCATTTGGCTATTTATCAGACCAATAGCCCAATAGATTATCGAAAATTGACGGACTCAACGTACCTCGAAGAAATCAAAACGAGTGCGTTTTTCAAAGCACATCCGAGAACAAATCTCGACTTAAAAGAATTGGAAGAAAAGCTTTCAAAAAAAGCATTGGACGATGTGGAAGGCATTTATTCTCAGTGGGGCATCATCAAGTTGGGTGTTTTCAGAGCCTCAAAACCAGATAGTTTAGTGGGAGTTGTGTTAAAATCATTGATGGGTCAGTGGGAGAAAGACGACATTTGGATGATTCTCCATGAAAAAGCCCCAAACAAATTTAGGTCAGTGGTGGCGTTCCCTAACACAAAAGATTATTTGCTTCAAATGAACGATAAGTTTGTCAATGGAATGCTTACCGAATCTGGTTTTTCTAAAATGAATAAACCCAAAAGTTTTGAATTTTTAAATGCCAAAACGCCAGTCTATGATTTCAAAACACTTTCAAAAGATACGCAATACCTCAGATTGGGTAGCTTCAATGCCATGAATGAATTTTTGCCCGTTGCCCAAAAGTTTTATGATTCCATCAAAGATTCATTAACTGCTCCCAATCTCATCGTGGACTTACGAAACAATGGCGGCGGGGCTTTCAAAAACTCAGGAAAATTCTTAAAATTGATAGAAAAATACAGCAAAAAGGGCAAAGTATATACCATAGTCAATGGCCGAACGGTGAGTAATGCCGAACAGTTTACCCTCAAACTCAAAAAACTAAAAAAACACACCCTTTTGGGTGCACGTACCTGCGGAACACTCACCTATGGGAGTAATTATGGCACCCGATACGACCTGCCCAGCAAGCGATACGAATTTGCAGTAACCGATATGAAAGGCAGGCTCGAAGAATTGAAATTTGAAGAAATAGGCATCGAACCCGATGTATATCTCAAAACCGACACCGATTTTGTAGAACAAGTGCTGGATTTGATAAACAAAAAATAACATGGGGCATAAATTAGAATTGACGGCATAGAATGAAATTTGCAACTTCTACCAGAATAAAATTCACAAAAAAGATAGTGATATTAATAAGCCTTACGGGATTTATGTTTTTGGTGTATAACGAAATTGCATCGGCTCAAATGCGAAAAAAAATATCACCTTATTTGACAGCCAACCAAATCAATCTAAAAACACCCAATCTCAAAAGTCTATTTGATTCGGCTTTTTATCAAAATCAGGTTTTTTTGCTTGGCGAACGCCACGGGATTGCCTATTCTTACGATGCCCTTTGGGCGGTATTCAAGCACCTCAAAGAACGAACAAACTTTAAATATTACTTGCTTGAAGCTCCATTGTATTGGGAAATTTATCTCAATCAATACCTTGAAACTGGCAATGAAAAATACTTAAAAAAGCCATTCCAAGAAGCCAAAGGAACATTTTACGCCAATCAAAATTTCTACGAATTTTATCAAAAACTATACGCTTACAATCAAACACTATCTGCCGACGACAAAATCAGGTTTGTGAGCGTGGATATTGAGCATCAGTATAAATACAGCCACGCCATGCTATTGAACATCCTGGGCGAGAGCCTTCAAAACAAAAAAGATAGCTTGCCTTTCATCAAATATTGCTTTGCCCACGACCCCGAAAAAACAGGCGAATACCAACAAATCTACAAGAACTATTGGGCAGAATGGCAAAAGGATTCGTTCAATCTCAAAAAGCATTTCAAGGGTAATTTTCTTACTGTCAATTATTTAATAAAGAATATCAATCGTAAGTTTATAGCAAATGCCGACAAAAAAGATCTGGCAAGAGATAGCCTCATGTACGAAAACTTCAAAGAAAGAACCACGGGTTTGGACATCGCCCATCGCAAAATTTTTGGGTTTATGGGAATAGACCATTGCTATCTTTCAACAGCCCAAAACGCCAAATATTTCGGGGCATATCTGCAGAAAGAAGCATTAAAAACCACCTCAATTATCATGCTTTACAGCAATTCTGAAACCCTCATTCCGACTCATTATTTACCCAAATTTCTTCGGTTTTTTTATGGCAAAAAGCCCTATTTTACCACGAAGATGCGGTCGAATGATCGGTTTTTTGAGCGTCAAAAGCACATAGATATCCTAAAAGATGCAGCCCAAAGCAACATTACACTTTTTGACCTCAACAAGAAGGACTCACCTTTCAAGCAGCAATCGTTATTTGTTGATGATTTAAAAACAGAAAAGCCAACCACAGATTTCTTTCAATCGGTTGTTCTGATTAGAAACTCCCCAGCGGCGGTAAGTCTCAAATAGGCTATAAGGCCGTCGTAGTGGTAGCGTTGCTACGATAAATTTATTACAGTTTTTGCAGTTACGATTTTTTATCCGATATTTTGGTCTAAAACAGCCATTTAACCATGAATCTATCGAAAAAACTCCTTTCATTGTCATTTGTGGCAGTCTTTGCCACAGCCTGCGTAGATGTTTTCAAAGCCGATTATGACCTCAATACCAATCTTTTGACCGTTGAGGGCATCTTGACTAACCAACCTACCTCCACCATTCGGGTGAGGCAATCGCGCTCAAACCGATTCAGTATCACGAGCGAAGCCGTACAAAAATGTGTTGTAGAAGTAAAAGCAGGCGATGGCACGCTGATTGCACTCCGCGAAACCGCCCCTGGCGACTATACCACACCCCTCGGATTTAGTCCCAAACAAGGCGAAAGCTACCAATTGCGCCTCCAAACCCCCACAGGCCAACGGTACGAATCAACGGCAGAGGTCTTTCGGGCGGTGCCAGAAATCGCCAAAGTCTATGACAAATTCAATGCCAAAGGGATTTTAGACCGAAAAGGAATTGAAGTTTTTAGCTCTTCTTTTGATGTTTTTGTGGATTTTCAAGATACGCCTCGCCCACGCGACCTCTACTTCTGGACAGCCAAATTATACGAACGCCAACCCATCTGTGCAACCTGTACGGGCTATTTCAACGCTTTTACCAAACAATGCGTCAATGTAAATATCAAAGGGATTTTGATTCCAGATTTTGATTACAAATGCGACGGGGCTTGCTGGGAAATCATCTCATTGAGCGATATCAACCTTCTGTCTGATAGTTACAGCAACGGCCAACAAATAATTGGAAGACCAGTGGCCAGAGTGCCATTCTATTCTGAAGAGGGCTGTTTGGTAGAAATCAGTCAATACAACATTTCGGAAGGGGCATACCGCTTTTTTTCGATTGTACGAGAGCAAAGCCAGACCACGGGGACCCTGGCCGACGTACCGCCTTCTCCTGCTTTTGGCAATATCACCAATACCAATGAACCCACAGACAGATTGGTAGGCTACTTTGGTGTGGGGGGTGTAAAACAGGTACGCCATTGGATAAACCGCACAGGCTATGCCACACAAGGCAAAAAAATAAGTTTACTTGGTCGTGAACTTTTGTACGAAGCACAACAACGCCCCTCTTACATTCCATTTGTAGAGGGCGAAATCAGGCCACCTTTTGCGCCTTGCGTAAATAGCTCGTCGAGAACTCCTTTTAAGCCACAAGGTTGGAGGAATTAAGCGGAGAACGGAGTAAGGGAGTAAGGGAGAAGGTATGAGAAAAAGTGCCTCTATATCAAATACTTGAATAACTTCTAATTTGTAGCAATACTGGGTGAGGACTAAACAAAACAGCTTTTATGAAAACAATTCTACGCGTTTTATTTTTATGGGTAATACTCGCAACGATGCCCAACTTGCTATGGGGACAGGCTTCGTCGCGTTTGGTCAAATTGAGTGGTCAAGTACGGGATTCCATTTCTGACAAGCCCATCGAAAATGCCTTTGTTCGCATCAATTTTGGAGAAGGAGGAACTTACACCGATACGGCAGGGCGATTTATGATTCAGCTCAATGCCAGCACGTTTGTCGTCACAATTGGCAAAACAGGTTATCGGCCTTTCCGCGACCGACTTACCCTCAACGACAACGCTCAAATTTCGGTACGGCTCATCGAAGTAGCCAAAGAACTCGAAGAGGTCGTGATTTCTACCCAAACCGTAGATGCCAACATCACCCGTCCGCTACTGGGTGTTACGCAGATGAGCATCAAAACCATCAAAAAATTGCCCGCAGTGATGGGCGAGGTGGACGTACTGCGGAGTTTGCAGATGATGCCAGGCGTAACATCGGTGGGTGAAGCCTCCAACGGGGTGAATATTCGAGGCGGAACGGTGGACCAAAACTTGATACTCCTCGACGACGCGCCTATCTTCAACCCAACGCATCTTTTTGGGCTGTTTTCTGTTTTCCCTGCCGATGCCCTTTCAAGCATGGAACTCTATAAAGGCACCACTCCCGCCCGCTACGGCGGGCGCGCAGCGGCGGTCTTAGATATTTCGATGACCAATCCCTCGCTCGATAAGGCCAAATTTCAAGGTGGAATCGGTTTTGTTTCAAATAAATTCACCGCCGACATTCCGCTTGTGAAAGACAAAATGGGCATTTTGTTCACCGCTCGTGGGGCATTCAATGATTTTTTGTTTCAGTTGGGTCCCGAACGCGTCCGAAATATCCGTGCCAACTTTGGCGATGTAGCGCTCAAATATTTTTACCGCATCAACCCCACAAATACCCTCACGGCCTCAGGCTATTTCAACAAAGACTTCTTCCAAACCGATTTGTTGGGTGGTATCAACAACATCAACTCGGTCTCTACCCAATACGACTACCGAACCTTGAATGGTACAATCAAATGGTTTAAAACCTTCAATTCAAAGTTTGACATTCAGACGGTGTTGGTGGCAAGCAACTACACGCCTCGGATTCTATTGCCCGAAATAGACAGCGACAACACAGCGGTTATTCGCTCTTCGATTCGGCAGCGGCAACTTAAATCTACCTTTAATTACCTCCCCAATGCTTCGCACAAAATAGAAGGTGGCCTGAGTATGACGCACTATCGCCTCGAACCAGGGGAATTACAGCCTGGTACCAATACCCGTACCAACCCGCTGAATTTGCCTACCGAAAATGGCGTAGAATTGGCCGCCCACCTCGAAGACGAATGGCGCGTATCATCGGCGCTGACGGTTTCGTTGGGGCTTCGTTATTCGTATTTTATGGCGTTGGGTCCCTGGAATATTCAGCAATACGACCCCAATTCGATTCCATCAGAAGCAACGGTAACTGGCTCAACTACCTACACAGCTCGACAAATCGTAGAAAACTACGGCGGTTTGGAGCCACGAATTGGATTGAGGTGGGCATTTTCGGAGCAGGCTTCTATCAAGGCAGGCTACAACCTCATGCGGCAATATTTACAGGTAATTTCCAATACCACCACACCACTCCCCACGGCGCGCTGGTCTATGAGTAACCCCTATGTACGCCCGCAGGTGAGCCAATTGTGGTCGTTGGGTTATTTTCAAAATTCGCGTAGCAATATCTATGAGTTTTCGGTAGAAGGCTATTATCGCAGCACCACCAACGTGCTTGACTATCGTCCAGGGGCTAATTTTTTATTAGAGCCTTTTATCGAAACGCAGGTACTAAATGGCCAAAGTCAGGCCTATGGAGCTGAGTTGATGGTTACTAAAAAACGCGGAGAACTAACAGGATGGGCCAATTATACGTACAGCAGGGTTTTTAACCAGACCAATCAAGGCAGTCGTTTTGACGAGCAAGTAAACAACGGCAACCCGTATCCCGCCAATTTTGACCGCCCGCACAACATCAATCTGTCGCTTAGTTTTTCAGAAAGCAAATACCACTCGTATTCACTTATTTTTACATACAGTTCGGGGCGGCCTTATACCATTCCACAAGGTTTTGTCCGTTTTCAAAATCGTACCGTACCCTTTTACAACGAACGCAACCAAGCCCGAATCAAAGATTATCACCGCCTTGATTTTGCTTGGCATATTGTGGGGCCAAATCGTAAAAAACGTAAGTGGGAAAATAGTTGGACGTTCACGGTTTATAACCTCTACGGACGAAACAACCAGTATTCGGTGTTTATAAAAGCCAATGCTGCTTCTTTTGAGACATTTGAACTCACGGTATTCACTACGCCCATTGCTTCACTTTCATATCAGTTTAATTTTTGATAAAAGCCGCGCAAGCGTGCCTAAAAACTACCTCTATAAGTCTGATGATTTAAAAACAGAAAAGCCAACCACAGATTTCTTTCAATCGGTTGTTCTGATTAGAAACTCCCCAGCGGCGGCAATTCTCAAATAATACCTTGACTTTGTTGCTGTTGAGCAATGTTTGTTTTAACCCTACAACAAATACCGCAATCCAAACTGAAACTGGCGCGGTGGCGAAGCACCCCGAATGGTGTAAGAAGAACCCCCTGGCCCCAACTGAAACTGATTGCTGGCTCCTTTGGTAGAATTAAAACCCGATTCGTTTTGGGTGTTCAGCACGTTAAAAATATCGGCGGTAAACTCCAAACTGGGCTTTTGCTTCACATTGATGGTATAACGAATGGACAAATCGAGCGTTTTAGCCCAGGGTAAGCGGCCTGAGTTACGCGCCACGCCTGGATATAAATCAGACGGAAAGCCAAAACTCTCGCTGTCGCCGTTGAGGTCGGTGGTGCCAAACTGCTTGGCATCTACCACGTAGCTCACGGGCATACCACTTTGCAATAAAAATGCGGGCGCAATGACCAAGTTTTTGATGGGATAATAATAAAACATGGCGTTCAGCACGTGGCGGCGGTCGTTGTCGTCGGGGCCATAGTCGGCATCAAAATTATTAGAATCTTGGGCGCGGGTATTGATTCCGCCCGTGTTGCTCATAATAGACGAAATAGTATAGCCAATCCGATAGGCATAATTGCGCGGGCCGCGTAGTTTGTTGAGCATCACGTTCAACGCACTGTAACGGGCGTAGCCAACGTTTTCGGTCATAAACACGTTGCGGGCTATACCACGCAGGGTGTCGCCCTGGGCTACGGCATAAAAACCGTTGCGGTCGGAGCGAATGGGTACGGGGCGCGTCAAGTCGGCCTGGGCTACGGTGCGGACTTTTACGTCTTGGTCGCTCGTAAAAGTGTAAGGCGTAGCGGGGTTTAAATTGCGCAGCACGTACAGATTGTTGGTAGCCACGTGTACCAAGTCTATCGAAATAAAGCAAAGTGGCGTGGGCTTAAATTGCGTACCCAACGAAAAATGATGTGCAAGCGGATTCTGATAACCGTTGGGATTTAGCACGCGCAAATTGGCGTTAAACTGACGGTCGCGGCGACTTTGCAATTGGTCGGAGGCAGGGCCGTTGGGAAACGTTACGTTGGGTGAAGTGGCGCGAATATTTCCCGCAAACGTAATGGCATTCAGGTCGGCGTTGCGGTCGAGCAGCCCAAGTCGCTGCAAATCAGCAAGTTGTTTTTTATAATCAACCGAAGTGCTGCTAAACTGCAAGGCATCGCTGTAAATCGAATACTTGATTTTGTCGTAAAAAATACCGTAGCCGCCCCGAATCACCCACTTCGAGGAGGCTTCGTAATTCAAACTCAGGCGCGGGGCGAGGTTGTTCAAATCGCCTTTTTTGCCACCGCCTTTGGTGAGGTTATCGTAGTCGTAGCGCAGGCCAATGGTGGCTTTGAGGCGGTCGGTGAGGCCAATCATGTCTTCGACATAGACGTTAAACACGTTTTGACGCGCCCCAAAAGTAGTAGGCCGCAGCTCCACGTCGTAGGTGCGCACGGCCACGCCCGCTGGAATGTCTTTTACGTCCAATGCCGCCCCTAAGTTCTTGGTTTTGAGGGCATCTAACTGCGCTTGGTTGAGGCGCACGGTGTATGTTCCGTACGAGTTGCCACCGCCCAGGAGCGCGAAATCTGAAGTGGTAAATTCAACGCCCGCTTTGAAAGTATGGCGGTTTTTGCGGTAAATAAATTTTTGCTGAAACTGCTGCGTAAACTCCTTGTTGTCGAAAATAGCCCCGCTTTGGCCCAATATGGCAATGCCCGTGCCGCTGGGGTCTTGCACCGTTACCGAAATACTGGTTGGGTTGTCGGGCTGGCGGTAGTTCCACCTAAAATACGAATGTTGAAAATTGGTTTCGGCGGTCAAATTGGGCGACAACACATAGGTATTTTTGAGGGTAATGTTGTAGGTACGGTTGGCTTGCGTAGAAGCCCCCGACGGAAACAAAATGCCGCCCTCAAGTCCCCCACCCTGCCGCTGAATATCAAAACTACCCACATTGACGCGCAAGCTCGATTTGAAGCGGTTGTTCCAAATTTGGTCTATTTTGGTAGAAAAATAAGAGAAGCTATTGCGCCCCGTAACCACCTCGTTCACACCCAATTGTGGCACGTTGAGCAGGTTGTCTTTCTTGTCGTAGGTTTGCTCAAAATTGACGTAAAAAAACGTTTTGTCTTTTTTCAAAGCACCACCCAACCCAAAGCCTACTTGGTGCCGCTGAAAACCATCTTTCACTTGGTTGCCCGACAAATCTAAGGTGGCATATTTGGAGGGCGCATCTACCACCGCGCCAGGCCGCGTGAGGTAAAACGCCTCGCCACTGAGCGTGTTGCTGCCCGAGCGGGTGGTCATGTTTACCACGCCGTTGGTGGTGTTGCCGTATTCTACCGAGTAGTTGTTGGTCAGCACCGTAATGCCCTCTGTAAAGCCCACGGGCGTATTAAATTTCATGTTACCCAAAAAACGCTCGTTGTTGTCCATGCCGTCAATGAGGTAGTTGGTATAGCCGCCGTTAAGGCCGTTGATGGCCACGTTGGGGGCTTCGGCATAGCCCAAACTGGCCACCGAAAGATTGGGCAACCGCACCAAAGAGCGCGTTACGTCGCGGCCTTCGATGGGTAGTTCGCGCAGTTCGCGGCGCGTTACTACCGCCGACACCTCGGCGTTGAGCGTGTTGAGTCGCGCGGCGCGGCTGTCGGTTACCACTACTTCTTCGAGGGCGTTTTCTTGGCGTATTGGCACGCTCAACGCCACTTTTTGATTGGCCTGATACACAATTTGCGTTTCTGACCTTTCGAGTTGCTCCGTTGCTTTCGTAAAAACGCGGTAGGTTTGGTTGGTTTCCAGTTTATTAAAAACAGCAATGCCACTTTTGTTGGTCGTAGCCGAATCTAAAAAGCCACCCACGCGGCTGTCCACGTAAACCTTGTAATTGGCAATGGGTTTTTGGTACAACAAATTACTAACTGACACTTCAAGCTGCGCCGAAACACGCAATGCACAAATCATTAAAAATAAACTAAGTAGCGCGATTTTTTTCATTTATAAATAAAATTGGTTTGTAAACTGTCTCAATTTACGGAAAATAGGATTGTTTGGATTAAACAGGGGGCATTGTTCCAAATTTTTCTACCATTTGCCGTACCAGCACTTCGTTTATTTTTACGTAACTCTCTTGCGTCCAGCCCGCCACGTGCGGAGTCAATATAACGCGGTCGGATTGGCTCAAATAATCAAACACAACTTGCTGTTCATCAGACAGTTGATTTATCTTTTCGTTTTCCAATACGTCCAAACACGCGCCTCGAATTTTGCCATTTTGTAAGCCCCGCACCACGGCAGGCAAGCTCACAATTTCGCCCCGGGCAATGTTAATTAAAAAAAACGACTTGGCCATTTTCGCCACAAAATCATCGTTGAGCATGAGGCGGGTTTGGTTGGTGAGCGGCACGTGCAGGCTTATTACGTCGGCCTCGGCCATGAGCTGCGCCATCGAAACCGATAGGGCGTTTTTGTCTAAAAAATCGGGGCGGTATTTGTCGTAAGCCAGCGTGCGGCAACCAAAACCACTGAGCCGCTGGGCGGTAGCGCGGCCATTGAAGCCGTAGCCCACAATACCCACCGTGAGGTTCATCAATTCTACGCCTCGGTTGCCCTCGCGGTTCCAGATGCCACGCCGCACTTCGCGGTCGGCTTTGTTGATATTGGCCAGCAGCCCCAACAACATCCCCAGCGCGTGTTCGGCTACGGCATCGCGGTTGCCTTCGTTGGCTGCAAAAAGTGCAGTATTTCTTTTTTTAACTACCTCTAAATCAATTAAATCGAGCCCTGCTCCTGCCCTTGCAATAAATTTAAGACTGGGCGCATGTGCCAAAAACTCCTCGTCAATAGCCGTTTTGCATTCCAAACAGCGAAGGGTGCATTTCGTCAATAATAAGAATCTTCATTCGATTAATTCGTAACTTGCGACATTGTTAAAGCAACTTCCAAAAGACGGCTTTGGTTCAGACTTGGATTGGACTTTTGGGGTTGGACGTTATACATTTGAAGCAAATATTCTCAAAATTTGAAGTAAAACCATGAGCGAACTCGAACCTAAAAAGCCCATTATTGGCATTAGCCTTGGCGACTACAACGGCATTGGCCCCGAAATCATTCTTAAAACGCTGCAAAACAACCAGATTAATAAAATCTGCACGCCCGTAGTATATGGCTCCATGCGCATCATGAACCGCTACCGCCAAGCCCTCAATATGCAAGATTGGAACTTATTTGGTATTCAAAAAATAGAGCAGGCCAACCCCAAAGCCACTAATGTGCTAAATTGTTGGAACGAGCCGCAGGAGGATATTTAGCCAGGCAAAGCCACGCCCGAATCGGGAAAAGGGGCTTTTGAGGCCCTCAAACGCGCCGTAGAAGACCTCAAAGCGGGCAAAATTGCCGCCCTCGTTACGGCTCCCATCAACAAAAATAACATTCAAAACGACGATTTTAAGTTTCCAGGTCATACCGAATACTTAGCACATATTTTTGAGGCCAAAGTATGGTGAGCGACGTGCTGCGGGTGGGCGTTGTAACTGGCCACGTGCCGCTGCTGGAAGTGCCGAGCCACATCACAAAACCTAAAATTGTGGCCAAATTACAAGCCATGTTGCAATCGCTGCGCTACGATTTTGCCATTCAAAAACCGCTAACTAAACAATTTAAATATTTGATAAACAGATACATACAAAATGACGAATGGCCTTGTTTATGTCTTAGTTTACAAACACACAACCAGCTATGAATAACCTTACAGACCGTTTTTGTGTGTGCGTAGCACAGCACAACCTTCTCAGAAGACAATCCTTAATTACGTTGTTGAATGACAAAGGCTATGCGTCTATCAATATCAATCCTGCTGAATGATTGGATAAAGTTCGTTTACAAAAACCTGATTTTGCATTTTTAGAAGCCGATACCGAAGGCTTAGAATTGTGCCGCACCATTCGAGCCACGCCGCAGTCGGCTACCAAATGTATCTTATTTTTTGAATACGACTCCCGCTACCTCATATCAGGACTTTTCGCCGATGCAAGCGGATATCTCTACAACGATGCCCACGAAGACGAAATTATGCTTTGTTTACAGCGCTTGCGTGGTGGCGAACGCTATATTAACGCGGCCATGATGCGACAATTTAACCAACCACAGGTGCTGGCCTACCAAAAAACAATAACAGCACTCTCTAAGCGTGAGCGTGAGGTATTTCGGTATTTGGGCTACAATCACTCCACCAAACAGCTTGCCGAGCTGCTTTGCATGAGCCACAAAACGGTAGAAACCCATTTTGAGCATATCAAGCAAAAACTCAAACTGACCGACATGAGAGAACTCCGCCTTCGGGCAATTACGGAAGTGGGCATTCTGCACCCAAATAGTGAAAACATCGGGGATTTACCCGATGACAATGGGAAAATTTTCCCAAAGAAATAGGTATTTCCCCTATTGACAGACGTATTCAATTGCGGCTACCTTTGTAAGTAAATAAGCCCCCCAAACATCTTGGCGGAAGCAGGAGGGCTTATTGGTCTAACTTTTAACAATTAAACCAAAGCAAAATTATGAAAACTTCACGAGTTTTGAAAGACCAAAGCGTCCTTTTCGCTTTCCTGTTTGCGCTTGTTATGCTTTTGCCATCGTGCGAAAGAAAACAAAACGATGCCACTGTTGCACCCGATTTGAATCTGAATGAGAATTTCGCTGTCTTCAAAACATACAGCGAGTTCCAAGAAACAGCCTCCAAACTATCGAAAGGTACGCAGTCTGAACTTATTGAGTTTGAGAAAAAGCACAACTTTGTATCGCTTACCACGTTGTTTAGGAAAGCAGAGCAAGAAGAAGCTGCTAACCACGAGCGGGAAATAAAAATGATAAGTCAGCAGCCCCAACTTGAAAAAACAATGAAGCACGAGGTTTCAAAGACCATCCAAGACAACCCCGAAAGTTTTATCTATTCGGCGGAAGAGGGTGTACAGCTCAACTTGACTCTCTTAGATCTATCAAAAGTACTTAATAAAGATGGTCTGGTTTGTGTTGAGGGCAGAATAATTCAATATAAGCGCGATTTTATCAAAATAATCACCGACGGCGATTCTCGAAAAATACGCTTATTGGACCGTACCAAAGTGACGGACAAGCAACAAAACATTGTTGTGAACCCTATTGTATTCACCAATGCAGCAAATGCTAAAAATGGTAAAGTAGTTTACAATTTCACTCGTTCGTGCGAAAGCTTTGTGGGAGGCTCTCCGTTAAAATGGAGAATACTAGTCTATGAAGAAGCTTTTAATGCTGATGATCCCCTCTTTAGATATTATTACGGTCGCTACAGAATATTGACTTTGAAAAGAGGTGCTTTTGGGTCTTGGCAAAGCTATTCTACTCATTCTCAACGCGGCACG
The DNA here is from genome assembly GCA_004293645.1 of Cytophagia bacterium. Classification (GTDB taxonomy): domain Bacteria; phylum Bacteroidota; class Bacteroidia; order Cytophagales; family Spirosomataceae; genus REAB01. Next base: position 2,875 of record REAB01000207.1, on the reverse strand, counting down.
GTTAATCATTTTACTCCCCAATCTTCCATTTTCGTGCCCCCCAGTTTATTTGATCAATCATTCTTTGAAGCTACTGGTAGTAAAGCTTGGTCTAATGCAAGTGGTCCCCAACAATCCACGTGGATTGTTCCATATTTTTTCCAAGCTGCCTATCTTTACAATGCAAACAGTTCCCCATTGAGTCAATATACCATCAGTTTTTCGCCGTCAAATACTGCCACATTTAATTTTGATGTCGAGACGTTTTGTGAATGTAGTATCCTTTAAAAAACGATTTGTGCTGAGTGTAAGCCGCCTACACTCAGCGTAAACTACATTACTATTGAACGGTAAACGTATGAAAAAAAATGATTTTAAAATTATTCTCGGCATTGTTTTGACACTTATTTGGGGGTTGTCAATATCTTGCGTAAAAGATATTACCCTCCCAGGTGACTTTATGAAGCCACAGCCCGTAGTGATAGGTCTTCTTAGTCCCGACAGCCTGATAAGTCTTCAACTGACGTATTCGCTTGCCCCCAACGATACTGGCAAATATCAACCCATTAAAAACGCGAACGTTCTTTTCTTCGAGAACGACGTACTCATCGGTGAATTAAAAAATTCACAAAATGGCATTTACGCCCTCAAACGCAAGCCAACAACGGGAAAACGATATGCGATAAAAATAAGAGTAGAAGGATATTCCGAAATATCTGCGATTGATAGCGTCCCAGTACGTCCTTCTTTGTTGCTATCTAAGTACCCTTCTACCTCCAACCCCAATCAAAATCCTGACTTGGAGTTATCGGTGCTAAACATTAAAAGTATTTATTCTGGCTCGGTTTGGTTTGGAATCTACGCAAAAGACGAATACACATTATTTTTCCCCACCGTGACCTACGCTGGTTTTTCACAACTGAATATTCTGAGCAACAGTTTATATTTAGATCGTTTCAACGCATTTTTTGACGGCCTATCTGGCAAATACGTTTTTGGAGACCCCGTTAGAATAACCACCGATTTGATTACCCTCAATCCTAATTCGATGATAAAATTTACGCACCTCAATAAAGCACAACCCAAATACAGGGATACGTATTTTGTGTATGCTTTTACGGCCAGTGCAACCTACAATAAGTACCTAAAATCTGCTATTAGTTCGCACCAGAACAGATTATTGGACAACGTTGGCGATTTAAATAATCCATTTGCTCAGGCTACGCCTGTTTACTCAAATATCAAAAATGGACTTGGCATCTGGGCAAGTTGCAGTGGTGTTAAAAGACCCATTTGAACAACATGAAACAAATATATAAGTTGGGATATTTACTGGTGTTTTTGTACTGTTTTTTGGGGAAAGGAGCGTATGCCCAAAAAAAAGTATATTTGTATGGATACATTGAGGCTGCCGAATCACAGGAGCGTTTGACAAATGTTTCGGTATTGGTGAAGAATCAAAAAATAGGATGCCAAACCAACGCTTACGGCTTTTTTAGTGTTGCCGTATTTGCTAACGCCCCTTTTGAGTTGATGATTAGTAACGTTGGCTTTAAAACGAGGCAAATACCACTGAACATAAAAAAGGATACCCTGATATACATTCAATTGAGTAGCGACGTGCAAATGCTTAGTGAAGTAACCATCACCGATAAAATACAACGCACATCTCAAGTACTGAGCGGCTACCATAGCTTGTCGGTAAAAGCCATTGAGCAAATTCCCGCTCTTTTGGGCGAGCGCGATGTACTGAAAGCCCTCCAAATGTTGCCCGGTGTCAGCGGTGGACAAGAAGGGACAGTAGGATTAAATGTACGCGGCGGAAGCCCCGACCAAAACCTAATTTTACTTGATGGAGTACCTGTTTATAACGTCAACCACCTGTTTGGGTTTTTGTCGGTTTTTAATACCGATGCCATTGCCAATGTTGATTTTTACAAAGGAGGCATACCTGCTCGGTTCAGCGGTAGGCTATCGTCGGTGATTGATGTGTCGCTTCGAGAAGGAAACAATCAAAAATATCAAAAAAAAATCTCTCTGAGCCCCGTTGCCAGTAGGTTATTATTCGAGGGGCCTATTGTCAAAGGTCGTTCTTCGTTTTTGTTGTCCCTAAGACGTTCTTGGTTAGACTTTTTGACCACTCCAATTGCTGTTATTTCAAATAGCGACTCTCGTTCTGTTTTTAAGTTTTATGACGTTAATTTTAAGGCAAATTACCTATTTTCGGCGCGAGACAAGCTATTTATAAGTTACTATAACGGTCGAGATGGCCTAAAAAACTCCTTCCAATCGAACGGATCTGCTTTCAATTTTAAATATAATTGGGGGAATAATACGTTTGTTCTCCGTTGGAATCACCTTTACAACCAAAAAATATTTGGCAACTTATCGCTCAGTTATACTTCTTTCAATTATGTTTTGCAGAATGACCAAAGCGATATTGGCACATTCAAAAGTCGCTTTCAGTCGGGTATTCGAGATTTGACTTTGAAATACGATTGGGATGTTTTCCCGTCTGCCAACCACAACATAAAGGCAGGTATTGCCTTGACGGCGCACCGATTTTCTCCCGAAGTCCAGCAAATTCAAACAGGAAAATCAGATACTACATACGCACCACAAGCGGCTGTTTTGGCAACCGAATTGAGTATTTATGGCGAAGACCAACTCAAAATAACCGATAAATTAAGTGCTAACTTGGGCATAAATCTGGGCTTTTACGGGGTTGAAAATAAAAATTACGTAAATCCGCAGCCTCGGTTGTCATTCAGATACCAAATAAACGACAATACCTCGGTTAAGCTGTAACTTTATTTTTACGGAATAGATAATCCAATACTTTGCAGTAGTTTTTGCTGCTCTTTGATGATTGGTTCAAGTATCCAATCATCATTGA
>REAB01000206.1 GCA_004293645.1 Cytophagia bacterium | reverse complement strand
AAAGATTTAGACAACCACATTGGAGCAATTGCTTATTTCATCTGTGATTATAACTTGCAAATCCAAAAATCAATAGCACCATAAATGTACCACTACCAAAACGGTTACTAACGGTTTGTTACTGATACGTTACCACTAAACAGATAAATAAGATGATAACTAAAAAAAAATGCATCACCTGCGGCACAGAGTTTGAGGCCAAACGCTCCAACTCAATGTATTGTAGTAATGCTTGCAAACAGAAAGCCCACACCCAAAGAGTAGTACACAAGGTAAATGAACCCGAACCCAAACCTATGGCAGTTAAAGAGTTCAGCATAAGCGACTACGAGGCGTTTTTGAGTTTTTTCAACTGCGACGTTTCCGAGTTTCCATTTGAGTACTATTGTTTTTGCATTCGTAGTGCTTCGTCCGATATGAGTAAAGAATCACGATATAAATTAGCCGACTTTATTAATAAAAAATCGTTTTTGGATACAGACGCAATAAAGACCTTTTATGAAGACTTTGGAAGTGGTAAATTTAACATAGTGAATTGATGGAATATCCAAAAATGCTAACAAAATAACTTTCTCGAAATCAATGGCCGCGCCCGCTCACCAACATAAAGAGCGGGCGCGGCCATTGATTTTGTCCGCAAAAGGTTCGAGGGTTAATATTGCCATGCTTTTAGTCCGCATTAATCGCTGTTTTGTTTGAAAAATAGCACCATTCGGGTACACTTACAGTTTATATAAATGAAACTATCTGACTATTAGGGGTTTAGGTAAATAGGGTAAAACTTCATAGTTTTGTGGCAAAAAAATAATTATGCAGATACTCGTAACAGGCGGTGCTGGCTTTATTGGTTCACACACAGTGGTTGAGCTCAGTCAAGCGGGCTTTACGCCAATCATTGTTGACAATTTTAGCAATTCCGAAAAAAAAGCAATCGCTGGTATTGAACACATATTGGGCAAATCAGCGCCTTACTACGATGCCAATTGCAACGACGAAGTGGCCATGCGGCGCATCTTTGAGCAAAACAGCATTGGGGGCGTTATTCATTTTGCGGCCAGCAAAGCCGTGGGCGAGTCGGTAGAAAATCCGCTCAAATACTACGAAAACAACTTAGGATCAACGCTTTTGCTGCTGCGACTAATGGGCGAGTACGGCATTAAAAATTTGGTTTTTTCTTCTTCTTGCACCGTTTACGGCCAACCCGACTCCCTGCCTGTTACCGAAGAAACGCCCCGCCAAGAAGCCGCCTCTCCTTATGGCAATACCAAGCGCATTTGCGAAGATTTTATCCGCGACCTGGTTCATTCGGGGGCTTTGCTCAAAGCCATTTCGTTGCGGTATTTCAATCCCGTGGGTGCGCACGAGTCGGCGGCAATTGGCGAGCTGCCCATTGGCACACCCAGCAATTTGGTGCCGTATTTGACGCAAGCCGCCGCAGGGATTCGCCCCAAACTCACCGTTTTTGGCAATGATTACAATACCCCCGACGGCACTTGTATCCGCGATTTTATTCACGTTGTGGACTTGGCCAAAGCCCACGTCAAAGCCTTGCAACTGCTCAATGGCATAGATTCTGACAACTACCACGAGGTCTTTAACGTAGGCACGGGCGAGGGCGTGAGTGTGATGCAACTCATCGAAACTTTTGAGGCCGTAAACCAAGTAAAACTCAACTACTCGGTAGGACCGCGCCGCCCTGGCGATATTGAGCAGATTTATGCCCAAGTAGAAAAAGTGAACCAAATAATGGGCTGGAAGTCCGAAAAAACGCTCGAAGACAGCCTCCGCGATGCCTGGCGATGGCAATTACAAATAACAAATAACAAATAACAAACTTCAAATAGCCGACTTGAATGAAAAATATACTAATTACGGGAGGAGCGGGATTTATTGGGTCGCATGTGGTGCGGCAGTTTGTAAATCAATACACTGATTATCAGATTATTAATTTAGACAAATTAACCTACGCGGGCAATTTGGCCAACCTTACCGACGTGCAAGACGCACCCAATTACAAGTTTGTAAAAGGCGACATTACCGATGCGGCTTTTATTGACGGGCTTTTTCAAGAATTTGATTTTTCGGGGGTGGTACATTTGGCGGCGGAGTCGCACGTGGACAGGTCTATCTCCGACCCCATGGCCTTTGTCATTACCAACGTTATTGGCACCGTAAACCTACTAAATGCCGCCCGACAAGCTTGGAAAGGTAGTTTTGAAGGACGACGGTTTTACCACGTTTCGACCGACGAGGTGTATGGCGAACTCCACGACCCAACCGAGTTTTTTGTAGAAACTACCAAATACGACCCGCGCTCGCCCTACTCGGCCTCCAAAGCTTCGTCCGACCATTTTGTGCGGGCTTATCACAACACTTACGGCTTGCCCGTGGTTATTTCAAATTGCTCCAACAACTACGGCCCCAATCATTTTCCCGAAAAATTGATTCCGCTGATGATTCACAACATTCAGCAAAATAAGCCGCTACCCGTTTATGGCAAAGGCGAAAACGTGCGCGACTGGCTTTTTGTAGAAGACCACGCCAAGGCCATTGATTTGATATTTCACGAAGGTACAAACGGCGATACTTACAACATTGGCGGCTGCAATGAGTGGCAAAATTTGACATTGGTGAAGTTTTTGTGCCAACTCATGGACCAAAAATTAGGCCGCACTGCTGGCACTTCCGAGCAACTCATTACGTACGTTACCGACCGCGCTGGCCACGACCTCCGCTACGCCATCGACCCCGCCAAACTCATGAACGAGCTGGGTTGGAAGCCTTCGGTAACATTTGAGCAAGGCTTAGAAAAAACCGTTGATTGGTACTTGGCGCACCAAGAGTGGCTCAACGATGTTACGTCGGGGCAATACCAACGCTACTACGATTCTATGTACGAAGGACGTTAGTTGCTACGCTTATTTGCAGTATTTTGAGCTTTTTTGAGGCTTTCAAATACAAAGCAAAATTTGCGTTATGTCAGCAATACAAAAAGAGTTTGATGCCATTGTGGTAGGTTCGGGCGTGAGCGGTGGTTGGGCTGCCAAAGAGCTCACCGAGCGAGGCTTAAAAACCCTCCTATTGGAGCGCGGGCGCGACATCAAGCACGTAACCGACTACACCACCGCCACCAACGACCCTTGGCAAGCGCCGTATCGGGGCCGCACGAGCCTCGAACAAAGTGCCAACTACTCTAATGACCCCGCACGCGGCAACCGCTATGGCAATTCTGATGCCAACGGCTTTTTTTTGAGCGAAACCAAACATCCGTACATCCAAGAAAAGACTTTTTTTTGGACCCGCGCCTACGGTACGGGTGGACGCTCGCTGCTGTGGGGGCGGCAAAGTTATCGTTTTAACGAACAAGACTTTTTGGCCAATGCCAAAGAAGGCATTGCCATTGATTGGCCCATTCGCTACGCCGATTTGGCTCCGTGGTACAGCTACGCCGAAAAGTTTGCGGGTATCAGTGGCCAGAAAGAAGGCTTGGCTGTACTACCCGATGGCGTGTTTTTGCCCCCGCACGATTTTACCTGCGTGGAGCAACATTTTAAACAAAAAATAGCCCAAACCATGGGGCGGCCTGTTACCATTGGGCGGGTAGCGCACCTCACCAAACCCACCGCCGAACACCTGGCCTTGGGGCGCGCGCAGTGCCAAAACCGCAACCGCTGCGAGCGTGGATGCCCGTTTGGGGCGTATTTTAGCACCCAAGCGGCCACACTTCCCGCCGCCCAACGCACCAAACGCCTCACTTTTCTGACCGATAAGATTGTAACCGAAATCTTGTATGACGAAACCAAAGCCAAAGCAACGGGCGTGCGCGTACTAGACCAAAACACCAAAGAAGTAAGCGAATTTTACGCCCAAATTATTTTTATCAATGCGGGTTCGGTGGCTTCTACGGCTATGATGCTTCATTCTAAATCAAACCGCTTTCCGAATGGTTTTGGCAACGACAGCAACGAACTCGGCCACAATGTAATGGACCACCACCACAACGCGGGAGCCAGTGGTAGCATTGAAGGATTTGAAGACAAATACCATTTTGGGCGCCGCCCCAATGGCATCTACGTGCCCCGATACCGAAACTGGGGCAACGACAAACGCGACTACCTTCGGGGCTTTGGCTACCAGGGTGGCGGCGGGCGTTCGGGCTGGCAGCGGGGCTTTGACGCGCCTGGTTTTGGGGCCAATTTTAAAGAACAAATAACACAGCCAGGCAGCTGGGGCATGGGGCTGGGTGGCTTTGGCGAAACCCTACCCCGCCACGAAAACAAAATGTACCTCCACCCTACGCAACGCGACCAGTGGGGCCTGCCGTTGGTGGTATTTAGTGCCGCTGTTGGCGAAAACGAACACAAAATGCGCATTGATATGGCCAACGATGCCGCCGAAATGCTCACCGCCGCAGGTTTTAAAGACATAACGCCCTACAACCGCGAGGCTATAATGGGCATGGGTGTACACGAAATGGGCACCGCTCGCATGGGCAACGACCCCAAAAGCTCCGTTTTGAACAAATGGAACCAAGTACACGCTTGCAAAAACGTCTTCGTAACCGACGGTGCTTGCATGGTTTCGTCGTCATGCGTCAATCCGTCGCTTACCTACATGGCGCTTACCGCCCGGGCCGCCGCCCACGCCGTGAGCGAGTTGAAACGAAAAAACTTGTAAGCATTTTTTGGAGGAGTACTTGTGGGATTGCAAATCAGGTTGCTGTTGGACTTGGGTTACAAATCTGAGCAAAATAAACTTTGCTTTGTTTCCAACTTTTTACTTCCAAACTGCGTCTTCTGAGAAAAAAGATAAACCAATGAAAAAAATATGTTGTTTTATTTGCCTTTGTTTCGGGCTTTTTCAGTGCAAATCGGACGAAACGACGCTGCCAGCCGCCGCCACTGGACCGCTCATTAGCGAAATAAAAACAGATGGAAAACTGGAAATGGCATTTTTGTACAATGCTCAAAATCAGTTGATTGAACTTCAAAAATATTTTGACGACGGAAAAAGCATTTGGGAATCAACCCGATATACTTGGACCAACAACCGCGTGGAGCGCATGGAGTTTTGGTCGTCGCACCCGCTTTATTCGAGCGCATCGCCCGCGCCAGGCAAACCGCTGGCGTTAGAAAATACCACTACTTGCGAATACGACGCGCAAGGCCGCGTGGCCAAAACAAACAACTACGTAGGAGCAAGCGACCTCCGTACTTATTCTGTTTGGGAGTATGATAACTTGGGCAGAAAAGTAGAAACCAAAACCTACACGCCCGACGGTAAAAATACCAGCACCAACAGTTTCAGTTATGACAACCGCGGTAACTTGGTAAGATGGGAAACTTCGCATTGGGAATACGACGACAAACCGAACCCATTTCGGCTCTTAAATGTGCCCTCGGATGGGGTTTATGAATACTGGGCAAGTGCCAATAATGGCACCAGCAATTTTGGCAAAGATGCCAACGGCAACAAAACCAACATGTGGCGTTATGAATACACCTACGATGCCAAAACCAATTTTCCTATCACCATGAAAACCATTACGAGCAACCAAACCACCCGCCAATCGGTATTTGTATATCGTTAGAAATGTAAAAATAGAACGGTGAGGGCAGAAATTGGCAGTAAAAAACACTGTTTCGTAGCTTTTGTTCACAAACGATTCTATCAACACATTTTTGGCATAATGAAATATCTTCTGGGTTATGATTTGGGCAGCTCTTCGGTAAAAGTTGCTTTATTGGACATTGAAACGGGCAAAACCGTGGCCACCGCCACTGCCCCCGACCAAGAAATGGGCATGATGGCCCACCAAGCGGGTTGGGCCGAGCAGCACCCCAGCGACTGGTGGCGCGAGGCGATCAACGCAACCCAAAAACTCAAAAAACAGTTTAGTTTTGACCCCGCCCAAGTAGCGGCCATCGGTATTTCTTACCAAATGCACGGGCTGGTGGTCGTTGATAAAAACCTCCAACCGCTCCGCCCGTCTATTATTTGGTGCGATAGCCGCGCTGTGGCCATTGGCAATCAAGCATTTATAGATTTAGGGGAAGATTATTGTTTGCAACATTTGCTCAATTCGCCTGGCAATTTTACGGCTTCCAAACTCAAATGGGTGAAAGACAACGAACCCGAAATTTATGCCCAGATTTACAAAATAATGCTCCCCGGCGACTACCTCGCGCTGCAAATGTCGGGTGTGCCACAAACCACCGTGTCGGGGCTTTCGGAAGGTATTTTCTGGGATTTTGCCGAACAAAAAATTGCTCAAAAACTGCTGGATTACTACGGCCTTGATGCCAGCGTAATACCCGACATTGTACCCACATTTGGCTATCAAGCCGCGCTCACGGCCGCCGCCGCTGCCGAGCTGGGGTTGGCAGCAGGCACACCCATTGCCTACCGCGCTGGCGACCAGCCCAACAATGCGTTTTCGCTCAATGTACTCAATCCAGGCGAACTGGCCACTACCGCTGGCACGTCGGGCGTGGTATATGGCATCAATGCGCAACCACACTTCGATGCGCAGTCGCGGGTCAATAGTTTTGTACACGTCAATCATACGGCCGCGCAGCCGCGCAATGGCGTGCTGCTCTGCGTCAATGGCACGGGTATTTTGAACAGTTGGCTGCGCAAATTGGCGGGTGGCCTGAGCTACGATGCCATGAATCAGCAAGCCGCAGAAACGCCAATCGGAGCCGATGGACTCACTTTTTTGCCTTTTGGCAACGGAGCAGAGCGGGTACTTTCCAACCGACTGGTAGGAGCGCATTTGCAAGGACTCAAACTCAACAACCACGGCAGTGGCGAGGTGTTTAGAGCAGCGCAAGAAGGCATTGTGTGCGCCCTCGAATACGGCTTACGCGTGATGCGCCAAATGGGAGTACAAACCCAAACCGTGCGTGCAGGGCGGGCAAATTTGTTTTTGAGTCCTTTGTTTCGGGAGGCATTTGCCAACGTTACGGGCGCAAATATTGAACTCTACGACACCGACGGGGCGCAAGGTGCTGCCCGTGCGGCGGGTATTGGAGCGGCCATTTACGATTTTAAAAGTGCCTTCAATGGCCTAACGCGCTTGACCGTTATTGAACCAGAAGCACACCTGCAAGCCCAATATGGCGAAGTGTATGAAAGATGGGAAACATACCTTGGCCAATCGCTGCTCAACCACACTAACCTCAAAACCATCGTTAATGCCAATAAGTAGTCCACCGTAAATAGTCAATAGAAGTGTAAAGTGATAGTAAACAACACTTTATGGAGATAAATAATGTCATCGCAGCGGCGAACCGCCTAAATATGTTCACCCACTTACTTAGAAATAGGTTTTAATAAAGTACTGTTTTCTAATGCTAATATATTTTGAAGCCCAAACCCAGCCTTGTTTCACCGCACGATAAACTCGTCAAAGACTTGCTTTCTGACACCCACCTCGCCCGTGCCTTTTTGCAAGAGATGCTGCCCGCCCAAGTGGTCGAAATACTTGACTGGCCAACCCTCCAACCCCAAAATACCTCCTACCTCTCGCCCCAAATGGAAGAAATCTTCTCAGATGTGGTCATGGAGGTGAATTTAAAAGATAAAGCCCAGCCACTCCAAGTGTCGTTGCTGATAGAACACAAATCGTACAAAGACCCGCGCGTTAGTTTCCAACTGCTGCGCTACGTGGCCGAGGGCTACTGGCAACAACTCAAAAACAAGCAACCGCTGCGTCCCATTCTGCCGTTGTTGTTTTATCACGGCAAACAAAAGTGGAAACTACAGCCAATGGAAGCATTTTTTGCCGACTATCCCGACACCTTACGGCCTTACGTACCGTCTTTTGAAGTAGCTTTTGTGAGTTTGGTACAACTGCCCGAAACGCGTTTGGAACAACTACGCGACGGCGTGCTGAGTGCCACCTTGCGCTTGCTGCGCTACTCGCACGACTGGCCGAGCTTGCTGGCGCGGCTACCGCGCATCATGGAGGCATTGAGCGGGGCAGAAGGAACTGGGTTTGTGATGAACTTGTTTGTATATTTGTTGAGCGTAACCGACCTGACAGTAGCGCAGTTGAAAGAAAACTTACCCGAAATCATCAATAAGAATTTTATGAGCACCTACGACAGAATCATGGCCGAAGGCATCGAAAAAGGCATTGAAAAAGGAATCGAAAAAGGAATCGAAAAAGGAATCGAGAAAACAATTCTGAACGCCTTCGACAACGGCGTTGGCCTCGACCTTATCAGAACCATTACGGGCGAAACCACCGAAAAAATTGAGACTATTTTACAGAAAAACGGACGCAAGTAAGTTATTTCGTTTTTTCGACCAAATACAGCTCGCCTTTGCGCTCATTGCTGAACAAAAAATCTTGGTTGTTCAAAAACACAATGGCTTCGGTTTGACCGCGACCTGTTTTGAGGCAATAGGTAGGGTTTCTAAAATTCAACCCTGTGGACACGTCAAATAGCAACACCTTGCCGTAAGTAATGAGTGCCAACGTGCGCTCGTCGGGGCTGACGGCCGCGCCCGTTACCATGGTGTTGATTTTAATGCTGTCTTTGGGCGCAACAACATAAGTACCCGCTTGGGCAGGAAGGCTGTAGAGCCGCACAAAATGGTTGATTTTACTGCGATTTTTTGAAAACAAATGAAGCTGACCGCCGTGCCAGACTACGGCCTCGCAGTCAAAGTTGCGGGCATTGGGCACGGGCGGAAACGCTGCTTGGTCGGCATAGCGCAGGGCTATTGTGTCGGCTTTCTGGGGTTGGGCGGGGTTGAGTTTGTATATTTTCAAATCGCGCCGTTCGTTTCGGTTGTTGCCCACATCGGCAATGTACAAGTTGCCCTCGTTGTCTTGCGTGAGGTCTTCCCAGTCGGTATTTTTGAGTTGTGGCAGCGGCAAATTAGACACAATCTCGCCCGAAAGTGTTACTTCAAATAACTCAGCGGGGTTGTCGCCGTCGTTGTGCGTCCAAAAAGTTGCCTTGTTTACGTTGGCCCGCGCCAGGCCCGATGTTTCTTTGATTTGGGGCGGCATTTGGCCAATTTTTGCAATTTTATAAGTTGCCCTGCCTTTTTTGAAATCATTGACACGGTGGTCGCTGTAACAATTGCAAAGCGACACCTTGACCGTGAAAAGCCACATTACAATTTTAGAAAGCATATTTTGGTGCGTTTTAAACGTTCACCGCAAACAAATCGGCGACGGTCTGCACGGTATAATCTATCTCGGCTTCGGTGTTGTATTTGCCAAACGAAAAACGCGCGTTGCTGCAATTGGAAGCTACGTTGATGGCCCCCAGCACGTGCGAACCCACGTCTGAGCCACTCGAACAGGCACTCCCGCCCGACACCGAAATTTTGGCGATGTCCAAATTAAACAACAGCATATCGCTGATATCGGACGGTGGAAAACATACGTTCAAAACAGTGTAATTGCTCCGCTCTAAATTGGCCGAGTCGCCGTTGAAACGCACACCAGGTATTTTTTCTACAAATTGTGCGATCATGCGTTTTTTCAAACCTTCAATGTGGGCGCGGTGCGCGTCCATGTCGCGGTAAGCTATTTCAAGAGCTTTGGCCAAGCCGATGATGCCATACACATTTTCGGTGCCGCCGCGCATATTGCGTTCTTGCGAGCCTCCATAAATAAACGGATTTACTTTGGCTTTGTTGTTTACGTACAAAAACCCAACGCCCTTTGGCCCGTGAAATTTGTGCGCAGCTCCCACTATAAAATGCGTGTCGAGTTGTTGTAAATTGTGCCGCAAGTGGCCCACTGTTTGCACCGTGTCGCTGTGAAATATGGCGTTGTATTGCGCACACAAACCACCTACCGCGTTCAAATCGAGCAGGTTACCAATTTCGTTATTGCCCTCCATGAGCGACACCAGCGAGCGCGGATTGGTGCGCAGGAGTTCTTCCAAATGCGCCAAGTCCACGTGGCCTTTGGCATCTACGTTTACCAAACTGAGTTTGACAACGCCCTGCTTGTCCAAAAACTCAAGCGTGTGCAGCACGGCGTGGTGTTCGAGCGGCGAGGTAATGGCGTGCGTCAAATTGAAAGTTTCGATAGACGACCGAATGGCGGTATTGTCGGCTTCGGTGCCACCAGAAGTGAAGAAAATCTCGGAAGGCGAGGTGTTCAACAAGCTCGCCACAGTTTTGCGGGCTTGCTCAATGGCCGATTTCACCACGCGCCCGTGCCCATGAATTGACGACGGATTGCCGTATTGGTTTTGCAGCCAGGGTAGCATGGCTTCCAGCACTTGGGGGTCAATCTGGGTAGTGGCGGCGTTGTCGAAATAAATGCGGTCTTCGAGGTACATGGGTACGATGGTAAGTTGAATTGAACTGCAAAAGTAAGCGATTTTTGGGAGGTTTAAAACTTCGTTTATTGGCTACCCATTGAGGAAATTTGACAAGAAATGAAAGAATAACCCTTTCCAAACCTCCGTACATGCCCCCCGTACAACACAGTTTTCGGAAACATTCAATATATTAGTACCCGAAAAGGTATAACTTAAGCAAAATTGAATAAAATAACCCCGAACAGGTATAAATGAAAAGCCTCATTGCTCAGTTTGTGAAAGATAGACGCAAGTCTTTAAAACTGACTCAAGTAGATTTGGCCGAGAAATCGGGCGTATAAGAGTCTGCCTTGACAATAAATGGAAAGAAAAATCGCCTCAAACGAGCCGATTTTGACGAATTAGCCAAGAATTTGGGGATTCCTGTTAAATCCTCAGAACGGGTTTATGCCAAATTTGCAAAAAAACAGACGGCCATGTGCGCATTAATTACACAAAGTTTTTTGCCTTTTGAAATGAAGCAAACGTACGAGAAATTGTTGAAGGGCAGAATTGAACGAATTGAGTGCGTGACAAAATCGGGGCAACTGGTAAAAAAGGTAAAGGGAATGGCCTTTAGATACGCCTCTTAATACGACCTCCCCCCGATTTTGTCACGCACTCGAACGAATTGATATTTGAATTATACCAAATTTCTACCCTCATTTTGCGTTAGAGACGCAGCCCGCCAATTGCCAATCGGGACAATCAGAGTTAATCAAAGTGCAACATCAACTCACGTTTAAGAACTGACATGAAAAATAAAAAACAAATAGCCATCATAGGTGGTGGCATAGCTGGCTTAACTTTTGCCCGTTGCCTTACAACAAGTGAATATGACATTCAAGATAGCGTTTTAATAAAGACAAGGGACGGTGCCACAGTATCTGCAATGGTGGTTCGTAAAAAGGGAGATACAAATCCTAAACCTGTAATACTTCAATATACCATTTATGTTAGGGACAAAGGCAGAGATATTAGAACAACGAAAGAATCAGCAGACAATGGTTATATAGGTGTAATTGCATACACAAGAGGTAAACGTTTTAGTCCTGACGAAATATTTCCTTATGAGAATGACGGCAATGATGCGTATGACGTTATAGAATGGATTAGCAAACAAAAATGGTGCAACGGAAGTGTTGGAATGTTTGGCGGTAGTTACAATGGCTTTACACAATGGGCTGCTTGCAAAACGTTGCACCCAGCACTTAAAACAATTGTACCTTATGTTGCAGCAAGACCAGGTCAGGGCTTACCTGTGGAAAATAATATTTTTGTAAACCCAAATTACGAATGGGCATTTTACGTTGGCAACAATAAATATTTAGACACATTAGCAGGAAACGACAGACAGCGTTTTAGGAAAATGCAAAACAAATGGTGGGAAACAGGAGTTGCCTATAATAAGTTAGATAGTATCGACGGCACTCCTAACAAATGGTTTC
>REAB01000205.1 GCA_004293645.1 Cytophagia bacterium | reverse complement strand
AGCAAAAAGAGTACCTCCATGTTTTCGGTATTTTACTACCAGCTTCTTAACGGTATGCTCTTTTTGCCAAATTTTATTTTGTTAACACAAACCTACGATTCTCTTACTGAAATGAAAGTATTCGAACCGCCGATGCGGTAGAATTATTCATCAGGTAGTCAGAATAAAGAAAGTAAGTTTATCAAATTCCATAGCCTTTGTTACAACAGGGCTGGCAAACTTTAAAAATATTAACTAACTCATTATCAATTAAATTCAATCCTATTTTAAATTCTCCGACAAGCACTTAATACAAAACAGGGTTTAGCTCGCTGTCAATTACTTCACCTACTTTTGCGCCAGGACACCAAGTGTGCCAGTCGGCTTCTTGATTTTTGTTGGTGGGCTGTTGCAAAATCATGTTCTTGTCCATGTAAATCACTGTCATTACTTTGCGCGTTTGGTTGGTAATGTTGGCTCCCGCGCGGTGAAACACCCAGCCCGAGTGAAAACTTACCTCGCCCAAATCGAAAGGTTCGATGACGTGTTTAAAGTCGGTTACGCGCAGTTTTTCGCCAATGAGTTGTTCGCTCTCATCGCCAATTTTCAAATCGCGGCCTTCTACAATGCGGTGGCTGGCAGCACTAAACTCTAATGGCCCCATTTCGAGCGGCACTGCTTGCAGCGGAATCCAGACGGTAACGGTTTTGTCGCTGCTCAACGGCCAATAATATTGGTCGGCGTGCCAAGGCGTAATGCCGCCCCCGCCTTCTTTAAACAGGGCTTGGTCGTGGTACATTCTTACGCCCTGGCACTGCATGAGGTGAGTGGCAATTTGGGCCAGCCGTTTGCTAAACACAAATTCTTTTACCTCGGTATTTTCGCGCCACAAATTAAACAACTGCAAAAAAGCTTTTCCGTAGGTATCTCTTTCGTCCAATTTGGTGGTAGTGGTATTCATTTTTGCTACTTGCCCCGAAATAACGCCGTTGTAATGGGCAAGTGTTGGGGCATCAAACACATTTTTGAGTTTAATGTATCTGTTTTCTTGGTAAAACGCAATGGCTTCTTCCGACACGTGGTAGGGCTGATTGAGCAAGTCTAAATTCATACCAACAGTTGATTTAACGCTTAAAAAAGTAAGTTTTTTACTAAATTTGAGATTTATTGAACACTTCGCAACTACAAAAGTTGTTATGTTCATAAAACTATCCAAATTTTATCAATGGCTGTTAAATATTTTCACCTCAAAGTAAAAGAAGTAGTCCGCGAAACGCCCGATGCCGTTACGATTCATTTTTGGCAACCGCTGAGTGAGCAAATTAAGTACCAACCAGGGCAATTCTTGACGTTGCTTTCCAACATAGACGGGCAAAAAGTGCGTCGGTCATATTCCATGAGCAGTTCGCCCCATACCGACGCTGCCCCCGCCGTAACCGTGAAGCGCGTAACGGGCGGCTTGGTGTCTAACTGGCTGAACGACAACGTAAAAGAAGGCGATTTTTTGGAAGTAATGGAGCCCATGGGGCAGTTTACGGCCCAAGCCGATGCCCGCAACAGTCGCACCGTAGTACTCATTGGGGCGGGTAGCGGCATTACACCGCTCATGGCCATTGCCAAGTCTATCCTAAAAATCGAATCTGAAAGCCGCGTGGTGCTGCTTTATGGCAATCGCGACGAAGAATCCATTATTTTTAAACAACAATTACAGGCATTGGCCGCGCAGTTTGGCAACCGAATGTTGGTAAAACACACGCTTAGTCAGCCCATTAACGGCTGGGCGGGCCATACGGGTCGGCTCAATAAAACACAGATTTTGAGGCTATTAGAAGAAGTAGAGGCATTTTCGCCCGTTACTTCCGACTATTATCTCTGCGGCCCCGACGGACTCATGGAAGAAGCCCAACGCGCATTGGC
Source organism: Cytophagia bacterium (assembly GCA_004293645.1). Lineage (GTDB taxonomy): Bacteria > Bacteroidota > Bacteroidia > Cytophagales > Spirosomataceae > REAB01. Next base: position 9,912 of record REAB01000205.1, on the reverse strand, counting down.
CATTTTGGAAGTAAAACCAAGCCGAATCCACAAAGAAAGTTTTGTGAGTACGCCCACGCAAGGCGAAGTAACGGCCAACGACGAAGACGAAGATAACCTCAAAACACAAGAGGTAACCGTTTTGTACGAAGGCACGGAATACAAATTTGAGGTAGCCCCGCACCAAACCATCTTAGAAGCGGCACTTGACTTAGACATTGACCTGCCCTATTCGTGCCAAGCGGGTATGTGTACGGCCTGCATGGCCAAATGCACCTCAGGGCGCATCAAACTCGACGAAGAAGACGGCCTCACCGACACCGAACTCAAAGCGGGTTTTATTTTGACCTGCGTAGCGCACCCACTCTCCAAAGATGTAGTGATTGAGGTGGAGTAACCAGTACTGAAAAACATTGATAGCGCGAGCGTCCCGCTCGTGATTTCTATTTAGAGGCTTCCAGCCTTGTTTGTCCAGTACTTTCGGCTGGAAGCCTGTAAATAAAAGGCACGAGGCAGAGCCTCGCGCCATCATCGGGTTCATAATAAAAAAACGACGAGGCTACCCGCGCGGCCTCGTCGTTTTTGTTATAAACTCTATTTTATTTCTTTTTCTTCTTCGCTTCGTCGGCTTGTTTTTTGGCATCTTCGGCGGCCCTCATTGACTTTTCGAGCATATCCGAAAATTTCGACTTCTTTTTCTCGCCCGATGCAATCTTTTTGCGGTTTTCTTCCAAAATGGTTTTGATTTTATCGTCGTTCACAAAGCGGCGGATAATCTGCTGCTGGGCAATGGTAACAATGTTGGAAATGAAGTAGTAAAAGCTCAAACCTGCGGGAAAAGTGTTCATCACAAACATAAACATGACGGGCATTGCGTAGCCCAGCATCTTCATGTCGGGCATACCAGGCTGCGTTTGCTGCGGCGTAATCTGGTTGTTGTATTTGGCATAAATCAACTGCGAAATGGTCATTAGCAACGTGAAAACGCTCACGTGCGCTCCGTAAAAAGGAATGGTAAACGGCAAATGAAACGGCGCATCGTAGGTGGACAAATCTTTGGCCCACAAAAACGACTCTTGGCGAAGTTCTATTAGGTTGGGAAACAAGAAAAACAACGCCATCAAGACGGGCATCGTAGCCAATACTGGCACACAACCGCTCAACGGACTCACGCCCACTTGCTGATACAGCTTCATTTGCTCTTGCTGCATTTTGGCCGCGTCGTCGCCCACTTTTTCTTTGATAATGGCCAATTCGGGAGCCAACATCCGCATTTTGGCCATGCTGATGTACGATTTATAGACCAAAGGCGTGAGCAATAGTTTGATAAAAATAACCAAGCAAACAATCAAAATGCCGTAGTTGCCAATGAATTTTTCAAAGAAATTAAACAACGGCACGAAAAAATATTTGTTGAGTGGTCGCAAAAATGCGTAGCCCAATTCTACGTTGTCCTCAAAATCGGGCGCGTTTACAGCTTTTACAACTTGGTAGTCGTTGGGCCCAAAATAAAACTGAAAATTACCTTTACCCGCTTTTAAGTCGGCAGTTGAGAGGGCTACGTCGCTCTGCATGGTGCTGATGTAAGTAGAATCGGTGCTGGGCATGGCCTGCAAGACTACGTTGGTAAAAGGCGCGTTTTTGGCAATCAATCCCGACAAAAAGTACTTGTTTTTGTGGGTAAACCACTGAACAGCCTCTTCTGGTTTTTCTTCCAAATTGCTGGTGGCATTGAGGCCAATGTCGCTCATGCCGTTGCTGTAATAATTGGTGGTAACCACTTTGCGGTTTTCCGACAGGTCGTTTTCGTATTGTTTGAGGGCATCGCGCCATTGCAACCGCACGGGTTCTTTAGCCAAAGCCGCGTCCATTCCTACCAATTTGAGGTCGTAATCAACCGAATAGCCTTTGCCCTGCACCGTATAAAGCTGCTCCACGTACTGGTTAGGCGCAATTTCGAGTTTAAAACTAAGCGTAGCAGTTTGCCCAGCCTTGATGGTTTGGCTGCTGCCGTTGGTCGTAAAATACAACTCCGACACATTGACTGGCCCTTTGGGCGTGGGCAAAGAAAGCGCAAATTTGCTACTCGGCTCGTCCAACAAATAGAGTGGCTTCTGCTCGTAGGTTTTGTATTTTTTGAGCAATACTTGCTTGACTACACCGCCCTTGCTGTTGAAAGTAAGCTGCAAATCTTCGGTTTCTATTACAACATCTTGCGCCGCTCCTTGGGCAGCTTTGGCAAATTCACCGTATTGTGCTTTGGCCGCTATGAAGTCTAATTGCGGTACGGTAGCGGTGGGTTGGGGGGGAGTTTTCTTTTTATCAATTGGCGGGGCTGGGGTGGGCGGAGGAGCAGGGGCTAAATATTGATAGCCTATCAACATTCCCATCATTAATACCATGCCAATAATTGTGTTACGATCCATGCGTTTTTTTTAGAAAAATGAAGCGAGTACTGCCGCGCCCTAAGCACGCGGCATTCTCTTTGTTAAGTATTTTGTGGTGCAAAGTTAGTGAGTTTTCAAGAAATTGTAGCCCTTCCTGCAAATCTTCGTTTGGTTAATAAAGCGGTGCTGTCTATTTGTCAATCCGCAGCTTTTTTTACTGCGTTTAGCCACTTTTGGGCTATTTTGTTTAAGTTTTGTTAAAGTTTGTTAAATATTTTAAGAAAAAATAATGCTTTTTTGAAAATAATATTTGGATTTTCGCTGTTAATACGTCTATATTTACACTCAGAAATCAACAACAACAGAACAAAGCACTTTTAATCACAGCTATATTTGAATAAAATTTACTAATCAGTCATGCGTTCAGTCTCTTTATAATTTCTGGCCATCAATTTACTGGTTTTTCGGTTGCTTGTACCTCCGTTCAATTTTATTCTTCATATCTGCTCTTGGAAGTTCTTATCTTAATAAGGCTCGCGCTAATTTTTGGTTTTATCAAGTTTGTTTTTTCACAGAAAGTTACCTTTGAGAAAATATTCGTCTCAAACTCGGTTTTAGTAATTAACCAAGTTTTTATCTCTTGACTACGTTTACGTAAATATATTTGTTTTCATGGCTGTTAATAGGTAGATAAAAAGCCTCGAATTTTCGAGGCTTTTTTCTTTTTATTCGTGTTCTGGCCACGTTTTTATTTTCCTTTTTGCAGCTCGGTTTCTACCAGAGGTTCTTTTACACGCCAAAATACCAGCAAAGCCAGCGACAGCGCACTGAAAAACAGCAAACTAAGCCCCCGATTGTAGTACATAATGGCCAACAAACACACCACCGACAAGCAGAGCGCAATGAGCGGAAACCACGGATAAAAGGGCGTTTTGAAAGGCCGATACAGGTGGGGTTCTTTACGCCGCAACTCAAACAGACTCAGCATACTCGTGATGTACATCACCATAGCCCCCAACACGGAGAGAATGATGAGCTTGTCGGTAGAAGCGGCCAGCAACGCGCCCAAACCAACCACGCCACCCGACAAGAGCGCGTAGTGCGGCGTTTGAAAACGCGGGTGCAGATTTGCCAAAAAACTGGGCAGAAAACCCTCGCGGGCCAGGGCAAAAATTTGACGCGAATACCCAATGGTGTTGCAATGAAAAGACGCAATGAGTCCAAAAAGCCCCAGACTGGCAAAAATCTTTGACCAAGCACTGTCGCGCCCCAACGTAAGCGAGAGCGTTTCGGGCAGCGGGTGGTCAATGTTGCTCAACAACCGCCAGTCGCCTGCGCCACCGCTCAATACCATGGTGCCAATGGCCAACACTACCAACGTTAAAATGCTCAAAATATAACCGCGCGGAATAGTACGTTGCGGATTTTTGACTTCCTCGGCCACCATGGCTACGCCTTCGATGGCAATGTAAAACCAAATGGCGTAAGGAAGCGCTTCAAAAACGCCACTTGCCGTAACAGGAATGGAATGAGCCACAAAGTTTTCTACTTTAAAATAAGGCACGATTACGCCCATAAATACCAGCAGCTCGGCCACCGACAGCACCGTAATAACCAACGAAAAATTGGCTGACTCTTTGATTCCCAGCACATTGACTGCAATAAAAATTACGTAAGCCCCCACCGAAACCAACAAAACTGGAATATTAGGATTGAGAAAATGGGAGTAGCTACCCAGCGCAAAAGCAATGGCGGGTGGGGCCAGTACAAAATCTACGAGTGTACCAAAACCCGCCACAAAACCCATATTAGCCCCAAAAGCGCGGTAGGCATAACTAAAAGGCCCACCCGCCTTTGGAATGGCGGCAGTGAGCTCTGTATAACTAAAAATAAAGGTAATGTATAGAACTGTAACAATGAGCGTGGCCACCAAGAATCCCAATGTGCCAGCTACTGCCCAGCCGTAATTCCACCCAAAATAGATGCCCGAAATAACCATGCCGACGGCAATGGCCCACAATTGAAAAGTAGAAATAACTGCTTTTAGCGACTGTCGCCCCCCGTCAGGAGGTTCGGCATTTTTTGGCATTTTGGTAAGGCTTTCTTAAAATTGAAAAATTCAAAAGGGACGGCAAAATTAATAAAAAAATAATATTTGCGCAACCCCGCCCGCAAGTGCGAGGCTGCGCAAATATTAAAAGTTAGGTTTGAGGCGGTATTTAGAATAAAAATCGTCAATTACCTTGACGGCCTCGTCGGTAGTTTCTACTATATTAAATAGTTTGAGGTCTTCGGGGCCAATGTTTCTTTCTTGTTGCAGCATGGTTTGGTCGAGCCAATCTACCAATCCCTGCCAATATTGCCGTCCTACCAGCACAATCGGAAAACGCCCAATGATTTTGGTTTGGATAAGGGTGAGGGCTTCAAAGAGTTCGTCGAGGGTGCCAAAACCACCTGGCATTACCACAAATCCCTGCGAATATTTTACAAACATGACTTTACGGACAAAGAAAAAATCAAAATTGATGTTTTTGTCGGGGTCAATGTAAATATTGCTGTGCTGTTCAAAAGGCAATTCAATGTTCAACCCGATGGACTTCCCGCCCTGGCTGTGCGCTCCTTTGTTGCCCGCTTCCATAATACCCGGGCCGCCGCCCGTAATCACTCCAAAACCGTGCCGCACCAATTTAGCCCCAATTTCTTCGGCCATTTTATAATACGGGTGGTTGGGGTCGGTGCGGGCCGAACCAAATATAGATACGCACGGGCCTATTTTGGCCAATTTGTCAAAGCCTTCTACAAATTCGGCCATTACTTTGAAAATAACCCAAGAATCTTCGCTCTTGATGGTATTCCAATTTTTGTCTTCAAAAGCCTGTCGAATGCGGGCTTCGTCCTGCTCTATTCCGTTTTCCATCAATTCTCCGTCTGCCATTGCTGTTGTTTTAAATGAATGTATAAATGTGTTCTGTTTTCGTTCTTTTATTATGAACTACCCATTACCTTTGTAGGCAATCGGGAAACAATAAACGTACAATATCCCAATAATGTTCAACTATGTCTAAAAAAATAGCAATTGGGGGCGACCACGCGGGCTTTTCGCTCAAAGAACCACTCATTGAATGGCTTCAAAACCACCATTACGAAGTAAAAGATTTTGGCACATATAGCTCAGAATCAGCCGATTACGCTGATTTTGCGCACCCCGTAGCTGCTGCCGTCGAAAACGGGACCTTTGACGTGGGGGTGTTGGTGTGTGGCAGTGCGCAGGGAGTGGCCATAACGGCCAACAAACACCAGGGTATTCGGGCGGCGTTGGTGTGGGACACGCCCCTCGCGGTGCTGTCGCGGCAGCACAACGATGCCAATGTGATTTGCCTTCCTGCTCGTTTCATAACCCAAGAAACCGCCTTTGCGTGCCTTGAATTATTTTTGAACACCGAATTTGAAGGTGGTCGCCACGCCGCCAGAGTAGCCAAAATAAGCTGCTAATATTGATGGCGCGTGGCTCAAGCCGATGGCGCGTGGCTCAAGCCGATGGCGCGTGGCTCAAGCCGATGGCGCGTGGCTCAAACCGATGGCGCGTGGCTCAAGCCGCGTGCCGACTATTACCAGGCCTCTGGCCGTAAAAATATGAACCAAATACTCCAATTGACGCTGCCGCCCGAAATAGCAATGGACGATGCCGCGCTCGAACAGCATATTGTTGAAACGCTACAACTATCAGATTATGAGTCTATTGTGATTCGTAAACTGCGACAATCTATTGATGCCCGGGCGCGGCAAATTAAGGTGAACGTGCAGACCGAGGTTTTTGTGGACGAGTTGCCCACTCCCGTTATTGCCCACCAAAAAAACTACCCTGACGTGTCGCAAAAACCCGCTGTGGTCATTGTGGGCTGTGGCCCTGCGGGTATGTTTGCGGCCATTCGGCTCATTGAGCAGGGCTATAAACCCATTATTTTGGAGCGCGGCAAAGACGTACGCGCCCGCCGCCGCGACTTGGCGGCCATCAACAAAGACCACTTGGTCAATGCAGAATCCAATTATTGTTTTGGCGAAGGCGGTGCGGGAACGTACTCCGACGGAAAACTCTACACCCGCTCCAACAAGCGCGGCGACATTCGCAATGTGCTCGAAATTTTGGTGGCGCACGGCGCTACCGAGCAGATTTTGTACGATGCGCACCCGCACATTGGCACCAACAAACTCCCCCCACTCATTGCGGCCATGCGCGACAGTATTTTGCAAGCAGGCGGCGAAGTACATTTTGAGACCAAAGTAGTTGATTTTATATTTGATAAACAGGCTGATGGCGTTCTAAACAAAGAAATACAGGGCGTAGCTACTGCCGACGGACGGGCGTTTGTGGGTGTGGGTGTGGTGCTGGCCACGGGGCACTCCGCCCGCGACATTTTTGAACTTTGCCAACAGCGCGGCGTGCTAATGGAGGCAAAATCGTTTGCAGTGGGCGTTCGGATTGAACACCCGCAGCTCTTTATTGATTCGATTCAGTACCGTTCTACGCCTCGTTCGGCTTATCTGCCCGCTGCCTCGTACAGTTTGGTAGCTCAAACGCACTACAAAAATGTGCAGCGGGGCGTATTTTCGTTTTGTATGTGTCCTGGTGGGTTTATTGTCCCTGCCGCCACGGCACCTGGCGAGTTGGTGGTAAACGGAATGTCGCCCTCGCGGCGCGACTCTCGTTTTGCCAATTCGGGCATGGTAGTGAGCATCGAAGCCGTTGATTTAAAGCCTTTTGAGGAATTTGGGGCTTTAGCGGGGCTGGAGCTTCAGCGCCAAATTGAGCAAAAAGCCTGCCAACTGATGGGCGGTAAACAAACCGCTCCCGCCCAGCGCGTACTAGATTTTGTAAAACAAAAGACTTCGTCCGAATTGCTCGAAACTTCTTACCAACCTGGACTACAATCCATTGATTTGCGCGAATACTTACCCGATTACATTGCCGAACCACTGCGACAGGGGTTAGAAGATTTTGGCAAAAAAATGCGGAATTATGTCAGCAATGAAGCTCAACTCATTGGCGTAGAAAGCCGTACTTCTTCGCCCGTGCGCATTCCGCGCCACCGTGAAACGTCCGAACACCCGCACGTAAAACGACTCTATCCCTGCGGCGAAGGTGCGGGCTACGCGGGAGGCATTATGTCGGCAGCGTTAGACGGAATTTTTGTGGCCGAGCAGCTGGTTAAACAATATGGAATGCAGGCAACGAATTAGTTGCCGTTCGTGGCGATGGCTTAGAAAAACGCCCCTCATTTATTAATTTGTGATTATTGAAAAGGTTACAACACTTTGAAAATCAAAACATTGCAACCAAAATTTATTGCAAAAGGTGTATGTTTGTTTTCTAAAATAACCATTCACTATTTACCAAATCATTACAATGACAAAAAAGCTTTCAGCGAGAAATTTCAAAAATCGTAAAAAAATATTTCGATTTTAAATATGCTGACTCCTTAAAGGTCTTTGATGAGGTATCAACTCATTTACAGCCATGTCGCCCTTTCTGATTCATACCTTAATGTTGGCGTATCCGTTCAAAAAAGCATGGATACATTGATAGTCAAGCAGTTATGATATGTTTTTACTTAAAAAATCAAGTAATTTTTCCTTAAAAATCTACTTCCAACCCCAAGGCTTGTTGCAGTTTCAAAAGGTTGGGATTACGTTCAACCAGCGCGTTGAACCGCTCCTGGGGCGTATAAGGATTGCGTTTTACGTCGCTCGCCATTACCTTACTCACTATCTGTATCTTCTTGTTTTTCAGTCTATTGCGCAAATAACTGAGCAGCTCATAGCGTATTTCGTTGAGCATATTTTCTTGAATCAAATTGTCTAATACCAACTGAATGGTGGTGCCATTGAGCGTAAAAGAGCGGTTGAGCATAATTTGTTCGCTCACACTACCGTCGTTAAATTCGCGGTATTTTACAAAATCGTTCCAAACTGCGCTCAACTCTTCGGACGTAAATTCGGCATCAGCGGCTGAGGTTTCGGTAGGCGTTTCTAAGGCTTTGGTTTCATCAACTGCGGCAGCCGCAACGGGCGCGACAGGGACAGGTAGCGCACCAATGCTCACGGTAGAACGGAGTTTGCTGGTAGTGGGCGGGGCGGTTTTTTCATACACAGCGGGCGGTTCGGCCGTGAAGGAGGCTTTGGGCAAAAGCCCCGCCCCCATTTGTCCGCCGCTAACGGTAGGCTGTATGTCGGCGGGCGCGGGTTGTGGTGCTGCTCCCGCCGGGGCATTGATGGTCAATACATTGGGCAAATACGACAGCTTCATCAATAGCATCTCGACGTGCAGACGCTGGTTTTTGGCCGCTTTGTAGTTGATGTCGCATTGGCTGCCTATGCTCAACGCCGACACCAAAAAAGGCAGCGGCGTTTTGGCCGATTGCTCCAAATATTTGCTTTTAGCCAACTCCGAAACCTCCAACAGTTGCACCGTAATGGGGTCTTTGCTGACCAACAAATTGCGCAAATGTTCTAACAAACCCACCACAAACAAATGACCATCGAAGCCCTTCTGTAAAATTTCGTTGAACAACAAAAACGACTGCGACAAATCGCCGTCTAAAAGTCGGTCGGTGATTTTGAAATAATAATCGTAGTCCAGAATGTGCAGATTATCAACTACTTCGTGGTAGCGCAGCACGTTGTCGGTCGAGAACGTAACGTTCAAATCGAACATAGATAGCGCGTCGCGGAGGCCGCCGTCGGCTTTTTGGGCTATTAATTCGAGGGCTTCACGTTCTACTTCGATACCCTCTTTTTTGGCAATGTTGGCCAAGTGGTCGGCCATGTCGCGCACCTGAATTCGATTAAAATCAAAATTTTGGCAACGCGACAAAATGGTGGGCAAAATCTTGTGCTTTTCGGTGGTAGCCAAAATAAAAATGGCGTAACTGGGTGGCTCTTCGAGGGTTTTCAAGAAGGCATTAAAAGCCGCCGTCGAGAGCATGTGCACCTCGTCAATGATGTAGATTTTGTACTTGCCCGTTTGGGGCGGATAGCGCACTTGGTCAATGAGCTGCCTGATGTCGTCCACCGAATTATTGGAGGCCGCATCGAGTTCGTGGACATTAAACGAGGCGTTGTTTTGAAAGGCTACGCAACTATCGCACACACCGCAGGCTTCTACGTCGTCGGCCAAGTTTTGGCAGTTGATGGTTTTGGCCAATATGCGGGCGGTGGTGGTTTTGCCCACGCCGCGTGGCCCACAAAACAGAAAAGCCTGCGCCAAGTGCTTGGTTCTGATGGCGTTGCGGAGGGTGGTGGTGATGTGCGACTGCCCCACTACTGTTTCAAAAGTAACGGGGCGGTATTTGCGAGCTGATACTACAAAGTTTTCTGCCATGATGCGTGCAATTAATTTAGAAAGTAATCACTTATCTAATCAAAAATTGAGATAACCTGATAGGATAATGTGGCATCCTTCACGATGCAGTTTACAGTTTTAGAAAAAAAAAGGAGGAGAGTGAGCAAAAAGAAGTAATTTAGTTTTTCTACAAATCAAAAGACTTAA